>JBEIQZ010000140.1:0-11594 GCA_040376255.1 Alphaproteobacteria bacterium
CATTCTTCTTCTCGATGAACCCCCCGAAACCCCAGCAGCCCCCGCACCCCCCCCCAGCCCCCGCAGCCCCCCACCAACCACCCCGCCTGCAACAAGCACAGCGGAGCGCGCCAGCGCGCAGCCAACAACATCGCCTGAGGATGACGTGAGGAGAGGGGAGGACTTCAGTCCTCCCCTCTCCTCACGTCGTCCTCAGGCGCGTCGCCATGTCGAGCCAGTCCTGCGGCCCGCCATGTCCCGCCGCCGAGAGCAGCCCCCGGCAGGCCGTCCAGCACCGCTGGCAGCCCGCGCGCTGATCCTGCTGCGCCTGGAGCCGCCGGTAGAGATCGGCGATGGAGGCGTCCTTGACGTTCCCGACCGGCTCATTGATGCGCTCGATGCAGGCGGAGATCTGGCCGACGTGATCGAGGTTCATGCTCCGCAGCCCCGCGTCGCAGGCGGGCATCCCGGCGGCGGCGCGGACGGCCTCGTCGTGGGTGAGGAAGGTGTGCATGCGGTCGAAGTAGGAGCGGTAGAAGCGGAGGTGAGGGTAGCGCGCCCAGAGATCGGGCAGCCGGGCGACGGCCTCAGGCGAGGGCGGGGCGTCGGCGCCGGTGCGGCGGTAGCCTGCGGTGGAGATGAGCGTGAGCTGGTGGCCGACATCAGCGGCGGCGGTCTGCTGTAACAGGCTTTCTACATCTGTTTCATTCTCCTGCATCAGCACGCTCATCACGCTGACCTGGCGGCTGTTGCGCGGGGCGGCGGCGCGGAGGTGGTGGACGGCCTGCCAGGCCCGCTCGTGGCAGCCGGCGGCGCCGCGCTTGCGATCCTGGCGGGCCGCGTCGGGGAAGTCGATGGAGACGCTGGCCTGGGCCACCCCTGCCTGGAACAGAGACTTTGCGCGATCCTCGTTGAGCAACCAGCCGTTGCTGAAGAAGAGGGTGATGTGGTGGCGGGAGAACGCCGCGACGATCTCCAGGATGTCCGGGCGCGAGAACGGCTCGCCGCCCTCGACAGAGACGATAAAGCAGCCGATGGCCGCGAGCTCCTCGGAGACGCGCCGGTAGTCGGCGACCGTCAGCTCCTCGCCGCGCGGGGCCGGGTTCGGCCAGAAGTCGCAGAAGCTGCACTTCAGGTTGCAGCGGTTGGTGACCTGGACGAGGATCTGGAACGGGCGCTTCAGCAGCAGGCCGGTGGTGAAGCGCAGGTCTTTCTGCCACTGGCTGAGCGGGGCGTTGCTCATCGGAAGCTCCATCGGCTGCGGTACTGTTCGCTCAGCCTGCCCGCGACCTCCCACAGGACTGAGCCGGGATCGCGGTAGCCGTCGAGGATGTCGGCCAGCTCTGAGACGCAGTGGGCGATCTGGTCATCGGTGACGATCAGGGAGGGCTCCAGGCGCAGGACGTCCCAGCGCTGGGAGGCGGGCTGGCAGAGGATGCCGCGCTCCAGCAGCCGGAGGGCGACCCACTGGCCGAAGACCTGCCGGGAGATGAGGCGCACGGCGCCGGGGGCGAGCTGGCCGAGGATGCTGCGGTTGGTCGGGCCGAACTCGATCCCCCAGAGCAGCCCGCGCCCCCGGATCTCCTTGACGAGGGGGTGACCGGCGAGGGCGGAGCGGAGCGTCTGCCCGAACAGCGCGCCGCGCTCCTGGATCTGCGGCAGCAGGGGCGGGACGGCGTCGAGCGTACAGAGGCCTGCGGCGGCGCCGAGCGCGTACTGGCTGTAGGTGCCGCTGAACAGGTCGAAGCGCTCCGGGCTGCCGCAGGCGCGGTCGTGGGCCTCCTCGCCGCAGAGGATCGCCGACACGGGCAGCAGGCCGCCGCCGAGGGCCTTGCCGAGGATCAGCACGTCCGGGACGAACCCGTCCTGCTCGAAGCAGAACATCGTCCCGGTGCGCCCGATCCCGGTCTGCACCTCGTCGAGCAGCAGCATCGTGCCATATTGGCGGCAGAGCGCGCTGAGGCTCCGCAGGTAGCCGGGGCGGGGCCGGATGACGCCGCCCTCGGCCTGGATCGGCTCCAGGATCACCCCGGCGTAGCTGCGCCGCTTCAGCAGGGCCTCTGCGGTCTCCAGATCGTCGAACGGGATCGCCTCGCAGCCGGGGAGCAGCGGCAGGAACGGTTTCTGGAAGCGCGGGTGGCCCATCACTGAGAGCGCGCCGAGGCCCATCCCGTGGAAGCCGCCCTGCATGTAGAGCAGCCCGGCGCGTCCGGTGGCGGCGCGGGCGAGCTTCATCGCCGCCTCCACGGCCTCGCTGCCGGTGTTGGCGAAGATGCAGCGGGGCAGGCCGCTCAAGCCGGCGAGGCGGGCGGCGAGGCGGGCGGCGGGGAGTGAGGGGCCGACGAGGTTGAGGTGGAGCGGGTTGTCAGAGAGCGCATTGATCAATGCCTGTTTCAGCACCTCCGGGTTGTGCCCCAGCGGCACCGCCCCGAAGCCGGCGAGCATGTCGAGGTAGCGCCGCCCCTGATCGTCCTCGACGTACATCCCCTCGGCCCGGACGAAGGCGCGGCCGTAGCCGAACGTCCCGAGCAGGCGCATGAAGGCCGGGCTGATGTGGCGCGTGTAGAGATCCAGATCGGGGTTCATGCAGCGTCTTGCCGCTTCAGCAGCCTGCCGAGCGCCGCGCCGGTGACCCAGAACAGGCCGGTGCCGATCCCGGCGAGGAAGCCGAGGTAGGCGGCGTGGTTCGGGAACAGGTGCTCCCAGCCGGGGTAGATGCGGAACACGAGGTTGATGTTCATCTCCGGCGGGGTGGTGAGGCGGCTGATGAGCATGAAGCCGATCAGGACGGCGGTAGCGGGCAGGGTGGTCCCGGCGGGCCAGCCGCCCGGCCGGAGGCTCCAGACGCCGAGCAGCGGGACGCCGAAGTGGGTCAGCAGCGAGCCGAAGAAGAAGTCACCGGTGCTGATCAGGTCGATGATCCAGAGCGGGGCGCCGAAGGCCAGCATGCAGACGCCCATCCCGATCCCGCGCCGCCATCCGGCGAGGGCGGCGAACCCGGTGAACAGCACGCTCATGTTGCAGGCCCAATAGAGCTCCCAGAGCGTGCCGTGCCGGGTGTGCTCCCAGGCGTGGAACAGCCAGACGGCGAGCATGGCGGCGCCCGCCATCCGGTAGCGCGCGACCGGAGCTGCGTCAGGCGGGGCTGGATCGGGCATGACACCTCTGCCGGAGAGGATACCCTCTTTTTATACCCCCCAGAGCGGCCCGCTGCTGGCGTCGCCGAAATACCCGATGTCCTGCCCCATCTTGCGCGCCACGCTGACCCAGAGGTTGCCGTGCCGGTCGCCGCTGTACTGGAGCAGCCGCCCGGGGTTGATCCCGATGTTGCCGCCTCCGGCCAGCACGAACGGCATGTTGTCGTGGAGGTGCGTATTGCCGTCGCAGACCTCGGTGCAGAGGACGACGATGGAGTGATCGAGCATCGTGCCGTCGCCCTCGGGGCGGGCGTCGAGCTGCTGGAGGAGGTAGGCGAACTGTTGGACCCACCACTTGCGCTGGGCGAGGTAGGCGGAGAACTCGCGGGAGCTGCGGTTGTGGGAGGCGCCGTAGTGGCTGGCCTGGTGGCTCCGCATGTCGTAGGCGGGGTCGTACATCTCCGTCCCGGCGAAGCGGCTCATGATCAGCTCGGAGGTGTGGGTCGCGGCCTGGATCGTGCCGACGCGGGTCATGCCGCACTCCATCGCCAGCACCATCAGGTCGGTCTGGGCGCGGAGGATGGCGGGGAAGGCCTCGGCGGAGGCGATCGTGGCGTCGCTGATGCCGGAGGTGTCGACGGCGGGATCGCTGCATGAGGCGCCGCCGCTGCCGCCGGTCAGGCGGCCCTCCAGCTCTTCGAGGGAGGAGAGGTGGTAGTCGAGCTTGTCCTGCTCGATACCGCCCCCGCCGAGCTGCCCGCGCAATTCGAGGAGGTCGTCCTTGACGCTGTCGATGACCTTCTGGCGGGGCGCGCCGTCTGCGCCGGTGCCGCTGTCCGTGCCGGAGCCGGGCGTGAAATTGCCGAACAGCGCGCTGAAGGCGCGGCGCGGATCGTCCTCCGGGGCGAGGGACTGGCCGCTGACCGGGTAGGAGATGTGCTTGTCGCCGGAGGCGTTGTTGAGGGTGGCCTGGGCGCCGAGGTAGAGGTGGCGCCAGGGCGAGGACCACCCGGCGGTGCGGGCGAGGAGCTGATCGATGGACTCGTTGTTACCATAGTCGGCGGCGGTGAGGAGCTTCTTGGCGCCGCCGGGGTGGCTGCCGGAGTCGGTGCCGCCCATGGAGAGGCCGTTGAAGAACAGGCACTTCTGCTGCCAGGGGGCGAGGGCGGAGAGGGTCTCTGAGAGGGTGAAGCTGCTCTCGGAGCCGGTGCAGTGCCAGAGCGAGGCCTCGCCGTTCTGGCTGGGGCCGGCCACGCCGTCGGGGAAGTAGAAGAAGATGACGCGCTCCGCGCTCCCGTCGGCGGCGCGGCTGCTGCCCGGTGACAGCAGCGGGCGCCAGAGCGGGGCGGAGAGCGCCGCGCCGCCGAACATCCTGAGCAGCCCGCGCCGGGAGGGGGATCGCAGGAGGTTGATCCAGGGATGCACAGCTTTTCTGCCGGATGAGATCATGGGGACACCCGCAGGCGGAAGGGATCGGAGAGGGTGGCGAGGATCATCAGCTCCTGCAGGTCGTAGCCGGAGGCTTTGAAGCCGAGCCGGATCGCGTCGTAGGCGCAGACCTCGTCCAGCTCCGGCTGCCAGCCGAGCGCCAGCCGCATCACCTGGGCGGTGTAGCAGGCGGGGGCGCGGTCGCTGCCTGCGAGGGCGGCGCTCAGATCGGGGAGGGTGCTGAAGGGGAGGCTGCTGCCCTGGCCGAGGAAGGCGATGTCTGCGAGGTCGCCGGAGGCGTCGATGGGGAGCCCGCCGTCGGTGTCGCGCCAGCGTCCGGTGGGGTCGAAGTGCTCGAAGCCGAAGCCGACCGGATCGATGTACCGGTGGCAGGCCGCGCAGTTGGGATCGGCGGTGTGGGTAGCGAAGCGCTCGCGGGTGGTGGCGTCGGGGTCGATGTCGGGGACGCCCCCGGCCTCGGCGGGCGGTGGGCCGAATTCCTGGCACAGCAGCCGCTCCCGGACGAACAGCCCGCGCCGCACCGGGGACGTCTGGTCGGAGTGGGCGGTCGTGGCCAGCACCGCCCCGAGCCCGAGCAGCCCGCCGCGCTCCGCCGATCCCGCCGTCCCGTACCAGCCCACCAGCGCAGCCGATGGCGCGGGCGCCGCCAGGAGCAGATCAGAGAATTCCCCGGAGCCGTCGAAGGCCACCCCGGCGACGAAGCCGCCCGCCTCCTCCAGCATCGCCGCCCGGATCTCCGCCGGGAACTCCACCGCCTTCTCGGTGGTCAGCACCGGCTCCGCGCCGAGCCACTGCTCAGCGAACCGGGCGAGCCGATCGCGCGCCCGTGGATCGGCCAGCATGCGCGCCGCCTGCGCCCGGATCCCCGCGTCGGTCAGCAGCGAGCCGTCCGCTGCCGCCGCCAGCAGCGCCGCGTCCGGCAGGCTCGCCCAGTAGAAGTAGGACATGGCCGAGGCCAGCTCGTAGCCGTCGAGCTGGAAGGTGCCGTCCCCCTGATCCGCGCCCAGCTCAGAGCGGTAGAGGAAGTACGGGGAGGAGAGCATCGCCTCGATCGCCAGCGGGAAGCCCTCCGCCTGGATCAGCGCGGTGTAGCGCGCGATCTGCGCCTCAGTGAGCGGGCGGCGGAAGGCGAGGGCGCCGAAGTCGGCGGCGAAGGCGGCGTCACAGCCGGGGTCGGCGGGGGCGCAGGCGGCGATGCGCTGTACGGCGCCGTCGAGATCGGCGGCGATCGCGGCGGCGACGGCCCCGGCGGCGAGCAGGTGGGCGTCGGCGTGGGAGGCGCTGACCAGGCCGGCGGCGGCGCTGTTGTCGAAGGGGAAGCCCTGCGGGCGGCTCTCCACCGGGAAGTTTGCGGTGAGCGCCCCGAGGTCGAGGGCGGCTGTGCAGGAGAGGTTCAGCACGGAATTTGCGCCGCCGTAGCCGTCGTCGGCCTGATCGGGGTTGGCGGGATCCGCGATCCAGGCCCCGTCGACGACAAATTTGTACTGGAATGTGCCTTCACCGAGGATCTCGGTGCGGACCCACTGCCCAGCGCCGCTGTCATAGGCCATCGGCCAGGCGCCCGCGTCCCAGCCGTTGAAGCTGCCCGCCACAGCCACGCTCCCGTAGACCATGCCCGGATCGTCGAGCGCGAAGGTCGCCGTCCCGCAGGGCTGCCCGCCCGGCAGATCCCCGGACACCGGGATCGACAGCGCGCCGAGCAGGTCGCGCACTGTGTTCCGGTACTCCTCGCGCGTGAGCAGGCGGAGCTGGCGCGGCCCGAGGGTGCTGGTCTCCGTGCAGTACCAGTCCCCGCCCTCGACGACGGTCCCGTCCGGCGGCTCATCCGGCGACACGTCTGGCCCGGGTACGACGTCCAGCCCGCAGCCTCCCGCCAGCAGCAGCCACCTGAGCATCGCGCCTCCCGTGATTTCGTGACTCTAACATGAGTCACGCTGATTGTACAGCATAGCGCCGACACCCTGCTGCGCAACCCACCGGACATCACAGCCTGTTAAGGCTGAGGGATGCTGCTTGCGATGTTGGCCTGTCGCGTCGAGTTCAGCCCGCCGGGGCAGGGTGCGGCTGCGCCTGCGGGCGGGCAGGGCGGGCAGGAGATCGCGGAGGTGTGGGTGTACACCTCGATGTATCAGGAGGTCATCGACGCGCTGAAGCCGCTGGCGGAGGCGGAATTGCCGGGCGTCCGACTCCAGTGGTTCCAGTCGGGTTCTGAGAAGGTGGCGGCGCGGTGGGAGGCGGAGCAGGCGGCGGGCGGGAGCCGGGCCTGCCTGCTGGCGACATCGGATCCGGGCTGGTACGTCGATCTGTCGCGGCGGGGGCTGCTGCTGCCCTATGTGACGCCGAAGGCGCTCGGCGTGCTGGACGTGAACCGGGGCTGGGTGCAGCCCGATCACGCGGCGTTCCGGATCTCGCTGATGGTGCTGGCGGGGCTCTCGGCGCCGCCGCCCGTGTCCGGCGGGGAGGCGGCGGGCAGCATCGTCGCGCCGCCGATCAGCTACGCGCTGCTCGCCGATCCGCTGTACAAAGATCGGTTCTCGACCGGCGATCCGCTGTCCTCGGGGACGACCTTCACTGCGGTGGCGGCGCTGGAGACGGCGCTCGGGCCGGACTGGCTGCCGGGGCTGAAGCGGAACGGCTGGGTGGCGTCCGGGGGCAGCTCGGCGGTGATGGGGCGCATCCAGAGCGGGGAGCGGCCCTACGGGATGCTGCTGCTGGAGAACCTGCTGTCGCGGCCCGATCCGCGCGTGAGCTGGGCGATCCCGGAGGAGGGGGCGGTGGCGGTGCCGGGGCCGCTGGCGATCCCGCGCGGGTGCGGGGAGCCTGCTGCGGCTGAGCGGGTCTACGACTGGCTGTTCGGCCCCTCCGCGCAGGAGCAGATCGTGGCGGGGAAGATGCACAGTCCGCTGCCGGAGTATCCGCCGCCCGCCGGGGCGCCTCCGCTCTCAGAGATCCGGCAATTGCCGCTCCCGGCGGATTTTTATGCGCGCGCAGCGGCGGAGTCTGAGCCGCGCAAGCAGCGGCTGCAGCAGCTCCTGAGTGGCGGCTGATGGCGGCGCTCCGGGGCGGGGAGGCGCTGCTGCGGCTGGCGGCGGCGGTGTTTCTGCTGATGGCGGTGGCGATGCCGCTGGGGGCGCTGCTGCTGCAATTGGGGGCGCTGCGGTGGCAGGAGCTCCCGGCGGTGCTCGGCGGGGCGTTCGACGGGGCGGCGCTGCTGAACAGCGCGCTGCTCTGCCTGGGGGTGCTGGCGGTGACAAACCTGTTCGGCGTGCCGCTGGGGGTGGCGCTGGCGCGGGTGCGGCTGCCGGGCTGGGTGGCGATGGGGGTGCGGCTGCCCTATGTGATCCCGCCCTACGTCAGCACCATCGCCTGGATCCAGCTCGCGAACCCGACCAACGGCCTCCTGACGGGGCTGCTGCCGCTCAACATCTATTCGCTCTGGGGGATGATCTGGGTGCTCGGGCTGCACCTGACGCCGTTCGTGGCGCTCTCGGTGCAGGACGCGCTCAACCGCGTCCCGGCGTCGATGGAGGAGGCGGCGCGGGTGGCGGGGGCGGGGCGGCGCGAGATCCTGCGGGACATCACGCTGCCGATGGCGCTCCCGGCGCTGCTGGCCTCGGCGGGGTTCGTGCTGGCCTCGGCGGCGGCGAGCTTCGGGGTGCCGTACCTGCTCTCAGCGTCGTCCTCCTCGCCCGATCCGGTGCTGACGACGCGGATCTATCAGGCGCTGGAGCTGTCCCCGGCGACCGGACGACCGCAGGCGGTGCTGCTGGCGCTGCTGCTGCTGGTGCCGGGGGTGGGCGCGCCGCTGCTGTTCCGCTGGATGCAGGGGCGGCGCGGCTTCTCGGTCCCGGCGGGCGGGCGGGCGGTGGAGCCGGTGGCGCTCCCGGCGGCGGCGGCGGGGGTGGGGCTGTATGTGGCGGTGGCCGCGCTGCTCCCGCTGATCGCGGTGGTGATCGGCAGCTTCACGCTGCGGCTCGGCGCGGGGATCGGGCCGTCCAACCTCGGGCTGAAGCCGTGGATCGATCTGCTCAGCGACGGGCGGCTGCACCGGGCGCTCCTGCACAGCACGATCCTCGCGACGGCGGCGGCGACGGCGGCCTGCGGCGCGGGGCTGGTGCTCGGCTGGCTGGCGCAGCGGCGGGGGACGGCGCTGGATCGCGGGATCGCGGCGGCGGCGCGGCTCCCGTTCCTGATCCCGGGGAGCGTGCTGGGGCTGGGGCTGCTGCTCTGCTGGTCGCAGGACATCCGGTTCGTGCTGCTGGATCGGGTGAGCCTGATCCTGTCGCTGCCGGACACGCTCTGGCTGCTCGGGCTGGCGTACACCGCGCGGTTCGTGGCGCTGCCGCTCGACGGGGCGCGGGCGGCGCTCCAGAGCATGCACCCGAGCCTGGAAGAGGCGGCGCGGATCAGCGGCGCAGGGACGGGGGGCGTGCTGCGGGACGTCACGCTGCCGATCCTGATGCCGGCGCTCCAGAGCGCGTGGTTCCTGGTGTTCGTGCCGTGCTTCTGCGAGCTGACGCTCTCAGTGCTGTTGAAGGGGCCGGAGACTGAGGTGCTGGGGACGCTGCTGTTCTACCTGCAGAGCTACGCCGATCCGTCGGCGGCGGCGGTGCTGGCGGTGCTGGTGGTGGCGGTGATGGGGATCGGGGCGGCGGCACTTTGGCTGGCCGGACGGAACCGGGGGGCGACATGAGCGTGGTACTGGCAGGCGTCACGAAGAGCTATGGCAGCGGCGCGGCGGCAAACAGGGTCGTCAAGGGCATCGATCTGGAGATCCACGACGCGGAGATCTTCACCCTGCTCGGCCCCTCAGGCTGCGGGAAGACGACGACGCTCCGCATGATCGCCGGGCTGGAGCAGCCCGACAGCGGCACCATCCACATCAACGGCGAGCCGGTGGTCGCGCCGGGTCGGCTCGTCCCGCCCGAGCAGCGCGGGCTGGGGATGGTGTTCCAGTCGCACGCGATCTGGCCGCACATGACCGTGGTGGAGAACGTCGCCTACCCGCTGAAGCTCCGGAACGATCCGCAGGCGCGAACGAAGGCGCTGGAATTGCTGCAGCGCGTGGGGCTGACCGGGATGGGCGACCGGCCCGCCCACGCCCTCTCCGGCGGCCAGCAGCAGCGGGTGTCGCTGGCGCGGGCGCTGATCACCCGGCCGAAGGTGCTGCTGCTCGACGAGCCGCTCTCAGCGCTGGACGCGGGGCTCCGCGTGGAATTGCGCGTGCAGATCGCCGAATTGGCGCGCGCGGCGAAGCTCTCTGTGCTGCTCGTCACCCACGATCAGGAGGAGGCGATGAGCATCTCCGACCGCATCGGGGTGATGAACGGGGGCGTGCTGGAGCAGGTCGACGATCCGGCCGGCCTCTATCGCCGCCCGAAGACGCCGTTCGTCGGCTCCTTCATCGGCCATATGAACCACCTGCACGCCGTCCGCCGCGCTGGATCGATCTACATCCACCGCGTCTTCATCCGGGAGAGCCCCGGTTTTGAAGAGCCGGTGCGGCTGAGCTTCCGCCCGGAGTCCGTGGAATTCGCCGAGGTCGGCATCCCCTGCGTCCTGCGGAGCCGCAGCTTCCTCGGCGCCTTCACCCGGTTCGAGGTCAGCGTCGGCCAGGAGCGCATCCGGATCGACAGCCATTCGGATCGGGCGTCGAACTTCCTGCGGATCCGCGAGTGCATGATCGAGACGGTGAAGATGCCGACAGCGGAGGAATAGGCGCGGGCAGGGGCGGCGAAAGGGAGTCGAATCTACGAATCGTTGCAAATCAGCAACCGGTCGTAGATTCAGCCTGCGCTGCTACCGGAGGGGCGCGGCTGCAGGCGCGGCTGCAGGCAGGGTCGTCGCGCTCTCAGCGGCGCCGGAGAACAGGGCGCTGCCGATCAGCCACGCCAGCGCGACGAGGATGAACCCGTTGAGCAGCGAGGAAGTAGCGGCCTTCTCTTCATGCTTGACTTGCAGCGACCGTGCCATCATATACTCCAACATTCCAAGGTCTGTACTGCCAACCGATAAGCAAGACCCGTGCCACCCGGACGCCCCGCGCCCGCCGCTCCGGGTCGTCCATGTCCTCTGCGATCTGTCGCCGGGCGGGGCGGAGCGGCTGGTGCTGGAATTGTGCCGCCGCCACGCGCCCGACATCCTGCCTTCGGTCTGCACGGTGCAGCCGGGCGGGGCGCTGACCGGGGCGTTCGCCGACGCCGGCTTCCCCGCCTTCTCCGGCGACCGCGCGCGCCGCCACCCCGGCCTCCGCGCCCTCCACCGGCTGCGCCCCGTCCTCCGCGCCGCCGACATCGTCCACACCCACCTCGCCGCCGGGGACACCTGGGGCCGCCTCGCCGCCGCCCCGCACCCCGGCCTGATCAGCACCCTCCACAACCCCGACCCCGACGCAGCCTGGCGCATCGGCCTGCGCCGCCTGCTGGAGCCGCTCAACCCCTGCACCGTCGCGGTCAGCGGGGCCGTCCGGGACTGGGCGCGCCTCCGCCGGCTCCGCGTCGATACCGTCATCCCGAACGGGGTCGACACCGCGCGCTTCACCGGCTGCTCCGCTGCCCGCGCCCGCCCCGCGCCCGGCCACGGTCGGCGCCTGCTGGCCATCGGGCGCCTCACCCGGCAGAAGGGGTTCGATCTGCTGCCGGACGCCCTCCCCCCGGGCTGGACGATCGACGTCCTCGGCGACGGCCCGATCTGCCCGCCCCACCCGCAGATCCGCTGGCAGGGGCGGCAGGAGGACATCCCCGGCTGGATGGGCCGCGCCGACGCGCTGATCATCCCCTCGCGCTGGGAGGGTTTTTCACTGGTGGCCGCCGAGGGGCTGGCCGCCGGGCTCCCCGTCGTCGCCGCCGCCGTCGATGCGCTGCCGGAGGTGCTGGGCGACGCCGCCCTGCTCGTCCCGCCGGAGCGCCCCGATCTGATCCGGGCGGCGATCCTGCGCCTCGAAGATGAGGCGTTGCGCGCCGATCTCAGCCGCCGCGCCCTCGCACGCGCGCCGATGTTCGCGCTGGAGCGCATGGTGGAGAGCTACGA
>JBEIQZ010000194.1:0-9730 GCA_040376255.1 Alphaproteobacteria bacterium
AGGATCTCCTGCATGATACCGAATCGAGAAGAAGAATGCCGTCCCTTCTCCCTGGGATGGGGGGAAGGTGGCAGCCGGAGGCTGACGGATGAGGAAAAAATTATGCTGAAACGAGCATCATCTGGCCCTCTGGGCCACCTTCTCCCCAGGGGTGAAGGGACGGAGGGCGCACCTCGGCAGTCTATTTCCAGGTTCGGTATAATTGTTCGCTCTACTCTCTGGTTGCGCTCCTGATGACTCTGGCGGTTGTCAGGATGATTGCGATTGTGATTTCGGACATGAGTGTTTTCGGGATGAATATTGAGAACAGTGCTGCGCCCGTGATCTGAACGATCTGGATAACAGCGTACGGGGCATCGACTGTGAGGGAGTTCAATAGCGGACACCCATGGGCATCCTGCAGATCCGATGGAACCCGGTATTACAATAACCGGGGGGGCGCCGGGGGGGAATCATGGAGCCTGCGCGACTCAGGCGCGCTGGCGGAATTTCCCCGCCCGGCTGCGGGAGGTCGGCAGGAGGGGGCGCACAGCCCCCTTTTGCCCAGGAGGGTCCGGGAACCGGCGGTTCCCGGTGGGGGTCCGGGGGCCAGCCCCCGGATAGGGGGCACCGGGGGCAACCCCCCAAACAAGGGGGTCCGGGGGCCAGCCCCCGGAACAAAGGGGCTACGGGGAATCCCCGAAAAGCCGCCCTGCGGGCATCCCTACATCATCTCCATCCATGCCATTGTGCGGGTGCCGAGCATCGTCGAACCGACCGCGCTGATCGTCTCCACGATGTTCTCTGAGCCGTCGGTGGTCGGGGTGGCTGAGCCGTACATGACGGTCCCCATCTCAGTGACGGTGGGCTGGGAGAGGAAGCCCTCGACGGGATCGGTGGAGGCCTCATCGCCCACGCCGTCGCCGTCGTCGTCGATGCCGCCGCTGCAGTCGTCGTAGTAGAGGCCGTAGAGGCGGCCCTCACCGATCTGGCACTGGTCGGCGTTGGGGGCGTAGGTGGTGAAGTAGACGACCCCGGCGTAGACGATGGGCGAGGAGGTGAGGGACTCGCCGCTGTTGGGGAGCTGGTAGTAGCCGGGGTTGCCGTCACAGGTCATGGGTTCGGCGGGGGTGCAGGAGGTGGGGCTGGGGTCTTTCATGGCGAAGAAGTAGCCGTTCTGCGTGCCGCTGCGGTCGAAGGGGGTGCCGGTGCCCCAGTAGACGCCGAGCGAGCCGTCGGTCATCCAGGCGGTGGTCGCGGCGTAGAAGACCTCAGGGCGGGCGCCGAGCTCGGGCTGCGGGTCATAGAACTCGCACCAGGTGAGATCGTCGGGGTCGGTGGCGTTGAACAGCACCTTGAAGATCCAGGAGGAGCCTGGATCCTGCACGTCGGACTTGCCGCCGCCGCCCTCGTCAGCGGGGCGGTAGGAGGTGGTCATGGGGAAGTAGCCGACGTCGACGTCGCCGTCCTGATCGGTGTCGACAAGGGCGAGCGAGGCGGAGATGTAGCCATACTCCAGCGCGCTGTCGCTGTCGTAGTTGAGGCCGGAGGCGTAGCCGGAGGGATCGGGGTGTTCGGAGCCGACGTTGTCGCCGAGGACGGAGTAGTTGTCGGCGGCGCTGGTGTCGAGATCGGCCTGGCCGTTGCTGTTGGCGTCGAGGGTGGCGCCGTAGCCGGTGTTGGTGGCGTCCGCGATGGCCCACATGTAGAGGTTCGGCTCGGCGGTGCGGTAGTAGGCGGCGGCGCCAGTGAAGCCGACGGCGCGCCCGCCGCCCCACATCGCCACCCAGCGATCGGACGGATCGTGGCCGGACTCGTAGACGTTGACGATGGAGGGCGTCCCCATCGTGTAGCCCATGGCGGTGTGGTCGGTGGTGTTGGTCTGCTCCCAGAGGAACAGCGGGTTGCGGGTGTCGGTGATGTCGAGCGCGAGCGTGACCGGGCCGCCGAGGCCCTGCTGGACGACGAGGACGCGGTGCCACTCGTCGGCGGACTTCGCGCCGTCGCCGTCGTCGTCGATCCAGACGTCCTCGACCGCCGGGGAGCCGTCGAACAGGAAGCTCTTGCCGTACCACATCAGGTCGAGCAGGCCGGAGGTCCACTCCTCATTGCGGCTGCGCTGGACGACGTAGCCGGGGATCCAGGCCCAGAGCTCCTCACCGGCCTCGTCCTCGCCGCCGGTCATCGGATCGTCTTCGAGGCGGAAGGCATGCAGCATGCCGTCGTTGGCGGGCAGGATGACCACCGACGGGACGCCCTCGGCTTCGAGCGCGTCGATGAACGCCTGGTAGGTGCGGTCGGTGGAGTAGGCGTCGTTGCGCGCCGAGACCACGACCGGGACGGCGTAGGGGGAGTCCGCGAGCTTCCAGCGGCCGCGCTCCATGTCCACATAGCGGAAGCGGGCCTCAGGCAGGCCGCGCACGAAGTCGACGAGCGCCTGGAGGTCGTCGGCGTCCACGGCGCAGTCCTCGTCGAGATCGTAGGCGCGGTTGAGGGCGCAGGAGGGGTTGGACGGATCGACGGTGGTGTCGAGGTAGTTGTCGAGGGAGGTCGGGTAGACGCGGATGGCGTTGACGAAGTCGGCGTCAAAACCCATGTGGGAGTAGCTGCCGGCCTCAGAGCGCATGGAGGCCAGCCCGCTCCAGGCGTCGTCGTCGAAGAAATAGATGTCGCGCTGCCCGACGCCGTCGCGATCGTCGGGGTTGGACTCGCTGGGGAGCACGAGACGGCTCACGAGCAGATCGCCGCCGTCCCAGACCGCGCCGCCGTACTCGGCGGGGCCGTCGTAGGTGAGCTGGCCGTAGTAGGGGCTGGCCGGATCGTTGTCGATGGCGTAGGCGCGGACGTGGCCTTCGGGCAGCGGGTTGGTGCCGGTGATCTCGTACCAGGTGTAGATCATGTAGTCGCCGTCGGCGGTGATGACCGGCGAGGAGCGGCTGTAGATGCCGCTCTGGACGTCGCTGAGGATGTCGAGGACGCCGCTGAGGATGTCATCGCCGGTGACGGCGTTGGTGTAGCTGGTGGCGCCGCCGGTGACGTTGGCGAGGTTCTGGTAGAGGTTGTCCCCGATGCTCCCGGCGGGGACGTTGAGGCCCACGACGTTCACGACGAGGTTCTGCTGGCCGGAGAGCGAGGACTGCATGTCCGCCACGCCCCAGCCGTGGTAGGCGATGTTGTCGAGGAAGCACTCGAACTCGACCGAGGAGGTGCCGCTGGCGTCGCAGACGACGTCGCCGGGGACCGAGGCGTAGGCCCAGGCGGTGCTCTGGCCGTCGATGTCGTCGGTCTGATCGTCGTCGACCGGGCGATCCCGCGCCAGCACGATGACGTAGGTGTCCGAGCAGGCGTACTCCACCGGAGACTCTGCCCAGTCGCCGGTCATGTTGTCGCCGTCGTCGTCGCTCTCGTTCTCGTAGGCGGTGCTGATGCTGAAGTAGTCGGCGTTCAGCGAGTACACGACCTCAGAGATGTTGCGCGTGGCGCTGCTGTAGGGAGAGAGCGCAGCGAGGGCGCTGGAGATCTCAGCGTAGGAGGAGCCGACCGGGGCGATGGGCGTGTAGCCGAAGTTGCCGGCGCTCTCCGCCGTGCCGACAACGCCGTACTGCGCCCAGTCGAAGTGGCGCACAACGCCGTTGATCGCCGCGACAGCGTCCTCAAAACAGGAGGTGGTGGAGGAGCTGTCGCAGGGCAGCGACATGTCGGCGGACATGTCCAGCACGAACACGACCGTCGGCGGGACGCGCTCGATCTCCGAGAGCATCTCGTCGGTGCCGGCGCTGCTGGCGAGGGAGACGGTGGGGAGCAGGAGGGCGAGGAGCGTCATGAGACACCTCTGATGGAATCAAATATCAGTAATAGAGGTGGAACCAGCCGGGGCTGGATCAACGGATCTTGCACGGCCCCTGGACGACCTTGCGGACCGTCGAGGCCACGGTGCCCTGGATGGGGTTGGCCGCGTCGCCGCCGTTGCCGGAGGCGGCGGTCGGGCGGAACCAGCCGTGAGACTGCATGTCCCAGTAGTCCGAGCGGAACGACTGGTTGCCCTGCTCAGTGGAGTAGCCCGGCGGCGGGCCGCTGCACTTCACATAGACGGCGTTGACCTGGTAGGTGCCCTGGTTCATCGCGAACTCGGTGCCGACGAACATCGTCTCGGCGTCATCGACCCCGGCCCCGGCCGAGTTGATCGAGGGGATGTAGAAGCCGGTGTCGGCGGTGTCCCAGCCCTCGTCGGCGGGCTGCTGGTGCTCAAGCTGGTAGCGCGCATGCATCGTACCGGCGTCTGCGGCGTTCATGATGACCATGTGCCGCTGGTTGTGCATGGCGATGCGCTGATCCACGCCCGCGACCGAGAGCGTGGTGGCGCCGATGATCGTCAGCACCGCGATGAGGACCAGCGCGATGAGCATCGCGTAACCCTGCCGCCGGGCGGGGCGGCGCAGGGAGGCGGATGGGAGAGGGTGGTGCATCGCAGTCCTCGCTAATGGGGAGATCAGGCTCATGGGAGGTTGATCAGGCGCATGTTGCGGACGGTGACCTCAGTGGACAGCCACTCGCGGAAGTAGTTGTCCGCCGATCCGCCCGTGTTATCCGCGAGGGCCGGGCGGGTGCTGCCGCGCATCTTCTGGAGATCGATGCGGCTGGAGCGCACGACGAAGCTTGTGCGGATCATGTACACGTCGTCGGCGTCGTTGCCGGGATCGCCGTCGCTGCCGTCGTCGATGCTGTTCACCCAGGCCGTCGCCACCGTGCAGTCCGTCCCGCCGATCGCCGACCGGAGGCAGTACTGGATCTGCATGTCCTCGATGTTGTCGACGAGCGGGATGTCGTCGTTATCGGGCGACTCGAAGTCCAGATCCATCATCAGCACCGGGTGGGTGGGGCTGCCCGCCCCGATGCCGTCGGTGTCGTCCGCGTCGATGTAGAAGGTGGTGATGAGCGCGCGCGAGCAGACCATGACCATCGGGACGTTGCTGGCGCAGTGTTCATCGAAGTCGGTGTAGTTGCCGACGTTGCTGGCGACGTTGACGATGCCGGTGGAGGCATTGACCGAGTTGACCTCCCACAGGTAGCTGACGTAGCCGCCGATCACCGCGTAGTCCATGCACATGATCATCTCGCCTGGCTGGATCTGGCTGAGCTTCGCCTGCTGGCTGAAGATGCCCGGATCGAAGGAGAGCGAGGTGACGGCGCAGGTCTCAGGGGAGGTGAAGTTGGTGTTCATCGACAGGCCCGGATCCATGCTGACGATGGTGAGGGCGTCGCTGCCGTTGGGGCCGGTGCCGTTGTAGGAGATGATCGCCGGCAGCGCGTAGTTGTTGCTGCCGGTGGCCCCCTGGAAGCCGAGCGGCCCCCAGGCCGCGCCGCCCGTGCCGTAGCCCGCCATGCGGGCGCTGCGGCTCACAACGTCGAGCGCCAGCCGCAGGTTCTGGTGCATCTCCATCTGGAGATCCTGGTAGATGAGCTGCTTGGTCTGGGCGGCGAACACGTTGTAGATCGCGCCCACCACGAAGACGCCGATGGCGATGGCGATCAGCAATTCGACGAGCGTGAAGCCGCGCCGGAGCGGGCGCCGCAGGCGGGCAGAGGGCAGGCGATCAGGGCAGGGGCGGGGCGACATCAGGAGTCCCGGTAGCGGTAGGAGGAGACCGTCGTGCCGCGATAGATCCCGTCGCTGTCCGCGTAGGTGCAGCGGACCCGCAGCCGGAGCCAGGTCGCGTCGCTGTCCATCTCCTGGATGTCCCAGGAGACGGTGTACATGAGCGGGCCGAGGGTCGTGTCGGTGTTGTTGACCGCGTTGACCGGGATCGGGGCCGCCGGCCACTCCAGGTTGCCCCACATGTCGTAGCCCGCGTCCACGATGCCGCCGTCCGTCAGCTCGGCGGGCCGGGAGAGCGAGCCCCAGTCCATCGAGATCAGGTTCTCGATCTGGCTCTGGGCGAGGTAGGTGCAGTCGGTCAGGCGGCGGGCGTTCATGTTGGAGCGGACGGCCTGCGCGTGGAAGCCGAACATCACGATCAGCGAGGCGCCCAGCAGCGCCGACGCGACCATCACCTCGACGAGCGTGAAGCCCGCCGCCCCGGCCTGCCAGCCTGCGCGGCGCAATTTGCGCGATGCAGCGGCGCGCGAGAACAGGTTGGAGCCGCTCATGGCGTCACCCCGGTCGCTTCCGCCGTCCCGACCGCGTTCGCCGGGAGCGCGCCCGCTGCGTTCCAGAACTCCATCCGCGCCAGTCCTCCCCGCGCCAGCTTCAAGTCCACCCACTCACCCTCGCTGCTCTCGTCGAGCATCGCCCGCTTGTTGACCACCCGCATGGAGATATATCCTGTCCGGAAGTCCTCCGGCGGGTTCTCGATCCAGCCGCGCGGCGAGAACACCACGCAGTCCGCGTTGTCCAGCCCCGGCCCGGACAGCGCCGACCACGGGGCGAGGCTGATCCAGGGGGTCTCCTGCCGCCCGCCCGCCGCGAGGCTGCGCTCGCCCTCGTCGTCCACCACCGCGACCGCGCCGCTCCAGTCCGCCTCGTTGATCGGCAGCGTGTCCCACTCGTTGCTGCGATCCGAGCGGTTGCCGACCTGCAGCAGCCACTCGCCCTGCTGCGCCTCAGCGGGGCTGAGGGCGGCGTCCGCATGCACGAGCTTCATCCGGGTCTGCCGGTTCGTGGTGATGGCGATTGTCCGTAGCATCTGGATGTCCGATTGGAGCATGCGTGCGACCCGGATCATGCGGTTGCGGGCGATGGAGTCCTGTGCCGTGTACCAGCCGATGGACACCAGGACACCGATGATGGCGATGGCCATCGCCAGTTCCGGTAGCGTGAAGCCGGAGCGCAGCGGAGAGTCCTCCAACTGACGTAATGCAATCCGCATGCCACCTGCCCCCCGCGCGCCTCGACCGCCGACCGCTCCGCCGATCCATCGCGGCAAGCTGCCGTTCTCCCGGTGGCCACCGCTGCCATCCGCTGCCGCCGGCGCGTCCGGATCTGGGAAAACTTTTCTCATCCGGGTAATCCTTGCCCACTGCCCTGCCCGCCGCCCTGCCCGCCCTGCCCGGTGCGGAACCCCGGACAGAGATCGTCCACCACGCTGCGCCGCCGCTGCACCTGACGGCGCAATTCCGGCAATTCCGGCAGCGGCACCCCGAGCGCCAGCACCCGATCCAGGTTCCGATCCGCCTCCTCCAGCACCGCCAGCACCGCCGGGGCCGTCCCGGCGCAGTCGTCACGGTCGACGCGATCCGCCGTCATCGCCGCGAGCGCCCGCGCCCGCGTCGTGAGCGCCAGCGCCCGCCGCCGGTCGCTCTCCGCCGCGTCCACCGCCCTGCCCGCCGCCGCCGCCGCATCCTCAGCCCGGCCGAGCGCCAGCATCGCCTCCGCCTGCGCCTGCAGAAACTCCGAGCGCGGCGCCTCCGCCGACTCCTGCACCAGCGCGTCGAACCGACCGAGCGCCGACTCCGGCTGCCCCGTCGCCAATTCCAGCAGCCCGAGGCTGTGCCGCACCTTCGGATCGGCAGGCGCCGCCCGCAGCGCCGCCTCCAGCCACCGCCGCGCCGCCGCCGTGTTCCCCTCCGCCGTCGCCGTCGCCGCCATCCCCCGCAGGCAGCCCGGCTGGTCGGGGTGCAGCGCGAGGCACTGATCGAACGACCGCCGCGCCTCCTCCGGCTGCCCCGCGAGCTGCCACGTCCACCCCAGCCCCTCCAGCGCCTCCGCGTCCTCCGGCGCGCTCGCCAGCACCGCCCGCCACGCCGCCTCCGCCCGCACCAGATCGCCCGACTCCATCGCCGCGCGCGCCTCCCGCGCCTGCCCGCCCCGGCAGCCCACCAACAAGGACACCATGAGCACCAACACCGCCAGCGACCAGGAGAGCGCCCGCCACCCGCCGCCCGCCCCGCCCGCCTGCCCCATCGACGTCCCCCTATTCAAGACCGTACTCCCGTATCTTGTACAGCAGCGCCTTATAAGAAATCTCCAGCAGCCGCGCAGCAGCCGCCTTGTTCCCCGCCGTCCGCTCCAGCGCCCGCCCGATCAGCCCGCGCTCCAATTGCAGCGTCCGCTGCGGGATCGACAGCTCACCCCCGTCCGCATCTCCCTCCCGCCCCGCGCCCTCCGCCCGCCCTGCGCCGCCCCGCCCGCCCTCCAGCGGCGGCAGATCCTCCGCCCGGATCTGCACCCCGTCGCACAGCAGCAGCACCCGCTCCAGCACGTTCTCCAATTGCCGCACGTTCCCCGGCCACCCCGCCCGCACCAGCCGCTGCAGCACCTCCGCCTCCATGATCGGGCGCGGCAGCTTCAGCCGCATGCACAGCGCGCCCATCAGGTGATCCACCAGCAAGGGGATGTCCTCGCGCCGCTCCCGCAGCGGCGGGAGGTGCAGGTGCACCACCGCCAGCCGGTAGTACAGATCCTCCCGGAACCCCGGCATCGTCAGCGACCGCGCCGTCGCCGCCACGATCCGCACGTCCACCTCAGTATCCGAGCGCGCCCCCAGCCGCCGCACCCGCCGCTCCTCCAGCACCCGCAGCAGCTTCGCCTGCAGCGCCAGCGGCAGATCCCCGATCTCGTCCAGCAGCAGCGTCCCCCGGTGCGCCTCCTCGAACAGCCCCGGCCGGTTCTGCACCGCCCCCGTGAACGCCCCCCGCATATACCCGAACAGCTCCGACTCCAGCAGGTTCTCCGGGATCGCCGCGCAGTTCACCGCCACCAGCGGCCCCTCCCGCCGCCCCGATAGCTGGTGCAGCGCCCGCGCGCACAATTCCTTCCCCGTCCCGCTCTCCCCCGTGATCAGCACCGTGCTGTCGTGCGGCGCCACCCGGATCAGCGCCCGCAGCACCGGCTGGATCGCCGGGGAACGCCCCACGAACCCCTCCACCGGCTCGCCCGCCCGCTCCGAGAGCCGCGCGTTCTCCAGCGCCAGCCGCCCCCGCTCCCGCGCCAGGTTCTCGCGCTCCTCCAGCTTCTTCAGCGTGAGGATCACCTCCTCCGCCGTGAACGGCTTCGGAATATAATCGTACGCCCCCCGCCGCATCGCCTCGATCGCCGTCTCGTGCGTCCCGTAGGCGCTCATCATGATCACCGGCGGCGCCTCCACCGGCAGGCTCGCCAGCAGCGTCAGCCCGTCCATGTCCGGCATCCGGATGTCGCTCAACACCACGTCCGTCCCCGCCATCATCCGCAGCGCCTCGCGCCCCGTCGCCGCGCCGCGCACCGTGTACCCGGCCCGCCCCAGGATCAGGCTCAGGGCGTGGCGCACACCCTCCTCATCATCTACAACCAAAACTCTCATGGTTTTGCGGGGGTTACCCCCCGCACCGGCACTGCGCTTCGCTGGTGCCTCCCCCCGCGCCAAAGATGGCGCGACGGCTCCGCAAGCGGGTTGTCCGTGCCGGGGGTGAACGCAGCGGACGGTAGTATCTGTCGCGACGACTCTCTGTCGGTTTTACGTCCGCTGCGTCCACCGGGCCAGCCGGGGCGGGGCGGGGAACAGTCCCGAGGAATGGACAGGGAAGGATACCGGATGTCCGGGGGACGGGGGGGACGGGCGGGATGGGGGGAGGCGGGGGGCATGTCGGGGGTATAGTAGCACCCTGTTGAACGCTCAGGATCGGGATGCCGCGCTTCCTCCAGATCAGCCACGGGTTCCCACCGGATGAGGCGGCGGGGACGGAGCAGTACGCGCTCCGGTTGGCGCGCGGGCTGCGGGCGAGAGGGTGGGAGGTGCATACGGTGGCGGCGCACCGGGCGCCGGGGGGGGGGTTG
>JBEIQZ010000703.1:0-2527 GCA_040376255.1 Alphaproteobacteria bacterium
ACCACCACACCGCCCCCAAAAGGGTGGCGACCGCCCCCACCCCCAGCGCGACACCCGCGCCTGCTCCCATCCCGCCCACGCCCGCACCCGGCGCCGTCGAAGCAGGCAATTCCCGCCCCGTCCGCATCGCCTCTGTCCGCGCCGCCAGCTCCCGGTTCAGGTAGGCCAGCCAGTCCCGCAGCACGATGGCGACGTCCTTCACGATGATCGCGAAGCACAGCCCCCCGATCGTCACCGTCACCCCCACCCCCAGCACCACCACCGGCGCCGCCCCCACCTCCAGCGCCGGATCCGCTGACTGCAGATCCAGCCCCAGCACCAGCGCCTTCCACAGCCCCACCGCGTCCCGGAGCCAGGCAGACTCCGCCATAGACAGGATCGACGGGTTGGCAGCGACCTTCTTGACGATGGTCTCCGCCAGAGAGCGGCAGGTCCGGAGCACCTGCACGGTCACACCGGCATCGGCCCCGTACTGAGCTGCCAGCTTCTCCGGCACCCAGGAGGCGACGCGGTCGAACAGCGCCTTGACCTCCGGGGCCGCCGTCACCTCCAGCCAGCTCACCAGCCCCGCATAGACCCCCTTCGCCTTCTCCAGATCCCAGCTCATGCCGCCCTCCCGCACCGGCACGGCCCGTGCTCGCACCCGAGCCCGAGATCCTCGGCGGTCTCCCCGTCCATCCACGGGATCGTCACATGCTCAGGCAGCTCCACACGGCTCAGCAGCCCCGGCCGCTGTCCGGGCTGTCCGCGACCCTGCCCCGGCTGGCCGCGCCCTGCCCGCTGCGGAGCCGGCGCGCTCCACCGGTTCATCGCCTGTCCGGCCGCCTGGCCCGCCCCCTGCGCCTGCTGCCGCTGGAGCAGCCGGAGCGGGATCGCGATCCCGATCTCCCCGTCCATCTCAGCGCGCCGGGCCTGCGGGCGTCCCGCGTATGCCCCGTGCTTGCCGGGGACATGCTGCTTCTGGAGCTGCTCCCGGGGAGCCGGATCCGCGCTGTTGCCCTCTCCGGCCCCCGGCGCCTCTTCCGTCCGGAACAGCTTGCGGACCGTCTTCACGATGGCAGGCGCGAGCAGCGGCGCGAACCCCATCTCTGTCGCCCCGGTCGGGACGAAGGTCACGATGTACATCCCGGGCCGCAATTCCACGACTGCCGCCTGCTGGCCGGGGACCGCGCGCACGCGCCCGAACGCCCCCAGCTCCTGCGGCGGCCCATAGGACGGGAGCGCCGGGAGCGCCTCCGGCGACCGCCCGGCAGACGCGCCCTCCCGCCGGAGCGCCTGCCGCCCCCGCTTCCCGATCCGCTGGATCCACTCCGGCAGCCGCCGCTTGTCCGTCCCGCTCCTGCGCGGATCCTTCCGGATCTCCTCTCTGATCGCCTTCGCCATCTCCTGATCTCCTCAGCCTGTGCGCTTCTGTTGGTTCTTCTCCGCCTTCCCGTGCTTCTGGATGTGGAGGCGCTCCTGCACCTCCTGCGCCCCCAGCCGCCGATCCAGCATCCCCAGCCGCGCGCTCGGATCGTCGTAGAGCCACCCCCGATCCGCTCCCAGCCGGTACTTCACCAGGCAGTGGTACAGCCCGGGCTTTCCAGGCCGCAGCCGCGTCCGCATGAACACCCGCGCCTCCAGCCGCTCCAGCCCGCGCCGCTTCGCCTCCGCGTACCCGTCGTCCCCCGGCGCCAGCGCCCGCCAGCCACGGACCTTCAGCTCCCCCGCCCGCGCCGCCGCCAGCGCGTCACAGTCCTCCCACCGCTGCAGCAGCAGGTTCACGTAGTCGCTCCACGTCTCCTCGCTCTCCCGCTCGTACCGGACGCCTGACGCATACAGTCCCGGCAGCGCGGGCTTCTTCCGCAGGATCTCCGCGTTCCACTCCGCCAGCCAGTTCAGCAGCCGGACGCTCTTGTTCTCCCCGAACACGATGTGCAGGTACACCGGCCCGCGCAGCTCCACTGAGGCCGCCGTCGTCCCCTCCATGTACACCCGCCCGCCAACCCGGTACCGGATCGCCACCCACCAGTACCGCTCCCCGCTCTCCCGGTCGTACCCGGGCGCCTGCCGCAACACGACGGACGCATCCACCGTCGCCGGTTTTTCACGTCGCGCCGCCTTCCACGCCGCGTCGGTCTCCGAGAGCGCCCGCCAGCCGAGGACCCGCAATTCCGCCGCCCGCGCCGCCGCCCACGCGAACATCGAGGTCGCCCGCTCCAGGGGCAGCAGCCGCACCTCGTGCCAGTGCCACGGATCGCCGTCCGCACGCACACCCAACGCACGCGGCGCGGGGAGCGGCGTCCCCGGCGGCAGCGTCCGGTAGAAGCGCTCGTTCTCCGCCACCAGCCACGCAGCCAGCGACGGCAGAACGCGCCTCCCCGCCTGGATGTCCATGCGGATCCGCATCAGCGTTCCAGCGACGCCTTGAACGGCCCGTCCGCGATCAGGTGCATGCTCCCGCGCCAGGTCGGCAGGTTGGCGTTGCCGCTGAACGGCGTCACCACCGCCCGCACCATCCCCATCATGTCCTGCTCGATGTCCCGCA
>JBEIQZ010000403.1:0-5840 GCA_040376255.1 Alphaproteobacteria bacterium
CCCGCCCGGCGATCCTCTGGCCCACGGCGGCAGAGGCGGAGGCCGCCTTCCGCGAGGGCCGCCACGTCCTGCGCTGCGGCGGGGAGCCGCGCGAGGTGCGGACCCACCACATCAGCGGCACAGAATTCCGGCTCTGCCGCATCCCGGCAGGGGAGTTCTGGATGGGGCTGCTGCCGGTGGAGCGGGAGCGCATGACCGGCATAGACGCGCAGCATGCCGCCTGGCTGGAGTGGGAGCAGGAGGCCACCCGCATCCGGCTCAACCGGGGCTTCTGGATGATGGAGACGCCGATGACTCAGCGCCAGTACGAGGCGCTCACCGGCAGGAACCCGTCGCACTTCCAGTCCTCCGGCCCCGACGCCCCGGTAGAGCAGCTGAGCTGGATCGACGCGCTCGACCTCACCGGCCTGCTCTCGCGAAAGACCGGCCAGAGCTGGCGCATGCCCGTCGAGGCCGAGTGGGAGTGGGCGGCGCGCGGCGGACAGGAATTCCGCTACGCCGGGAGCGACGATCCCGTTGATGCCGGCTGGTTCTCCCAACTCCATACCCACCCCGTCCGCGAAAAAACCCCCAACAACTTCGGCCTCTATGACATGAGCGGCAACGTCTGGGAGATGACCGCAGACATCTGGCGCCCCCGCCACCCCGGCGGCTTCTTCTCCGACCCCCGCGAAGAGAACCTCGCCCACAGCACCTCTCCCTCGCGCACCGGTCGGGGCGGGAGCTGGGGCAGCGATGCCTTCTGCCTCAGGCTCTCAGCGCGGGACAGCTGCCCGGTGCGGGGACGGAGCCGGAGCATCGGGGTCCGGTTGGTTGTTGATTTTTAATCCCTCCGCGATCTTCCTCCCGACCTTCCCCACCACCTTCTCCAATTCCTCAACCGTCGCCTCCCGCACCCCCTTGATCGACCCGAAGTGCGTGAGCAGCGCCTTCCTGCGCGCCGGCCCGACCCCCGGAATATCATCGAGCGCCGAGCGGATCGTCTGTTTTGATCGCTGCTTGCGGTGGAATTCGATGGCGGTCTCATGCGCCTGATCGCGGAGGTGCTGGAGGAGGCGGAGGCCGGGGTGATCGGGCCGGAGGAAGATGGGTTCGGGCTGGTCGGGCAGGACGATCCGGTCGGTGGCCTCCCAGTCGCCCCGGCGGCGCTCAGTGCGGGGCTTGGAGAGGCCGATCATGGGGAGGGCGGTGAGCTGCAGATCCTCCAGCACGGATTGTGCCGCGTGGACCTGGCCCTTACCGCCGTCGACGACGAGGAGATCGGGGAGGTTGTTCTCATCGAGGCCCCGGCTGAGGCGGCGCATGAGGATCTCGCGCATGGTGGCGAAGTCATCGGCGCCGACGACGGTCTTGACGTGGTATCGGCGGTATTCGGCGCGGGCGGGCTTGCCGTCGATGAAGACGACCATGGAGGCGACGGGCTGCTCGCCCTGGAGGTTGGAGTTGTCGAAGCACTCGATCCGGCGGGGGAGGGTGGGGAGGCCGAGGAGGCTGACGAGGGAGGAGAGCGCCTGCTCGCGCCGCTCCTGCTCTGAGCTGCGCCGGAGCCACGCGGCGGCGGCGGCTTTTTCGGCGATCTCCAGGACTGCGCGCTTCTCTCCGCGCTGCGGGGTGAGGAATTGGATCTTTGATTTTGCGCCTGTCTTCTCGGACCGCCGCTCTGAGAGGATCAGGGCGAGCGCCTCCGCGTCGTCGGGGAGGGCCGGGAGCAGCAGCGCGGGCGGGATGTCGCCTGAGTCTTCGCCATAGAAGGCGTTGATCAGGCTGGAGAGCAATTCGCCGGTCTCCCCGACCTCGCCGGTGAACGGGAGGAGGCGCGGCTCGCGGACGGCGCCCTCGCGCACCGGGAGGCAGGCGGCGACCCCGGCGGTGCCTTCGCGGTGGATCGCCCAGGCGTCGCCCTCGAACTCCGTGCCGACCACCGACTGCCGCGCGCGCTCCGCCTCCAGCCCCGCGATCAGGTCGCGCAGCCCCGCCGCCTCCTCGAACCGTTCGGCCTCCGCGAGCGCCATCATGCGCTCCCGCGTCCGTTCGAGCAGCTCGGCGCGCCGCCCCTCCAGGAACAGCCGCGCGCCCTGGATCAGCCCGTCGTACTCCTCCGGGGTGCAGACCTGCGTGCAGGGCGCGGCGCAGCGGTGCATCTGGTGGAGCAGGCAGGGGCGCTTCCGGCTGCGGAGGACGGTGTCGGTGCAGGTGCGGAGCGGGAAGTGGCGCTGGATCAGGTCGAGCGTGCGCCCGGCGTTCCAGGAGGAGGCGAAGGGGCCGAACCAGAGAACCTTTTTTTTGATATTCTCTGACTGTTTGTCTGTTGTTCTGGCGGGGCGGCGCGCGATGGTCAGTCGGGGCCACGCCTCTGCGGTGTCGAGCCGGATGTAGAGGAAGCCGCCGTCGTCCTTGAACTGGCTGTTGAACCGGGGGCGGTACTGCCGGATGAGGGTTCCTTCCAGCAGCAGCGCCTCGCGCTCGCTGTGGACGGGGACGACATCGACGCTGGCGGCGGCGGCGACGAGCTGCGGCACCATCGGGCGCTGATCGTGGCCCTGGATGTACTGGCGGACGCGGGCGCGGAGGTCGCGGGCCTTGCCGACATAGAGGACGTGGCCGGAGCCGTTCTTGAACAGGTAGACGCCCGGTTCTTCGGGGAGCCGGGCGGCCTGATCGGCGAGGGGGACCGCAGCGGCGGGGGGCTGAGCCATTATCGCAGACTAACGCAGCCATCTATCGGTTGCTGCTCTGCGGTATCAGGTGTATCTTCCGCGCCCGGGACTGAGGACAGCCCCGCAAAGAGGAGACACCCATGATCAGCATCATCATCGCCCTGCTCGCATGCAGCGGCGGCAAAGACAGCGGCAGCGATCTCACCGGCGACGCGACGGCGGGCGCAGAGGCGTACGCGGGGAGCTGCGAGGGCTGCCACGGCGCCGACGGCACGCTGGGCGTCGAGATCGGCGGCAGCCCGTCCTCCGACCTCAACGTCGAGGTCCCTGAGAAGTCGGACGCCGAGCTCACCGACATCATCCTGAACGGCTACGACAACATGCCCGCCCAGAGCCTGAGCGAGCAGGAGGCCGCCGACTGCGTGGCCTACCTGCGCGAGACCTTCCCCTAACCCCGTCACCGATCTCTTTCGGCCCTGAGGTTCCGATGGTCTCCCTCCTCTTTATCGGCAACAGCTACACGTTCTACAACGAGCTGAACGGGATGGTGGACGCCCTGCTCGAAGAGGGGGCGGCGGCGGAGGGAGACCCCGCGTGGGCCGACGTGGAGACCACGCGGCTCGCCGGCGGCGGCTACACCTTCGAGATGCACGTCGACAAGGTGGGGGTCGATCCTGCCTGGACGGACGCGCTGACCGGCGGCACCGCCTGGCGCTACGGTATCCTCCAGGAGCAGAGCCAGATCCCCGGCTTCTACGGCGAAGACCCGATCTGGGAGAGCAGCGCCGCCGCCGCCGTGCAGCTCGACGACTGGCTGGAGGCCGGCGGCGCCGGGACCTTCCTGCTGATGACCTGGGGGCGGCGCGACGGGGACAGCCAGAACACCTGGCTCTACCCCGACTTCCCGACGATGCAGGCCGAGCTGACCGAGGGCTACACCATGTACCGGGATCGCCTCTCCACGGAGGCCCGCCCGGTCTGGATCATCCCCGCCGGTCCCGCCTTCGCCGCGATCTATGACGAGGCCCTCGCCGCCGGAGAGATCCCGCAGCAGGGCCTGTTCGGGCGCCTCTATGACGGCGACGGCTCCCACCCCTCGCTCATCGGCAGCTACCTGATCGCCTGCGTCAGCTACGCCGCGCTCACCGGCCACGATCCGGTCGGCCTCAGCGCGCCGCAGGGGCTCGACCCCGCCGACGTCCAGATCGTCCAGCAGACCGCGACGGAGGTCGTCATCGACGGGGACTGGCCGATGCCGTGGCGCGCGCCGGAAGACACCGGCGACCCGGGCGACTCCGGCGGTGACGACAGCGGCTCCGGCGATGACAGCGCCACCGGGGACGCCGGCACCGCCGACTCCGGCAGCAATGACAGCACCCTCGGGGACGCCGGGGGCGTCGACTCAGGCCCGCCGGTCAAGCCCGCTGGTGGGGCTCCGGCGGGTTGCGGCTGCTCAGGCGGCGGGGCGCTGGCCTGGCTGGCGCTGCTGCCGCTCCCGCTCTGGTCGCGGCGCCGCGCCGGGGGGCGCCGGGCCTGAGATCAGGCGTCCCGGTGGGCGTCGAGGATGCCGGTGATGCGCTGCTTGCCCCGGAGCTTCAGGCGCTTCAGCCGCGCGATCTCGCGACGCTCGCCCTCGGAGGGGTGGCGGACGCGCTCCATCTCGGTGAGCGTGGCCTCATAGCCGCTGTGCTGCCCCCAGAGGTGCCGCAGCTCGGCGTTTCCGGCGCTGAGTCGCTTGATAAGCTCCACTTCCTCGATCTCCATCCCTGTCTCCCGGTTGAAATCGTTGTTGAACCGCTGCGGCCCGCCCGCAGGCGTCTGTGGAGTGTAGGGACGGGGCGGGAGTGTGTCAATCCGGTGGCTCAGCACTCCCGGCTGTCACAGGTGCAGGCGCACTCTGCGGCGCTCGCGCCCAGCTCCAGGGCCTGATCCTGGCAGTCGATGCTCTCCTGATCGGCCCATTCCGTCGCCTCGTCGATGCCTTCATCGGTGCATTCGAAGGTCTCGCTGAATTCGTCGACCTGATCCTCTTCGCGGGGGAAGCTGAAGGTGTTGGTGCAGGTGCATTCAAAAGAGTCGGCGCCGCCGCCGCATGCCAGCATCGAGAGCAGGGAGATCAGGAGGAGGGGGAGGCCGGAGGCGGATCGGAGCAGCATGGCGGGAGGGTATCCGATTGTCGGCCCCGATGCAGGGGGCGGTTGACAGCGATAACCGGGGGCGGTATGACCCATCCGATCCATCGGAGCCTGTGTGTCGGTCACACTTCGCAGCTATGTATTCCTCGACAGCCTCCAGCCCCAGCTCGCGGCCTTCACCGGCACCACCGCCAAGGGCTTCCTGCCGCTCGCCGGTCAGGCGTCGCTCTGGGTCGAGACCGCGCCGGGGATGATCATCAACCGCGTGACCGACGTGGCGCTGAAGTCCACCCGCGCCGTCCCGGCGGTGCAGGTCGTCGAGCGCGCCTTCGGGCTGCTGGAATTGCACCACGACGACAAGGGCGAGGTCCGCGCCGCCGGTGACGCGGTGCTGGCCTTCATCAACGTGAAGGAGACTCAGGCCGTCCCGCCGAAGGTCACCTCCAACCAGATTATCCGGGCCGTCGAGCCCTACCAGGCCCAGCTCATCAACCGCAACCGCAGCGGCATGATGCTGATCCCCGGCGAGAGCCTGTTCATCCTGGAGACCGAGCCCGCCGCATGGATCGTGCTCGCCGCCAACGAGGCCGAGAAGGCCGCGCGCGTCAACCTGATCAACCTGCAGCCCTACGGCGCCTTCGGCCGCCTGTGGATGAGCGGCAGCGAGTCCGAGATCGACAGCGCCGCGCAGGCCGCCATCGCCGCCATCGACGGCGTCAAGGCGATGCTCCGGGCCTGATGCGCCGGGCCTGACACCTGATTCTGAATCAATCTCTCTGAACCAACTTCTGATACCAACCTGTGATGGAGTGAGAAATGGCTGACGCGCTGGGCATGATCGAGACCAAGGGGTTTGTGGCGATGGTCGAGGCGGCGGACGCGATGGTCAAGGCGGCCCGCGTCGAGCTGGTCGGCTTTGAGAAGATCGGCGGCGGCTACGTTACCGCGATCGTGCGCGGCGATGTCGCGGCGGTCAAGACGGCGACCGAGGCGGGCGCGCGGCAGGCGCAGCGCGTGGGCGAGCTGGTGAGCGTACACGTGATCCCGC
>JBEIQZ010000421.1:0-5593 GCA_040376255.1 Alphaproteobacteria bacterium
ATGTCATCGAGCATCTCCGGAGAGAAGCGCGAGGGGGGAGCGGGGGTGCGTTTGGTGCGTGGCATCGGGTCTCCGAAGGAGGCTACCCGTTCGGCCCGCTCTCGGCACTTACACAGATTTCAGGAGAGGCCCTGGACTTTTGCTGTTTATACACTCGTCGAGGGTGCTCCCCGCTACAACCCGGCTGGCCCGGTGGATGTGGGGGACGTAAAACCAAAAGAGCCCCCGACATCACAGATACTACCGTCCCCCTCATTCACCCCCGGCAAGGGCCAGCCGTCGCGCCATCTTTGGCGCGGGGGGAGGGACAAGCGTCAGCGCCGTCCCGGTGCGGGGGGTGACCCCCGCAAAAAACCGAGTTATGGGGGAGGCTGGAGGCGGATTGAACCGTAGAAGTCGGGAGAAGGAGCTGGGGTGTTCGTTCTGCGGGAAGTCGCAGCGGGATGTGCGGAAGCTGATCGCGGGACCCTCGGTCTATATCTGTGATGAGTGCGTGGAGCTCTGCAACGAGATCATCACGGATGAGGAGGAGCGGGAGGACTACAGCAGCGGGCAGGGAGGGATCCCGCGTCCGGCGGACATGAAGCGGCACCTGGACGATTACGTGATCGGGCAGGAGCGGGCGAAGAAGGTGCTGGCGGTGGCGGTTCACAACCACTACAAGCGGATCGACGCGCGGGCGGGGCGCGACGATGTGGAGCTGCAGAAGAGCAACATCCTGCTGATCGGGCCGACGGGGACGGGCAAGACGCTGCTGGCGCAGACGCTGGCGCGGTTTTTGAATGTGCCGTTCACGATCTGCGACGCGACCTCATTGACGGAGGCCGGCTACGTCGGTGAGGACGTAGAGAACGTCGTGCTTTCGCTGTTTCAGGCGGCGGAGTACAACGTGGAGCGGACGGTGCGGGGGATTATCTACATCGACGAGATCGACAAGATCGCCCGCAAGGGGGATAACCCTTCGATCACGCGGGACGTGTCGGGGGAGGGTGTGCAGCAGGCGCTGCTGAAGATCATCGAGGGGACGATCGCGAACGTGCCGCCGAAGGGCGGGCGGAAGCACCCGAACCAGGAGTTTCTGCAGATCGACACCAGCAACATCCTCTTCATCTGTGGCGGCGCTTTTGTCGGGCTCGACAAGATCGTGGAGCAGCGGCTCAACAAGAGCGGCGTGGGGTTCGGGGCGTCGGTGCGGAGCCGGGAGGAGATGAGCACGGGCCAATTGCTCGGGCTGATCGAGACGGAGGATCTGCTGAAGTTCGGGCTGATCCCGGAGTTCCTCGGGCGGCTGCCGCTGGTGGCGACGCTGGAGGATCTGAGCGAGGTGATCCTCATCGATATTTTGACGCGGCCCCGCAACGCGATCATCAAGCAGTACCAGAAGCTGTTTGAGATGGAGGGCGTGGCGCTGCGCTTCACTGAGACGGCGCTCTCGGCCATCGCGCGGGAGGCGATGCGGCGCAAGACGGGGGCGCGCGGGCTGAGGGCGATCCTGGAAGAATTGATGGCGGATGTCATGTACGACATCCCGACGCGCACCAACGTGCGCGAGTGTGTGATTACAGACGAGGTCGTAGCGCGGAAGCAGGAGCCGATCCTGGTGTACGCGAACTGAGGGAGGGGTGAGATGGTGTTCCGTTCGCCGAACCAGCGCTCTGCGATCCGGAGCCTGCCGCTCCTGCCGCTCCGGGATCTCGTCGTCCTCCCGTTCGCCCCGATCTCGTTTATCGTAGGGCGGCAGAAGTCCATCGCTGCGATGCAGGCGGCGCAGCAGGGCGACAAGGAGATCTTCCTCGCCGCGCAGCGCCAGCCGGAGACCTCGGAGCCCGCCGAGGAGGATGTCCACACGATGGGCACCATCGCGGTGGTGGTGCAGGTCATCCGGTTGCCGGACAACACGCAGCGGGTGCTGGTGGAGGGGAAGCGACGCGGCCGGCTGCTCCGGCTGACGCCGGAGGGCGCCTGCACGATGGCGGAGGTCGAGGAGGTCATCGAGAACAACGCGGCTGGCGCGGCGGAGGGCGCGCTCAAGGCGACGAAGCAGCTCTTTGAGGAGTACGCCCGGATCCGCAACAGCATCCCGTCCGAGACGCTCCAGCAGCTCCTGGCGATGGAGGACGTCGTCCGCTTCGGCTTCAGCGCGGCCCGCCATATCCAGAGCATGAAGACGCCGGAGCGGCAGGCGCTGCTGGAGTGCGACGATCCCCGCGAGCGGCTGGAGCGGCTCCAGGCGGCGCTGCGGGGGGAATTGGAATTGCTGAGCGTGGATCGCCGCCGCACGCGCCCCCGCAAGCCTGACGCCCGCGCCATCGAGCCGGATCTCTCCTCGCCGGTCAACGAGCGCGACGAATTCCGCGCCGAGCTGCAGGAGCTGGAGCAGAAGATCATCGACAAGGAGCTGCCGTCTGAGGCGCTGGAGCGGGCGCAGAAGGAGCTGCGGAAGCTCCGGCTGATGAGCCCGATGAGCGCGGAGGCCACGGTGGTCCGCAACTACCTTGACTGGATCCTGTCGATGCCGTGGGGGCCGCCGCCCTGGGTCGCGCTGGATCTGGAGCGGGCTGCCGAGGTGCTGGACACAGAGCACCGGGGGCTGCACCGGGTGAAGCAGCGCATCCTGGAGTATGTGGCGGTGATGAAGCGGCTCGACGAGATCGGGCGGCGGCTGGAGGGGCCGCTGCTCTGCCTCGTGGGGCCGCCGGGGGTCGGCAAGACCTCGCTCGCCCGCTCCATCGCCACCGCCACCGGCCGCCCGTTCGTCCGGATCGCGCTGGGCGGGGTGCGCGACGAGGCCGAGATCCGGGGCCACCGCCGCACCTACATCGGCGCGATGCCGGGGCGCATCATCCAGGGCGTGCGGAAGGCGGGATCGACCGGCCCGGTGTTCCTGCTCGACGAGATCGACAAGCTGAGCAGCGACTTCCGGGGCGATCCGGCCTCGGCGCTGCTCGAAGTCCTCGACCCGGAGCAGAACCGCGCCTTCACCGATCACTACCTCGATCTCGACTACGACCTCTCCAACGTCCTCTTTATCTGCACCGCCAACAACCTCGACGGCATCCCGGTGCCGCTCCAGGATCGGCTGGAGATCGTGCGGCTCTCCGGGTACACCGGGGCGGAAAAAGAGTCAATCGCCCGCCACCACCTGATCCCGCGCCAGATGCATGCGCACGGCATCGACGAGAAGGATCTGGTGATCCCCACCGCCGCGCTGCGCCACCTGATCGAGGGGTACACGCGCGAGGCAGGGGTCCGCAACCTCGACCGGGAGATCGCGACGATCTGCCGCAAGGTCGCGCGGCGCGCCACGGCGCGCGAGGAGCGGCTGAAGAAGGAGAACGAGCAGAAGCGCGAGGCGGGCGTCACCGAGGGGTTCGCCAACCCCTATCTGTCGCGCACCGTCCACCTCGGCAGCGCGCACATCGGGAAGATGCTCGGCCCTCCGCGCCACCGCAGCGCCCGCATCAGCCCCGAGGACGGCTGCGGCTTCGTAAACGGGCTGGCCTGGACAGCGGTGGGCGGCGTCATCGTCCCCATCGAGGCCATCGCGCTGCCGGGGACGGGCAAGATCACGCTCACCGGCAAGCTCGGCGAGGTGTTCCGCGAGTCGGCGCAGGCGGCGATCACCTGGATGCAGAGCCGCGCCGACAGCCTCGGCCTCGCCCGCGACTTCTGGGAGCACACCGATCTCCACGTCCACATCCCCGAATTGTGGGGCGTCGACGGCCCCTCCGCCGGGATCACCCTCGTCACCGCGATCATCAGCGCCGTCTGCCGCCTGCCGGTGCGCCGCGACGTGGCGATGACCGGCGAGATCTCGCTGCGCGGGCAGGTGCGGCCCATCGGCGGGCTGAAGGAGAAGCTGCTGGCTGCGCAGCAGGCCGGGGTGCGCTGCGTGCTGATCCCGGCGGACAACACCCGCGATCTGCCGGAGGTGCCGCGATCCACCCGCGAGGCGCTCGACATCCGGCCGGTCTCGCACATGGACGAGGTGCTGGCGGCGGCGCTGGTGCGGACGGAGAAGGCGGCGGGCGAGCCTGCGGCTGTTCAGGAGGCGGGCGAGCCGCACTGAGGGCGGCTGCGACTCAAGCGATCGCCTTCGCCGCCGCTTCGCTGTTGCAGAAGCGGTTGAGGGTGTCCTTCTTCAGCAGTGTGTAGAGCTCGAGGTAGGCGTTCTTCCAGGTGGTTTCCCAGTCGCTCCAGAGCGAATCCGGTGCCACGTCGATGTCGGTCTTATCCATCTCTTTGATCTGACTCTTCAGGTCATCGGTGACGCTGAATTCAAGGTCGGTCTTGAAGAGATCGATGGCTTCGGGAATCTTCTCGCTGAGCCCTCCGCTGATGTTGGCCGCTTCGAGTCTCTTAAATTGCTCATCGGCATCGGTCAGCGTCTTCGGAACCTTGGCAGAGGCAGAGGCATAATCCAGCAGGTAGTCGAGCGCGTTTTCAGCAAGCTCTTCTTTGCAGTGCGCCCGGAAGGCGACCAGCAGCTTCGCGTTGCTCAGGACGTCATCGAGCTTGAGGCCGCGGAGTCCGGCGAGCTTGATGCGCTGATTGGTGAACATGACCCGCGCGCTCTTCAGGTTGTCCTCCATGCGCGCGCCGTCCTGGTCGAGTTCGGTCAGTCCCTTCAGCGCGGCGATCGCCATCTTCTGCGTGTCCGCCGCCTTGCTGAGCGGCATCAGCTTGATGCGGAACTTCGATGACGCCTCCAGCAAGTCCGCCAGCGGCGCATCGGCCTCGGTGATCGATTTCAGCAGCTTATCGATCTCCTCCAGGGTGTCGGCGGAGAACTCGGTGATGTTGTTGTTGAACAACGGATCGACCTTCTTCGCGGCGATGACCAGAGGACTGAACAGCTTTTTCATGGCGGGCGTGCTGTCCAGATAGTCCCACAGCAGCTTCGACTTGGTGTTCTTCGGGTTGAGCGCGTCGGGGAAGACGTAAGGCATCGTGCTCTCCTTGATGCCCTGGATATAGCTCCCCTGATCTGTGTCGCATATGGACGGAAACCGGCCACCCGGTGGCCCCTGGCCGTCCCTACCCGGCGTCCCCCAGCCGCATCAGCGCCGCGTTCGTCTCGGCCACCCGCGCCTGGAAGCCGAGCGCGAGCCACTGGCTGCGCGCCAATTCGAAGGACTGGGCGGCGCGGCGCGGGTCGCGGCCCCGGCTGCTGCCGGGGAGCGGGGCGACGAGGAGGCGGCTGCTGAGGGTGAGCGCCTCGGCGATGTCGGGATCGATGGTGTCGGTCTGCTCGATGAGCTGCTGGAGGCGGTTGAAGTGGAGATCCCAGGCCGGGAGGTCGGAGGCGATGGCGAGGCAGGGGAGCAGGACGGCGTGGGCGGCGGCCTCGTGCACCTGGCGGCCCTGGCTGCGGAGCAGCGGGAGGGCGCGCTCGACGAGCGGGCGGGCCTCGGGGGCGCGATCCATCTGGAGGTAGATCAGGGCGAGGTTGAGCAGGGGGAAGGTGATCTGGCGCGACTCCAGCGCCTCGCACTGGCGCAGCGCGCGGAGGGCGAGGCCCTCGGCGGCGAACAGGCGGCCCGACTGGCGCAGGATGGCGGCCTGGATGTTGGTCATCGCGGCCACACCGGAC
>JBEIQZ010000647.1:0-2997 GCA_040376255.1 Alphaproteobacteria bacterium
CCGGATCGCCACGAGCTGCCCGCAGGCGGCGCAGAACCGCCGGTATCGCGTCCAGTCCATCAGCGGCAGCGGGAGCCAGCACAGCAGCGCCACATGCAGCAGCGGCAGCAGCCAGCCCTCGACGGGCGTCGGCGTCTCCTGGCGGGGCAGCGCGGTCAGCAGATCGACCGGGCGGGCCGGATCAGAGAGAGCGCGGGCCAGCGCGGCGAGGGCGCCCGGCTGGAGCCGCACGTCCGCGTCGCAGAACACCAGGATCTCCCCCGTCGCCGCCTCCGCGAGCCGCTGGCAGGCATGCGGCTTGCCCGCCCAGCCCGCCGGGAGCGCGACCCCCCGCAGCAGCCGCAGCCGCGCGCCGCCCTCTTCGATGAGCGCCTCGACGATCTCTGCTGTCCCGTCCGTCGAGCCGTCGTCATAGACGATGATCTCAGCGGTGATCTCAGCCCCGGAGGATACATCTGCCGCGCGGATCGCGCGCACGCAGGCAGCGATCCCGGCGGCCTCGTTCCGCGCAGGGATGAGGACGCTGACGCGGGGCAGCCCCGGCTCAGGGGCGTGGACGGGCCGCACCGGGCGCCACCAGAGCAGGTTGATCGCCGTTACAGACAGCGGCAGCAGGGGAAGGAGCGCGGGCCACCATGTCTCCAGCCAGGGCAGCGCCGCGACGATCGCCGCGAGCGTCGCGGCGATCATCTCAGGCTCTGGAGGAGCCGCGCATGCCGATCCTGCACCGGCCCGCTGAACCACGGCAGCAGCCACGACCCCCGACCCTCCGGCGGCGCCACGCACATCGCCACGAAGTCGCGCCAGCGCGCGTCGTCGATCCGCGCCGGCTGGCAGCACTCAGCGAAGCCCCGCGCCTGCCCGCCCTCCTGCCTGATCTGCCAGCGCAGGTAGAACGGCCCCCGGTCGACCACCGCCGTACACACCGCCACCACCGGCGCCGCCCCCTCCGGCTCCATCCGGACCTCGGCGGGCATCGCCACCCCGAACCGGTCGCGCCGCCATCCCCCCAGCACGATCCGCCCCGGCAGCACCGCGCACGTCCCGTCCCGGTCGATCCGCACCAGCAGATCCTCCGCCGCGTGGTCCCCGTCCGGCTGGAGCGCGTACCAGATCCACTCCGCCTCCCCGTCCGAGAGCCGCCCCCAGCACCACGCCCGGATGCCGAGCCGGTGGAGCGCCGCGCGCCCCCAGTTGCGGTCGTGGTAGCCGACGCCGCTGATCCGGATATGGCAGCCCGGCGCCTCCAGATCCAGCGATCCCGCCGCCGCCGCCAGCAGCGGCGACCAGCCGTGGAGGCCGCCCGGCGCGCCCGCTGCCCCGCCCCGCCGGATCGCCCCCCGGATCTCCAGGCAGGCACGGGCGGTACCGCCGCCGGGGATGTCCATGTCCAGATCGGCGCGCAGGACGCCTGAGGTGTCCTCCGCAGTGAACAGCAGCCGGTTGCGCCCGAATTGCCACTCCGGCCCGGTGCCGGTGACCTGATCGGGGCGGAATTCCTGCAGGAGGTAGAACACCTGCCGCCCGCGCTCGTAGACCGCGAGGTTCAGCGAGGGACGCCGCCCGGGCGCCTGCGGCCGCCCCGCCCGCTCCGCTGTCGCCAGCCCCGGCAGGAACGGCAGCCCGTAGGCCCAGATCAGCACCGCCCCGTTGCCCGCTGCGTCCACCATGTCTGCGTACCACCACAGGAAGCCGCCCGCCCCCCCCAGCACGTCAGGGGGGGGAGATAGCGCGGCTTCCAGCGTCATCATGGACATTTTCAGGTCTCTCCTCTTGCTGATCTATGCACGGTGGATATGATTTGCAACATCTGATTATTCAAAACATGTTCATTCTCCGGAGATGCCGATGATCGAGGATCAAACATGGATCCATAAGCAGGCGGACGGGTCTTTCCCGGACGCAGGGGCGTACGCGGCGGGCGTGTTCGGGCTGCCCGGTCGCGCGCGCGGGCTGGCAGAGGCGGAGGCGCTGATGCATCGGCTGGTGATCGGGGAGCGGCTTGAAGTGCTGGGCCGCATGGCGGCGGGGCACCTGGAGACCGGCGGGCGCCGGATGCGGGCGCGGCTGGCGCTCGGGGCAGCGGCGACCCTCGGCCTGCAGCCTGAGGCGGCGGCGCCCTGGGCGGCGGCGGTGGAGCTGCTGCACAACGCGACGTTGGTCCACGATGATCTTCAGGACGGCGACCGGTTGCGCCGGGGCCGCCCGACGGTCTGGGCGCAGCACGGCGCGGCGCAGGCGATCAACGCGGGCGATCTGATGCTGATCCTGCCCGCGCGCGCCCTCGACGCCCTCCAGCTCCCGCCCGGTGACGCGGCCGGTGCGATCCGCTGGCGGCTGATGTGCGCGCTGACCCGTGTCGCGGAGGCGACGGTGCGCGGTCAGTCGCTGGAGATGGAGCTGCGCCCGGCGCGGCTGCTGGCGCCCGCCGACTGGGAGCGCGCCGCGATGGGGAAGACCGGCGCGCTGATGGGCCTGCCGGTCGAAGGTTCGGCGCTGCTGCGCGGCCTCTCAGAGTCCACCGCCCGCACACTCGGCGACTGCTTCGCCAGGATCGGCCTTATCTATCAGATGGGCGATGATGTCTCAGACTGCTTCGGACCCAAGGGCCTGGAGGGGAGGGGAGAGCGCGGCTCCGATCTGCGCGAGGGCAAGATCAGCGCCCTCGTCTGCGCCCACCTCGCCCTCTACCCCGGCGACCGCGCGGCGCTGCTCGCCCTCCTCGACCGCCCCCGCGAACAGACCGCCGAGGCCGATGTCCTCGCCATGATCGACCGCTTCGAGCAGGGCGGCGCCCTCCAGGCTGTCCGCTCCCGCATGAACCTCCTCTCCCGCGAGATCCTCACCGACCCGGCCCTCACCGCCATCCCCGATCTCCGCGCCCTCGCCTCCGATCTCATCACCCTCGTCGAGACCCTCTGAGAAGCCCATGACCTCCTCCCTCACCCCCCCCCTCTCCCCCGTCTCTCCCATCTCCCTCACCCCCCCCCACCCCCC
>JBEIQZ010000081.1:0-15049 GCA_040376255.1 Alphaproteobacteria bacterium
CAGAGGGGGGCGCACAGCCCCCCTTTGCCCAGGAGGGTTCGGGAACCAGAGGTTCCCGATGGGGCGCCGGGGCCAGCCCCGAACTCCAACCAGACGATGGGGGTTCGGGGGCCAGCCCCCGATGGGGTTCGGGGGCCAGCCCCCTACTCAATATAGCCCAGGCCCCTCAACCGTTCGAGATGCCCCTCGTCCGACTCAGCGCTGACGCGGGGCGGCTGGCCGCGCGGGCCGTAGGAGGGGACGGTGGCGGGGGTGGGGGGGGCGATGAAGAGGTCGGCGGGGAGGTGGCCTTCGTTCTGGGCGGAGAGGGGGAGGCCGAGCAGGGTGGTGAGGACGGGGAGGACATCAAAGACGTGGAGTTTTCCGGCGGGGCCTGCGTAGGGGCCGGGGCGGAAGGGCGCACCGAAGGCGAGGAAGGTGCCATCGGGCTTGTTGTAGTGGCTGGTGCCGTCGTAGTCCCAGCCGTGATCGGAGACGACGATCAGGCAGCCGGAGCCGAGGGTGGCGAGGGTCTCGCCGACGCGGGCGTCCATGCGGCGGTAGGCGGCGGTGATCAGGCTCTCCCAGAGGGCGTCGGCGTCGGCTTCAGGGATCTGCTTTTTGCGCTTCTTGTTGATGTGGGCGCCGTAGACCTCATGGTTCCAGGCGTGGCTGGAGGTGTCGATCTCCTGCATGTAGGGGGCGGTGAGGAGCTGATCGGGCTGGCGGAATTCGCTGAGCATGCGCCAGACGAGGGCGTCGCGGGCGACGAAGAAGGCGGAGCCCTCGACGCTGAAGGCGTTGCGGACGAGGTGGTCGGCGCCGGTCTCGGCGACCCAGGCGCGGAGGGTGGCGTCTGTCCGCTGCTGGAGTCCGGGGGGCCAGGTGGCCTGCTGGTGGGGGCTGGCGAGATCGGCGGGGGTGAAGCCCTCCCAGGGCAGGGCGAGGTTGCTGATGAGCTGGCCGCTGACCGGCTCGGCGGGCCAGGTGGCCCACCAGTTGAGGAAGAAGGTAGCGACGCCGAAGCGGCCGGCGATCTCCCAGATCGCGGGGACGAGGCGCGCGCTGCTGCCGACGGCGGTCTCGACGCGGAGATCTGCGAGATCGAGCAGCGGGGGCAGCAGCAGATCCCACGGATCATCGGGGAGGACGATGTCGGTGCCGCGCAGCCAGAAGCTGGTGTAGCTGCGGACGCCGTGGTCGGCGGGCTTGCGCCCGGTGGCGATGCTGGTCCAGACGACGGGGGAGTGCGGGGAGATTGTCTGGAGCGGGGCGCTGGCGCCCTCGGCGAGCAGGCGGGCGAAGTTCGGCAGGTCGCCGCGCGCGGCGAGGCGGCGGATGTCGTCGAGGTCGGCGCCGTCCATCGCGAGCAATTCGACGCGGCACATCGGCGGGCCGGGGGCGGGGAGTGCCAGCGAGATGACCGGCTTCGCCGCCTTTATCGCGCCGATGGTGGCGATGCCGGGGAGCAGGAGCAGGCCGGGGAGCAGCAGTCGCGCCGGGATCGGTCGGACAGGCGGGAGGATCCCCACGCGGCGGAGCAGGGCGCCGATCGCAGAGAACAGCAGCTACGCCACAAGACCGTAGGACACGCCCCAGCCGAGCACCAGGGCGGCGGTCGGGAGCGGATCGTTCGGGACAGGGGTGAGCAGCAGACGCGCGCCGGCCCCGGCGGCGGCGAGGAGCGCGAAGGGCGGGGAGAGCCGGGGGGTCGCAGATCGATCCATCGCGGGTGTATAGCGCGCAGCGGCAGAGTTGCCATCCTGCGCAGGCACCGCTATACCGGCGGGGCAAGGCATGGAGAAGACCCTGTCCCCACGATCCCGTATGGTGCGCTTCCTCCCTCTGCTGTTCGTGCTGCTCGCAGCAGCTCCGGCCAAGGCGCCGCCCCCGACCAGCTCCATGCCCTCCCGGCGCGCGCCCGATCCCGAGATCGGGGAGCGGCTGTGGACGCAGTCCTGCCAGTCCTGTCACGGAGAGATCGGGAAGGGCGACGGCGCGGCGGCCTCCTCCGTGATCGGCGGGGTGCCGGATCTCAGCGGGCGGATCACCGACGAGGCGCTGGAGGCGCTGATCCAGAGCGTGCAGGACGGGAAGGGCCGGATGCCTGCTTTTTCGCAGACCATCGAGCGCCCGGACACGCGGCGCCTGCTGATCTACCTGAAGGATCGACAGGGTGGGAAGCCGCTGCCGTCGAAGGCGAAGAGGGTGGAGGCAGGGGGAGAGAAGGGCGCGAAAAAAGGCGGGGAGGCAGGCGCGGCAGAGGGAGCAGAGACGCCTGAGGGCGCAGGCGGGGCGGAAGGCGACGAGCAGGAGCAGCGATGAGCGTCTGGATCACCGCGATCATCCTCGGGATGGTCCAGGGGCTGACAGAGTTTTTGCCTATCTCCTCCTCCGGCCACCTCGTGCTGCTCCAGACCTTCCTGCCGGTGGAGGGGGACGATCTGGCGTTTGATCTGGTCTTGCACCTCGGGACGCTGATCCCGGTGCTTGTGCTGTTCCGCGCCGACCTCATCCGCATGCTGCGCGACCCGCTGGAGGGCGGGGGGCCGATGCTGGAGCGGCCAGGGGTGCGCTGGCTGATGCTGGTGGGGATCGCCTCGGTGCCGACGGCGCTTATGGGCGTGCTGCTGGAGGATTTATTTGAGACGATGTTCTCCGGGCTGTACGCGCTGGCGTGGCAGTTCGCGGTGACGGCGATCGTGCTGCAGATGACGGGGCGGGCGTCGCAGGGGGAGCGGCAGATCGGGGAATTGCGGGCGCGGGACGCGCTGCTGATCGGGATCGCGCAGGGGATCGCGATCCTGCCGGCGATCTCGCGATCGGGGTCGACCATCGCGGCGGCGATGCTGCTCGGGGTGAACCGGGATCTGGCCGGGCGGTTCTCGTTCGTGATCTCGATCCCGGCGATCCTGGGCGCCTGCCTGCTGAAGGCGCGGAAGGTGGAGATCGCGCCAGAGATGGTAGGGCCGTGGCTGGTGGGCGGGGCGGTGTCGCTGGTGTTCGGCTGGCTCTCGCTTACGGTGCTGATGCGGGTGATCCGGGCGGGGCGGTTCGACCGGTTCGGCTGGTACTGCTGGGGGCTGGCGGCGATCAGTCTGATCTTGGGAATTCTGCGCGGCTGAGCTATACCTGCAGATCAGGCAGGACGGGCCATGATCGGGTTTCGGCGGTTCGGGTGGTGCGGTGTAGCGGTGTGGGCGGCGCTCGCGGGCGGCTGCGGCCCGTGGAAGGCCGATCTGGGCGCCGATCTGGACGGGGACGGGATCAGCCCGGCGGACGGGGACTGCTGGGACGATCCGGCGGGGCCGCTCGGCGGGGACGGACCGGGCGGCGCGGACATCCACCCGGGCGCGGCGGATGCCTGGTATGACGGCGTGGACGCCGACTGCGCCGGGGACGACGACTTCGATCAGGATGGGGACGGCGCGCAGACCGCAGACATCGCGGGCGGGACGGACTGCGACGACACCGACGCCGCGATCCTGCCCGGCGCCCAGGAGATCTGGTACGACGGCGCGGATCAGGACTGCGCCGGAGACGACGACTTCGATCAGGACGGCGACGGCGCGCCCTGCGACGGCCCCGCCGACGCTGACGGGTTCTGCGCCGGGGACAGCGACGACACCGACCCCTCCCGCTACCCGACCGACAACATCGAAGAGATCTGGTACAACGCCTACGATGAGGACTGCGACGGCAACGATGGCGATCAGGACGGCGACGGCTTCTGGGCCGCCGACTACGAGGCGCTCGCCGGGGTGCCGGTGCCGGACGGCGCCACCGGCGGCGACTGCCTCGACGCGGGGAGCGCCCCCGCCATCAACGGGCTGCCCGACGTCGCGGCGGCCGACGCCTTCCCCGGCGCAGAAGACGCACCCTACGACGGCGTGGACGGCGACTGCGCGGCGGACAGCGACTTCGACGCGGACGGCGACGGCTACGACTCGGCCTGGTTCGCGGACGGCGCGGGGGCGGTCGGGGACGACTGCTTTGACGCCGCCGCTGACGCCGACCGGGGCGATTACCCGAACCCCGGCGGGATCAGCCCGGCAGACGCGAACCCCGGCGCGGAAGAAGGCTGGTACGACGGCAGCGATCAGGACTGCGACGGGGCCAGCGACTACGATCAGGATCGGGACTCCTTTGACAGCAGCGGCTGGGGCGGGGCGGACTGCGAGGACGACAACGCGGTGGTGAACCCCTCGGCCTGGGAGGACTGCGGGACGGCCTCGGACGACGACTGCGACGGCGCTACAAACCAGCAGGACGCCTTCGGGACGGAGACCTGGTGGCCCGACCGGGACGGCGACGGCCAGGGGGACGCCGCCAGCGACAGCGAGCAGTGGTGTCCGGGCGGGAACTCCGCCACACAGTACACGGCTGACAACGCGGATGACTGCGACGACAGCGACGCCGCCGTCTACCTCGGCGCGCAGGAGATCTGCGACAGCGGCGGTACGGACGAGGACTGTGACGGCCTCACCGACGACGCCGACACCTCCGCCACCGGCGAGACCGCCTGGTACCGCGACGCCGATCAGGACGGATACGGCAGCGCCGCGACCTCGCTGCTGCGCTGCGATCAGCCCGCCGGCTATGTCTCCGACGCCACCGACTGCGACGACAGCGCCGCCGCGACGAACCCCGCTGCTGCGGAGGTCTGCGACAGCGGGAACGTCGACGAGGACTGCGACGGCTCCGCCGACGACGCCGACGCCAGCGTGAGCGCCGCGAGCCTCCAGACCTTCTACGCCGACAGCGACGGCGATGGCTACGGGGCGGCGGCCTCCCCCCGGCAGTCCTGCGATCTGCCCGCCGGGTACTCGGCCGACGACGACGACTGCAATGACGCGAGCGCCGCCGTCTCGCCCGCCGACCCGGAGATCTGCGACGCTGCCAACACCGACGAGGACTGCGACGGCCTCGCGGACGACGCCGACACCGGCGCCACCGGCAAGACCTCCTGGTACCGCGACGCCGACAGCGACGGGTACGGCGCGGGCGCCGCGACCTCGGCCTGCGATCAGCCGGTCGGGCGGGTCAGCAATTCGACCGACTGCAACGACGCGAACGCCGCCATCTCTCCGGCCGACGTCGAGATCTGCAACAGCAACACCGACGACGACTGCGACGGCACCGCCGACAACAGCGACAGCAGCGTGACCGGGCAGACGACGTATTACCGCGACGCCGACAGCGACGGCTACGGCACGAGCGCCACCACCACGCTCTCCTGCACGCTCCCCGCCGGGTACGCCGCCGCCTCGACCGACTGCAACGACGCGAGCGCCGCCGTGAGCCCCGGCGCCCAGGAGATCTGCGACGCCGCCAACACCGACGAGGACTGCGACAGCCTCGCCGACGACGCCGACAGCGGCGCCACCGGCAAGACCGTCTGGTACGTCGACACCGACCGCGACGGCTACGGCGCCACCCCGACCGCCCAGCGCTGCGACGGCAACGCGAACTATGTCGCGACCTCCACCGACTGCGACAACAGCGCCGCCGCGATCAACCCCGGCGCCCAGGAGGTCTGCGACAGCGTGGACAACGACTGCGACAGCCTGATCGACGACGCTGACAGCAGCACCACCGGCGAGCCGACCTGGTACAGCGACGGGGACGGCGACGGCTACGGGGGCGGGAGCGGGACGGTCGCCTGCACCCAGCCCGGCGGAACCTACGCCGCCGCTGAGGACTGCGACGACGACACCGCCGACATCAGCCCGGCGGCCACCGAGGTCTGCGACGGGCTCGACAACGACTGCGACACCGGCACCGCCGAGGACGGGATGGTCCACCTGTTCCAGGGCGCGACGGTCACCGACATCAGCGCCGCGTGGAACCTGAACGGCACCTCGGTCGTCGGCTACACGCTGCCCGACAGCGGCACGATCAACGTCTGCGCCGGGACCTACGCGGTGCGCCTCACCACCGTCGGCGCCACCGCCAACAAGAGCGTCAACGTCATCGGCATCGACGGCGCCGCCGCTACCATCCTCACCGGCCTCAACACCACCGGCTCCGTGCTGACCGTCTCGGAGTCCACCGGCTACACCCACCAGATCTACGCGCAGGGGCTCACCCTAACCGGCGGGCGCGGCTCAGGCTCAGGCGGCAGCTACTACGGCGGCGGGGCCATCGTCATCTCCCAGAACACCAGCACGGCGACGGTCGACCTCACGCTGGAGGACTGCGTCGTCACCGGAAACCAGGCGAACTACGGCGGCGGCGTGTCGGTGGGGACGACCGGCGGCGCGGTCTACGGGGTGATGTCGCTGATCGACACCGTCGTCTACAGCAACAGCGCCAGCGGATCGGCGGCGCTCAACGGCTGGGGCGGCGGCGCCTACGTCGCCAACGGATCGCTCTCCTGCTCCTCGGCCACCGGGGCGCACGGCCTCTACAGCAACACCGCCGCCGTCAGCGGCACCGGCACGGCGCGGGGCGGCGGCGCGGTGTGCGGCGCGGGCGCCAGCAGCAACAACGCGACGCTGACCTCCAGCGGCTGCACCTGGGGCAGCGGCGCCACCGACAACAGCCCGGCAGACATCTATTATCCCAGCGGCAGCGGCACCTACACCACCGCCGGGGGCAGCGGCGTCAGCTTCACCTGCACCAAGAGCGGCTGCCTGTAGCGCAGGCGCGGAGATCAGGGGATGGGCGGCCCGCCCCCGCCTGAGAGGCCGTCGTAGACCGACAGCGCCAGCCCGATCAGCCCCTGGTAGACGCCGAGGCTCAGCAGGGCGAGCTGGAGCATCATCAGCATCGACGCGGCGGACAGCGCGGCGAACGCCTGCCGCCTGAGCGTGCGGACGCGCGCGTCCCACTGTCCCGGGAGCGCGCCGCTCTCCACCCGCGCCAATTCCTCGTCGGCGCGGTACCAGACCCACAGCGTCAGCAGCGCCCCCGGCACGGAGGTCACGCAGACCAGCGGCCCGAAGAACGTCATCGGCAGCGCGATCATCAGCATCCGCTGGATCCCCGGCACCGGATCGGGCGGGAGCGCGGGCGGGGCGTTCCCGGCGAAGAGATCGTCAGCCTTCATGCGCTGCCTTCATGCCACCTCCAGTAACCGCCGGAGCGCCTGCCCGAGCTGCGCCCGGTCGGCGCGGGCGCTGAGGATCTTCGCCGCGTGCTGGAGGTTCTGGAGCGAGAGCGCCTCGGGGCGCGACAGCTCGTCCACCGCCAGCAGCGTCTTGCCGAGCGCCATCGCCTCCTTCGGGACGTCCGACGGCGCGGCGCCCGCCCGCTCCAGCACCCGCAGCACCAGCAGGTAGGACTCAGCGAGGTTGACCGTCAGCGTCGCCAACTCCCCGATCCGGGCGCGATCTGAAACGCGCAGCCCGCCGGTCTCCGGATCGGCGGTCAGCACCCCCCAGCGGCAGAGGCGCTGCCGGCTGTCCTCGCGGCGCGCGGCGCTGCTCTTGTCGGGATCGAACAGGAATTCGCGCTGGAACAGCGTCGCCTGCAGCTCAAAGAGCTGGCCGACCGCCTCCTGATCCACGGCGTCCTGCCCGAGCGCCCGGATGGCGGCGCAGTACCAGGACAGCGGCGCCAGCGGCGTGAGCAACGTGTTCTTGTACCACTCCAGCCGCACCCGCCGCTCCGGGGAGATGGCGTAGACCGTGCTTTTTGCTCCGGCCTCTCCGTCCACTCCCTCGCTGTCGTGTGGCTTCAGCATCCGGCCCGCGACGAGCGCCGCGATGGCCTCCTCCAGCCGGGAGCCCGGCGCCTGCCCCTCCGGCGCCTTCAGCCCCAGATCGAGCAGATAGCCGAGGAACCGCTGCGCCCGCGCGGTGAGCTCTCCCTGACGGATCCCGCGCCGCCCGTGCGCCAGCACCGAGAGCGCCACCAGCCCGACCGGCAGGATCAGCGTCTCCTGGTTGATCCTGTGTAACAGCCGCGCGCCTGCTATCCTGAGCCGCTCTGTGCGGGCCTCCTCGGACAATTCCTCCCAGGCGCCCGCGACCTCTGACGCCGGCATCGGCTCCCCCACCCGCACATAGACGCGCCCGTAGCGCTGCCGCAGCACCGAGGCCGCCCGCACCACGCCCGCGACGCTCTCCTTCTCCTTGCGCGCGCCGAGCAATTCCCGCTCGAACACCCGCTCCTCCGCGAGCCGCGCGTAGCCGATGTAGATCGGCAGCAGCGACACCTCCCGCCCGCCGGCAGCGACCCGTCCGTCCCGCCGCGTGGCGTCGATGATCATCCGCAGCACCCCGATCCGGGCGGGCAGCAGGCGACCGTTGCGCGAGCGCCCGCCCTCCATGAAGAACTCGATCGGTACCTCCATCCGTATTAATTCCTGGAGGTAGCGCGAGAACAGCGGCGGGAACAGCCGATCTCCCTGGAAGCTGCGCCGGATGAAGAAGGCGCCCAGACGCCGGAAGATCGCGCCGAGCGGCCAGAACGAGAGGTTGTCCCCCGCGACGACGTGCGGGATGGCGATGTCGTGCCGGTAGAGCAGGCTGGAGAGCAGCAGGTAGTCGAGGTGCGAGCGGTGGCAGGGCAGCAGGATCGCCGTCCCGCGCCGCATCGCCTCCCGGATGCGCTCCAGATCCTCCGGCCGGATGTCGAGGCCGGAGTAGAGCCGATCCCAGATCATGTCGGTCAGCAGGCCCGCGAACCGCAGCCACCGCCCGTTGAGCCGCGCCGCCATGTTCCCGTACATCTTCGACAGCGCCCGCCCCACCTTCTCCGGCGGCTGCCCCGCCGCCCGGCTCTCCTGCTGCACCAGCGCCCGGATCTCCGGCGAGCGCAGCACCTGCCGCCGCACCTCGTTCCACGCCCGCGCGCGCGGCCCCAGCACCACCTGCGCCTCCCGGTGCAGGTAGCGCCGCAGCAGCATCCGCAGCATCTTGCGCCGCCGCTCAGGCTTCTCTTCGTGGTAACGCGCCTCGAATTCCTGCACCGACACCGGCTCGCCCACCTGCACCAGCGGGTCCGACGCCTGCGCCAGCGACCACAGCCGCCCGAACGGCCCCGGCAATTCCTCCAGCCCCTCGATGAACTGCCGCACCACCCCCTCCGGCCGCGCCCGATCCCACAGCACCACCACCGGGAGGATCTGGACGGGCCGATCCAGCCCCTCCTGCGCCCGCTGGAGCGCCTCCAGCGGATCGCCGCGCTCCTGCTGCCGCAGGCCCAGCCACTCCAGCGGATCGGACTGCCGCGCCATGAACAGGCAGCAGGGCTGCCCGCGCCTCAATTGCTCCGCCAGCCACCCCGACGCCACCGCGTCCGGCGGCGCCCCCCGGCTGATCCGCTCCCACCAGCCCGACGCCCACTCCTGCACCGGACGGAACCACCCGCCGCGCAGATCGTTCGTGTAGATCGGCAGCGGCAGCCGCCGCGCCAGCAGCACCGCGTTCAGCGCCAGCCAGTCGATCTCCGACGGCGTGTGCAGCGCGTAGACCACCGGCCCCTGCTCCGAGGCCCGCCGGATCCGATCCGCCGAGTGATCCTCCATCCTGATGCGCCGCATCGCCAGGCCGAGGCTCAGGCGGTACATCCAGCCGAACCCGTCGCTCATGCCGGACTGATAGCGGCTGGCGGTCAGATCGTTCATGCGCCGGAGTCCCCGGTGTCTGTGCCGGTGTCTGTGCCGGTGTCTGTGCCGGTGTCTGCCCCGGTGTCCCCGGTGTCTGCCCCGGTGTCACAGCCGCTCTGCACCGCCGCGTCCGCGTCGTCACAGTCCCCCGCCGCCGTCACATAGCCGGTCGGCGCGGCGCAACCGATGTATACATCCAGGTTGCTCCCCGCTCCATCGCCATCCGCGTCCGGGTAGAACGCGGCGCGGGCCGCGCACCCGCTCGGGATCGCGGAGTCCTCCAGCGGGTTGTTGCAGGCGGCGAGCAGCAGAAACCATATCTGGATCAGCATCGCAGGAACCTAACCGCCAAAAGACGTTCCTGTCAGCGGCGCCAGCGGCTCCTGCTCCAGCGGCTCCGGCCAGCTCGACAGACCCACCCGGTTCCCGTCCGGATCGCGCCCGTAGATCGTGAAGCGCGTCCGCAGGTACGCCCCGCCCGGCCCCTCCGGCCGCGCGCCCGCCGCCGCCAGCCGCGCCTCCGCCGCCGCGAGGCTCCCCGGCGCCGTCGCGAACACCAGCACGTGCCGCCCCGGCCCGGCCGCCGCCTCCCGCTCGATCATCAGCAGGCTGCCACCCGCCCGCAGCCACACTGAGCGCAGCCCGGCGTCATCGCGCTGTTCACGATCAGTTGATACATCGAGTAACATCTTGTAGAATGAGGATAGTACCTGTGCATCAGGTGTCAGGATGGCGAGGTGATGGATCATGGTCGCTCCGTTTCGAGTATGCGACATGCGGCATGCGACATGCGACATGCGACATGCGACATGCGACATGCGACGTTCATGTATCATGCAGCGCCCCTGTCTCATCCTGCGGATCGACCCAGCACCGCACCAGCCGTCCGGCGCAGGAGATGGGGGGCATTCCCCGGAGGCCCCGGAGCCGCGCCGCGACCTCCCGCCCCGCCACCGCCACCGCGTAGCGGCCCACGGTGAGGTGCGGCAGCCAGGGCGCCCACCGCTCCTCCGGAGAGAGCGTCCGTCCCGGCACGGCGTCGCGGATCGCGCGGAGGGCGGCGCATCGCGCGGCGAGGAAGGGGCAGCTCGCGAAGCTGTTGGCGCCGCCGATCTGGAGCGGGAACGTCCGGCCCTCCAGCGGGTGCGGCGCCGGGGCATCGAACCCGTACACCCACGCGGTGACGTGCGGATCATCGGGCGCGGAGGGGAGCAGCCACCCGGTGAGCGCAGCGGCGACCGCCGCGCGCCGCTGCTGAACCGCCGCGTCCGGTACGCGCAGGACGAGGACGTGGTAGCGGGGCCGCCCCCGGTGCCAGCCCTCCCGCACCCCCGGCGTCTCGGTGAGCGTGCGCCCCCGGAGGAAGCGCTGCCAGGTGCGTGGGAAGCTCAAGCCTGGCTGTCCAGGCCCAATTTCTGGAGCCGGTAGAGCAGCGACGTCCGGGCGATCCCGAGGTCGCGGGCGATCTTGCTGCGGTTGCCCTTGTGGCGGCGCAGGGCGTCGGTGAGCAGGGCGCGCTCGGCCTCTTCGAGGCTCTGGAGGGTGTAGGCGGCGGTGGGGCTCTGGAGCATCGGCTGGAGCGGGGCGCGGTCGTCGGCCTGGAAGTCGAGGGTGTCAGGGGTGAGCAGGTGGGAGCCGCTGAGGATGTATGCGCGGGTGAGGACGTTCCGCAATTCGCGGACGTTCCCCGGCCATGTGTGGGTCTGGAGGGAGCCGAGGGTCTCAGGGCTCAGGCGGAGATCGGGGTGGATGCGGCGGGCGACGGTGGCGGCGATGAGGGGGAGATCGCCGGGGCGCTCACGGAGCGGCGGGAGGGTGACGGAGAGGACGTTGAGCCGGAAGAACAGATCTGCGCGGAAGGTGCGATCCGCGACGGCCTGCTTCAGATCGCGGTTGGTGGCGGCGACGACGCGGACATCCGGCCAGAGGGGTTGCTGTCCGCCGACGCGCCGGATCTCGCCGCTCTCCAGCGCCCGGAGCAGCCGGGTCTGCGCCTCCTCGCGCAGCTCTCCGATCTCGTCGAGGAACAGCGTCCCGCCCTCAGCCCGCAGGAAGGCGCCGTCCCGCCGGTCGGTGGCGCCGGTGAACGCCCCTTTCTCGTGGCCGAACATCTCGGACTCGAACAGCGTCTCCGGGATCGCCCCGCAGTTCACCGCCACGAACGGCCCGGCGGCGCGCGGCCCCGCGTCGTGCAGCCCCCGCGCCGCCAGCTCTTTCCCTGTCCCCGACTCCCCGAGCAGCAGCACCGGCGCGCTGTGCGGGGCCATCCGGCGCAGCGTCCCGAAGATATGCTGCATCTCCAGGCTCGTCCCGACCATGTCCCCGAAGTGATCCGCTACCGGCTTGTCCCGGTTCCGATCCCACACCACCGAGAACTCGGTGCGCCCGATCCGCACCTCGTCTCCGGGCAGGATCGGCAGGATGTCGCGCACCCGCGCCGCGCCCACCCGGGCCGCGCCCTCCCCCGGCTCGATCATCGCCCGCCCCTCGTAGAGGCGCACCACGACATGCCCGCGCACTGCCTCCGGATCGGGCAGCACCACCCGGCTGCCGTGACCGCCCACCGTCAGCCGCCCGCCCCGCAGCTTCAGGCGCTCCCCCTCCCCCGGCCCTGAGCGGATCACCAGCCACGCCTGCGACACGGTGAGGCCGTCCGACACCTCCAGGATCTCCTCGTGCCGCGTTTCGGCCTGCATCTCCTCGGTGGAGACATGCACGTCCGGCGTGTCCAAATCGACGAGCGCCACGAACGCCCCGAGCCGGATCTGATCCCCGTGGGCGAGCCGCCGCCGCCCGCCCGCCTCGATGCGCTGCTCGTTGAGCAGGGTGCCGTTGGAGGAGCGGTCGGTGATCTCCCAGGTGTTGTCACGGCACTCGATGATGGCGTGGGTGCGGCTCACGCTCCCGTCTGGCAGCACCACGTCGCACTCGTCCACCCGCCCGATCCGGTTGCGGTTGGGGCGCAGCCGGTAGAGGAACAGCGGAGGGTCGGTCGGGGCGCAGCGGTTCCGGTAGAAGGCGAGGCGGGGCATCGGGACTCCGGCAGGTGGCGAGGGGTGACGGCAGCGTAAGCAACAGGGGAGCGTCGGCAAGCGCGAGATCGGGATAGATTTCTGTGATGCGTCCCCTGCGGCTGATCGTGCGGATGGAGTGGCTGATCCCGCTGGGGGCGGCGTGGGTGTGGTTCTGCTCGCTGCAGGCGACGGCCTGGGAGCGCATCGCGAAGCTGGCCTGCGTGGAGAACTACGCGCTGGCGGTCTACAACCAGCTCATCTGGAACTACGCCCACCGGGGCGTGTGGGAGCAGACCGTCCACTACGGCTACGTCGATCACTGGATGTGGTCGGGCCACCGCTCGCTGTGGATCTGGGCGGCGGGCTGGCTGTACCGGCTCGATCCGGGGCCGCTGCTGCTGGTGCGGCTGCAGATCGGGCTGGTGGCGCTCGGGGCGATCCCCGCCTACGGGCTGGGGCGGCTGGTGTTCTCGGGCGGGGGTCTGCGGTGGGCGGGGTCTGCGGCGGGCGGGCGGGCGCAGGGGATCGCGGGCGGGCTGATCGGGCTGGCGCTGTACCTCGGCTACCCGCCGCTGATGGCGGTGGCGCTCAACGACTACCAGGATCTGATCCTCGGCGTGCCGTTCGCGCTCGCGGCGATCTGGGCCTGCCGGGCGGGGAACCTCTGGGCGTTCCTGCTGGCGGGGTTCGCCTGCTGCGCGGCGCGCGAGGAGTGGGCGATGCTTATGCCGCTCATCGGGCTGGCGACGCCGGGGCCGTGGCAGGATCGGCTGCGGCAGATGGGCTGGGGGCTGGGGCTGACGCTGGGGGCCGGGGCGGTGCTGCTGTGGCTGGGGCGGGACTTCACCGGCCACGACAACCCGATGACCTCGCACATGGGCGGGCTGGTGCGGGGGCTGGCCGAGGGGCTGCCGCCGTTCACGCGGACGTGGGCGGACTTCGACAGCTTCTACTCAAAGTTCTTCCTGCCGCTGCAGGCCGTCGCGCTGCTCGCGCCGCTCACGCTGATCCCCATCGCCGGGACGCTCGTGTTCCACCTGAGCGCCCCGCCGCACGGCGGGGTGGACGTCCAGTGGCTCGGCCACATCCACCACATGGCCCCCACCTGCGCCTTCGCGGCGGCGGCGGCGATCGAAGGGGCGGGGCGGCTGGCCGGTTGGCTGCCGCTGGGCCGGTGGCGGACGGCGGCGGTGTGGGCGCTCGCGGTCGGGGCGCTCGCGGTCGCGGCGGGGGCGTGTGCGCCGTGGATGCGGTACCTGAAGATCTCGCCCCGGTTCACGATGGAGCTCCCGGCGGCCTTCTCTGAGGGGCAGGAGGCGCCGGAGTGGGCGCTGATCCGCCAGATCCCGGCGGAGGCGGTGGTGACAGCGGACGTCCACACCTCGCTCATCATCTCCAGCCGCCCCGTCTCCTTCACCTATGACGAGAGCCTGGAGGACAAGCGCCCCGGAAAAGGGCTCTCAGTCACTGAGTACCTGCTGGTAAAAAAGGTGGATACCGGCTGGAACCAGAAGGCGCGGTCGGTCAGCGGCTATGAGCGGGTGGGGGAGACGGATCGCTATGTGCTCTACCGGTTCCCGCGTCCCTGATCGCCGCCGATGCCGGGAGCAGCGCCGGGAGTGGCGTTTTTTGCAGCCTTGCGCTATAAGGCGCCTCTTCTCGGGTGCCTGATGATCGCGTTCCTTCTCTCTCTGGTTGCCTGTGAGCAGCCTGCTCCCATCCCCGGTACGCTGGAGCGCACCGGTGAAGTCCTGACGACCGTCAACGGCCTGCCCATCACCCAGGGCATGGTCGACGGGCTGCTCGCGCAGTACCCGCCCGAGGCCCGCGACAAGATCGTCGCGCAGGGGCAGACCGCGAAGATCAAGGACGATCTCGTGACGATGGAGCTGATCTATCAGGAGGCCCTGAAGATGCAGATCCACCAGAAGCCCGAGAGCAAGATGGCGCTCGCCTACGCCGAGCGGCAGGCGATGGCCCGCGCGCTGCTGGAGCAGGTGGTCACCGATCGCACCACCGACGCCGCGATCAAGGCGTGGTACGACGAGCATGCTGTCCAGTTCCGCAAGCCGCAGGCCAAGGTGCGCCACATCCTCGTCAAGGAGGAGGCTGAGGCCCAGGAATTGCTGAAGCAGATCCAGGCCGGCGGCAACTTCGCCGAGATCGCCGCCCAGAAGAGCATGGACGCCCGCACCGCCAAGGACGGCGGGAGCATGGGCTGGGTGGACACCAAGAACATGACGAAGGAGGTCGCTGACGCGATCACCGCCGCGACCGCCGGTCAGGTGATCGGCCCCATCCCGTCGAAGGGCGGCTTCCACCTCATGCTGATCGAGGAGAAGCGCGACATGGTGCCGCTGGAGGAGGTCAAGGAGACCATCCGCACCAAGATGCGCGAGGACATCGTCAGCTCCTATATCGAGGAGCTGAAGAAGGGCGCGGCGATCCAGGCCCCCGGCGGCGCGGCGGGCGCGACCGTCAGCCCGGCCCCCGGCGCCCC
>JBEIQZ010000200.1:0-9543 GCA_040376255.1 Alphaproteobacteria bacterium
CGTACTCCCCGGTGATCGAGGCGTTCCACAGCAGCGCCAGCCCGGCTCCGACCGCCCCGCCCGCCAGCCCTGCCGCCCCGCGCCGCCCCGGACGGATCAGCAGCAGCAGCGCGTCCACCCGGCACAACACCGCCGCCAGCCCCCAGCCCGCCGCGCCGCCCGGCCGCGCCGCCCCCAGCCAGCCGCCGAGCAGCCAGAGCAGCAGCGCCGTCTCCATCCCCAGCCCGTAGCCGCCGGTGATCCCTGCAGACGCCAGCGCCGCGAACACCGCCGCCCCCCGCCCCCGGAGCAGCCGCGCCCACCGCGCCGCCGCCGCGATCCCGATCAGCCCGTACGCGGCCGCCAGCAGCCGGATCTGCGTCTCAGGGCGCGGATCTGGAGCGGTCAGCCCGCAGATCAGGGCGCTGGCCGCCATCCAGAGCGGGTGGAAGCCGCTGGTGGGCTGGACCCCGTCGAAGCTCCAGCCCTCCCCGGCGATCCAGCGGCGCGCGATCTGCGGGTAGAACAGGGCGTCGTCCGGTACGTCCCCGATCCACAGCGGCAGCGGCGCGGCGAGGGTGCGGATCAGGATCAGCAGCGCGGGCGCCAGCGGGAGGAGCCGCGCCGCGCGGCTATCCACCGAAATAGAACCGGAAGCCGACCGCGATGTCGAAGAAGAAGGAGGTGGCGGGGATCAGCCGCAGGCCGGGGGCGACCTCCAGGAAGCCCTCCAGCGGGAAGTTGTCGTGCTGGAACGCCATCCCGAGCGGCACGCGGACGCCGAAGTAGGTGCCGCCGCGCGCGTAGTCGGCGTAGTCGTCATTGACCGAGATGCGCGGCCCGATGCCGACATAGAGCGGGAAGGCAAGATCCGACCAGTCGGCGGTGCGGAGGGTGGTGGGGTTCAGGAGGATGTCGCCGTGGATGAGGAAGGCGCCCCGGTCGAACGACCAGGCGAGCGCGGCGTCGAAGGAGACCGGCGTCCCGGCGCGCTTCCAGGCCAGCGAGAGGCCGGTGGGCATGCCGAGGATGACCCCGGCGCCGAAGCCGACCGGATCGCGGCGGAAGTAGGCGTCAGAGGCGGCCTGCGCGTCGGGGCTGAGCAGGACAGCGCTGAGCAGGACAGTGCCGGACAGGGCGGAGAGCATCGACGATCAGCCTCTAAGGGGTTGCGGGGAGGGGGCGTTCGAGGGCGTCCAGCACGGACTCGTCCTGATAGACCATCAGCAGCGTCCGCAGCGGGGGGCCGAGCGCGGCGTCGGCGAGGTAGGCATGCCAGCGCGGGTCGCTCACCACGGAGCGGAAGGTGAAGCCGCAGCGCAGCGCCTGGAGGAGGTGCTGCTGGAACGCCTCAGGGTCCTTGCGGCGGGCCGCGAGGTCGGCGAGGCGGAAGTGTCCGGCCCACTGCGCCGGCATCAGGCGGACGACCGCGCGGAAGTCCTCCTCGGCGCCGTGGAGGTCGTCGCGGTTGAGGCGGATCTCGCCGCGATCATAGCGGGCGGCGGCGTTGTCCGGATCGAGCCGGATCGCCTCGTCGAGGTGGGAGAGGGCGCGCGCGTCGTCCCCCGCCAGCCGCCAGGCCAGCCCCAATTCGTAGCTCAGCCGGGCGTCAGGGCCGATGGCGCGGCTCCAGCGGCGCGCGGCGTCCTCGGCGGCCTCCGGCCCCTTCTCCTGGGCGAGAGCGGCGATCTCCTGTGAAGCGGCCTGCTGCGGGCTGTCCCGGTAGTCCGGGGGCGGGCGTTCGGCGTGGAGGGCAGGGAGACTGAGGAGGGCGAGGAGAAGCATGGCGCCCCTGCGGCATATCACGCCCGCGACACCCCTGCCCCTGCCCCGCCTCAGAGCGGTTAACCTCACCCGATGCTGCTGCTGCTCGGCTGTGTCTCCGGCGTGCCTGATACCGCGCTCTCCCTCGCGGATCGGCCGCCGACCGTGGAGGCGACCCGTCGCGGGGGCGTCGTGGCGGCGGAGGCCCGCGCCGCCGCTGTCGTCGGCGAGCCGGTGATCGTGACGCTGAACGACCCGCCCGGCACCCCGATGGATCGGGAGGCGTGGGCGCGGGGGGTGGCGGGCCAGGTGGACGGCTTCCTCGCCTGCGCGGGGACAGGCGCAGCGCTGGAGCGGCGCTACCGGGCGGTCCCGGCGCTCGTGGCGCGGATCGCGCCGGAGGCGCTGGATCGGGCGGCGGGATGCCCGCAGGTGGAGTCCATCGTCCACAACCGGAGGTTCCGGATGAACCTCGCGCAGAGCCTCCCGCTGATCGGCGCGCCGACCGTCCGCGCGGCCGGGGCCGACGGCCGCGGGACGGCGGTGGCGATCATCGACAGCGGCATAGACGCGGGCGCGGACGGGCTGGGGGGGTGCGTCGGGGCGGGCTGCCGGGTGGTGTACGGGCTGGACGTGGCGGACGGGGACAGCGATGCCGCTGACTGCGACGGCCACGGGACGAACGTGGCGGCCATCGCGGCGGGGAGCGGCGGGGTGGCGCCGGGGGCGGACATCGTGGCGTTGAAGGTGTTCTCGTCCGGCTCCTGTGACTACACCGACGACGCCTGGATCGCCGCCGCCATCGACGAGGCGGTGGTGCAGCAGGCGACCTACAACATCGTCGCCATCAACATGAGCCTCGGCGTGGAGGGCGCGGCCTTCGACGCCTTCTGTGACGGGGTGGCGGCGGCGACCACGACCGCCGTGCGCGCCGCCTACGGGGGCGGCATCTTCTTCTCGGTGGCGGCGGGGAACGACGGCTACGCCGACGCGGTGAGCTACCCGGCCTGCCTCACGCGGGTCTACGCCGTCGCCAACACCTATGACAGCGCGCAGGGCGCCCGGACATACTGCCTCGACAGCGGCTGCAGCAGCACCTGCACCGACAGCTCCCCCGCCGCCGACAGCGTAAACTGCTCCTCCAACGGCGGCGCGCTGATCGCCATCGCCGCCCCCGGCACCGAGATCACCGCAGGCGGCGAGACGATGTCCGGCACCTCCCCGGCGGCCCCGCACCTCGCCGGGGCCGCCGCCCTCGTCGCCTCGGCGCTCCCGGGCGCCCGGCCCTCCCAGTGGATGGGCTTCCTGGAGCGCAGCCGCGTCACCGTCACCGATCCCCGCAGCGGCAGCGCGTGGCCGCGCCTCGATCTGATCGAGGTGTTCACCGGGCAGGTCGGCGATCTGGCGCTGACCGCCGCCACGATCAGCGGCGGCGACGGGGACGACCGGATCGAGTCCCGCGAGGCGCTCACCCTCTCTCTCACGCTGGAGAACACCGGCCCCGGCCCGCTCACCGCAGTCTCCCTCTCCCTCTCCAACCCCGACCCCGATCTAAGCCTGGGCAGCCTGCCCGCCGCCGACATCGCCGGGGGCGCCGCCGTCACGATCCCGCTGGCGCTCCAGGTGGCCGACTGCGCCGCCGACCACACCGCCGCCCTCACGCTCTCCGCCACCGACAGCCGCAGCGCCTTCTCGGAGCCGCTGGACCTGCCGATCTACTGCGTGCTGGATGAGGACGGCGACGGGGTCCCGGAGTCCGCAGACTGCGATGATGGCGATCCGGGCCGCTTCCCCGGCAACCCGGAGGTCTGCGACGGCGTCGATCAGGACTGCGACGGGGCGGCGGACAACGCGGCGGTGGACGCGGTGATCCGCTATGAGGACGGGGACGGGGACGGGGTCGGCGGGCTGGCGGTGGAGGGCTGCGATCCGGCAGGGCTGGTGGCGGCGGGCGGGGACTGCGACGACGCCCGCGCCGACGTCGCGCCGGGGCTTACCGAGTCCTGCGACGGCGCTGACAACGACTGCGACGGCACCGTCGACGAGGAGGCGGCGGATCGCACGGCGTTCTACGCCGACGGGGACGGGGACGGCTACGGCGATCCCGGCGCGCCCGTCCTGCTGTGCGGCCCGACCACCGGCTACGTCACGGACAGCACCGACTGCGACGACGCCGACCCGGATCGGTACCCGGAGGCGCCAGGCTACGACGCGGGGTGCAGGGCGCTCGCCCACGATCCGGAGCCGAAGGGCGGGGAGGGCTGCTCGACCGGGGGGAGCGCGGGCCATGCAGGGCTGTGGCTCGGCGCGCTCGCCGCGATATGGATCACTGCATCTTCGCGGCCTTCAGCGCCTCGCACACCCCCGCCGGGGTCCCCGCGTCCGTGCTGGAGCCGGAGGCCGAAGAGCAGGAGCCCTTCCGCGCCGCCTTGATCGCCTCGCACATCCCGGCCACGTCCGAGCCGCGCGAGGTCGAGCCCGACAGGCTGGAGCAGGAGCCGCCGGTGAGCGCGGCCTTGAACGCCGTGCAGACCCCGGCGACCGAGTCGGTGGTCGAGGCGGAGCCAGAGGCGCCGGAGCAGTTCCCGGCGCGGGCGCGCTTGATCGCCTCGCACAGCCCGGCGGCCTGCGAGACGTTGGCGGTGGAGCCGGAGAGGCTGGCGCAGGAGCCGTTGTTGGCCGCCTGACGCCACGCCGCCTCCATGTCGGAGCGGCTGGGGAAGCTGAACGCGCAGAGGAGCAGGATCGCGAGGGGCGCGAGGGGCGCGAGGAGGGAGCGCGCGGGGCGGGGCGGGGCGGAGGGAGGGGAGGTGAGCATGGAGACTCCGGGGCGAGGATAGCTGAGGCGCGCCTGCGCCGCTACAACCCCGCCCGTTCATCCCGCTTACACCCGCGCCCGCGCTACCGGCAGACCGGATCCTCCCACGCCGCGATGTTGTTGGCCTCGTCGCACTCGTAGAGCAGGCTGTTGCCGCCGGCGTCCTCATCGGCGGTGACCACCGGCTTCTTGTTGCCGAGATCGGCGGCGGAGACGGTGAACAGCAGGGTGTCGCTGGTCTCGCCGGAGGGGATGGGGTCGGCGGTGTAGACGGTGGCGAGGATGGCGCCGCCCGGCCCTGCGCGCAGGCTCACCGGGAGCCCGGCGGGCGCCTCCAGGTTCCCGGCGTTGCCGAGCATGGCGGCGACGTAGACGTTGTCCTCATCGCACTCCTTCTCGCAGACGTCGACGATCTCCGCGTTGAGGTCGTTCCACTCGCCCGGCGGTCGCCCGATGTCGCCCGATCGGAAGCTGTTGTAGTCGGGCCAGTTGTTGGCCGCGCCGACCGGGACGACGCCCTGCGCGCCGATGTTGCTGATGCTGTAGCCGTGCTGGTTCCAGGTCTTGCGGCCGGGGGGCCAGGTGCCGTCCGCGTCGCCGTAGACGGTGAGCGAGCGGTTCCAGGTGCAGTGGCCGAGGACGATCTCGACCTGATCGTCGTTGTCGACGTCGGCGACGACCGGGGTCTCCAGGATGGTGTAGCTGCCGTGGTCGTTGGACTGCATCTTCACCCGCCCGTCGAGGCCGGAGAAGAAGCGGATCGAGGTCTCGTCGGCGAACAGCACCTCAGGGTAGCCGTCCATCTCGAAGTCGAACAGCACCGGCCCGGCGGCCCCGGAGCTGTCGGCGATGCTGGCCGCCCACATGCGGTTCCCGCCCCAGGCGAGCGCGACGAGGCTGTTCTGGGCGGCGAACACGATGTCGGGGCGGTCGTCGCCGTCCAGATCGTCCACCGCCGGGGCGCCGAGGTTGCCGGTGTAGGTGAGCGGCCCCCAGGCGAGGCTGCCGTCTGTCTCCAGCCCGCGCACATAGATGCCGTTGGTGACGACGATCTCGCCCTCGCCGTCGAGGTCGAAGTCCGCGACCGCCACCAGCCCGTCCGGCTCGTTGTTGCTCCACTTGATCCGCCCGTCGGGGCGGTAGGCGGCGTTGCCGGTGACAAGCTCCATCTCGCCGTCCCCGTCCAGATCGATCGGCACCGAGAGCGTCCCGTAGCTGCCCCCGCCGCCCCCGCCGCCGTAGGGCGCCGCGCCCATGCCCTGGTTGCCCTGCCCCTGGACGCTGCCGTCCTCCCCGTTGAGGATGGTGTTGCCGACCGTCACCTCCGGGTTGCCGTCGCCGTCCATGTCGGCGATGGACGGGTAGTTGTAGCCGAAGGTGTCGAGGTGGCCGGTCAGGTTGGGCGAGGTCCACATCGTGCGCCCGTTCCGCCCGTTGAGCGCCGTCACGCGCTGCGTGTTGACGGCGACCACCTCCGGCCAGCCGTCGTTGTCGAGATCCCCGATGGCGAAGCCGCCGTCCTGCCCGAGGTTCGAATCCTGGCTCGTCCAGTACTCCCCTGAGTTGTCCCCGCGCAGCGCCACGACCCGCCCGCTCTGGTACAGCACGATGGCCGGGAGGTCGTCCACGTCGATGGCGCCGCTGCCGTTCTCATCGACGATCTGCCCGACCGCCGGGGGGCCGCAGAACGAGGTGTTGCCGTAGTTGTACTCGACGACCGGCGTGAAGCTGCCCTCCTGCAGCGAGATGTCGCACTCGGAATTCAGATCGACGGAGTGGGGGTCGCCCTCCATGTCGCCGCAGGCGTCCGGTACGTCGATGTCATCGGTGTCGGTGGTGTCGGTGGTGCCGGTGTCAGTGCCGGGCTGCCCGTCGTCGAGCTTGGTGAGGCCGGTCGGATCGGCGCAGCCGATCATCAGCAGACAGAGGACATGGGCGCGGTTCATCAAGGCTCCTGGTGCCAGCACTGTACCGCATTCCGGAATAAAGCGCCTGGATGCGCCTCGCCATCCTCACCGAAGACGCCTTCCCCGATCTCACCGCCGACGACCGCCTGCTGCTGCCCGCCCTCGCTGCGCGCGGCATAGACGCCCGGCCCGCCGTCTGGAGCGATCCCGCCGTCGACTGGCCCGGCTTCGACGGGGTGCTGGTCCGCTCGCCGTGGGACTACTACCGCCGCCTGCCGGAGTTCCTCGCCTTCCTCGACCGGCTGGAGGCGGCGGGGCCGCCGGTGATGAACCCGATCCCGGTGCTGCGCGCCAACAGCGACAAGCGCTACCTGTCGGCGCTCGCGCAGGCGGGCGTCCCCATCGTCCCCACCCGCTTCCTCACCGCCGGGGAATTGCCGGAGCGGCTGCCGGACGGGTTCGGGGGCGCGGGCGTGCTGAAGCCGCAGGTCTCCGGCAACGCGATGGACACGATCCGGTTCCGCGCCGATGAGTGGCCCCGGCTGCGGCGCATCCCGCGACCGGGGACACACTGGATGCTCCAGCCCTACCTGCCGCAGATCGAGACCGCAGGCGAGATCTCGCTGATCTGGATCGGCGGCCGGTTCAGCCACGCCGTCCGCAAGGTGCCGGCAGGCGGCGACTTCCGCGTACAGGCCGACCACGGCGGGAGCTACGCCGCGATCGACCCCGATCCGGCGGTGATGGCGGCGGCGGAGCGCGTGATGACAACAGCAGCGGCGCTCAGCGAGGTGGCGCCGGGGCCGCCTGCTCCCGGGATCATGTACGCGCGGGTCGACGGGGTGGAGGCGGGGCCGGATCAGGCAGGGGCGTTCCTGCTGATGGAGCTTGAATTGCTCGAACCCAACCTGTTCCTCGGCTGCCACCCTGATGCGGCGGCGCGGCTGGCGGCGGCGGTGGAGAAGGCGCTGCAGTGACCGCCGCGAGGTGTGCCGGAGCCTATTCCGGGCCGGGGACAGAGCCCGCAGGCTGCGGCCAGAGCGCCTTCGGGGCGTCGGGCGGGCCGAGGTAGCGCTCCGGATCTTCCAGCACCGCCTGGATCGCGTCCATGCCGAAGCGGGCGTTGATGCCGTCGTCGATGCGCTCGTCGAAGTTGAACCGGAAGGGGATGATCGGGCGGATCACGATCTGTCCGTCCACCACCACCGGGCGCTGCTCCATCTTGCCGACCATTATGAACAGCGGGCAGTTGCCGTACTCATAGAGGTGGTGGTAGGCCGCGCCCATGTTCAGGCTGCCGAGGTTGGCCATGAAGATGCTGGTGTACATCGGGTCCTGATCGATGAACTCGCCCGGGAGCAGGTTGAAGTAGTCGAGCAGCTCGATCAGCGGCAGCCCCAGGTGCAGGATCGGGCGCGGGAAGAAGTTGAACAGGTCGATCTCCTTGTCGCCCTTCGTCTTCTTGCCGGAGCGCTCCTCGCCGATCTGCTCGTTCACCCGCTTGCAAAAGTCCGAGATCAGCTCGCCGTCGATGATCTTCATCTTCACCGTCGCGATCTTCGCCGCGCGGTCGATCTGCCCGCCCACCTTGTTGCGCTTCATCGAGAAGGTGATGTACCGCTCGTTGCGCTGGTAGAGCCGCTTCCCGACGACGAACCGGTTCATCCGGGGGTTGGCCGAGAGCGCGATGGCGGTCGCCGCGACGCTGATGTGCGTGAAGTTGGCGCCGAAGCTGTCGCGCGCCTTGTCCATGTAGGGGATCAGCTTCGTCGCGTCGACCTGGATGTCAAAATACACCTGCGACTCGTTGCGCCCGCGCATGATGTAGAACATCAGGCGGCGGACGGGGTGGATGTTCAGGAGCTTGCCGTCGGGGCGGGAGCTCTTGAATTCCACGAGGAGGAACAGGACGGGGGCGGCGATCAGGAGGTACCAGTACCAGGCCATCAGATATCCAGAGGAGGGCGGCACGGTACGACGTTTCTGTCTCAGGGTCAAGCCACCAGCGGCCAGAGATCCTCCGGCCAGTCGCCGATCACATGTACCTCCGGCACCAGCGTGACGCCAGCCTCCGCCCGCACCCGCTCCCAGGCGGTGCGGACGCAGATCATCGCGTCCAGCGCGGTCGCCCCGCCGAGGTTGACGATGAAATTCGCGTGGTGCGGGCTGATCTGCGCGCCGCCCTGACAGAAGCCCTTGAGGCCGACCGACTCGATGAGCCGCCCCGCGTAGTCGCCGGGGGGGTTGCGGAACACCGATCCGCAGCTCGGCAGCCCGAGGGGCTGGGTGGCCTTGCGGCGCTGGAGGTGGTGGAGGACGCGCGCCTGCTCTGCGGCGACGGTGTCGGGGTCGGCCTCGACGCGGAAGGCGGCGGCGCTGACGACGAAGCCCGGCGGCAGCCCGCCCTCGCGGTAGCGCATCTCCAGATCGGCGCGGCGGATCTTTTTGTATGAGCCGCCCGCGTACCCCTCGACCCATAACAGGATATCGCTGACCTCCCCGAGCGCGGTCCCGGCGTTCATCGCCACCGCCCCGCCGACCGTCCCCGGCACCCCGGCGAGGCAGCCCAGCCCGCCGAGGCCCAGCCGCCCCGCCCGCGCCAGCAGCGCGGTGTTGAGCAGCCCGGCGCCCGCCCAGAGCGCAGGCCCCTCCGGCCCGCCCTCCAGCCCGCTGGCCGGCCCGCCGGCCGTCCCGTCCAGCACCCGGCTCTCCCGCAGCGCCAGCTTCAGCGCCGTCCCGCGCAGCCCCGCGTCCGGGGCCAGCAGGTTCGAGCCGTTCCCGATCACATGCGCGGCCTCCGGCTGGAGCTGCGCCAATTCGGCCTCGGACTCGACGATCACCAGCCGGTCTATCGGCCCGCCCAGGCGCCAGTAGCCGTGCCGGGCGAGCGGCTCATCGATCAGGATCTGCATCTCAGCGCACGCTCCAGGCGGTCGGGACGCGGACGAAGCTGGCGCCGTCGAGGGCGACGGAGGAGGCCTCGGTCTGGAAGACGCCGGAGAGCGTCGGGGTGACGGTGACCGGGAAGCGGGCCGCCCCCTGATCGAGCAGCAGCCCGTCGATGGTGAGCAGCCC
>JBEIQZ010000904.1:0-1321 GCA_040376255.1 Alphaproteobacteria bacterium
GCGAAAAGGGCGGGAAAGAGGGGAAATTTGGGGGTGGAAATGGGGTGGAGGAGGGGTTGACCAGGGGTGCGGGCGGGGCTACGATGGCTGGCATGTGGCGTTCATCGTTCCTCTCCTCACTCTGAGGGACAGACCTCATCCCTGCTTCCACCCCAACACCTTCAATCCAATTGTCTGCCCGAATACCGGGATCGTGAACGCCGCCCCTTGCTTCGGATCGAGCTGGAACGCCACAGATCGTCCCGACGCCGTCGCCACGATCTGCTCTGACACCAGCCACGCCTGCACCTGTGGGCGCACATGAGCCGCCAGCCCGATGGGTACGGTCAGCCAGGGACGCGCCCCGGCGTCGGTCACCAGCAACACATCCCCCCCCAGCATCTTCAGCGGCAGCTCCACCCGCTTCTGCGGCGGCAGCTCGATCCGGTAGACCCGCTGCCAGCCCGCCCCCACCTTCTCGTCGCTCTGTCCGACGATGGTTCCCGCCAGGATCTCCGGCAGCGTCGGCACCCCCGCCGCCTTCAGCCCGACCTCCACGGGGTCGATCTTGACCCCCATCAGGCCGGTGTCGATCAGCGGCGTCCGCAGCTCAATCCCGATCCGCCGCACCGCGCCGACCCCGCCTGCAGGCGCGGGCCGATCCGGCACCGACGACCCGCCCGCCGCAGGCCGGGGCGCAGGCACCGACGCGCCGCCCTTGCCGACCCGCGCCGGGAGCTGGGGCTTGTTGTCCTTCGTTCCCATCAGCGCCGTCCCCGCTTCTTCGGCTCCGGCTTCTTCTCGACCTCCTCAACCTCGGCATCCACGACCGGCGACGACGCCATCAGGGCGTCAAGGGACGGCAGCGCCGCGTCACCGTTCTGCCCGTCACCGTCCTGCCCGTCACCGTCCTGCCCGTCACCGTCCTGCCCGTCACCGTCTTGGGCGTCGTCCTGCCCGTCGTCCTGCTGCCCGTCGTCCTGCCCGTCGTCCTGCCCGTCGTCCTGCTGCCCGTCGTCCTGCTGCCCGTCATCCTGCCCGTCGTCCGGGGGGTAGGGGGGCGCCTCGTCGTCCTCCTCGTTGTCGCCTTCCGCCCCGTTCTCCACCTCCGCCTCGTCCTCGTCCTCCTCCCCACCGCTCTGCCCATACCCGGCGTCCTGAACGGCGTCCGCGAGGAAACCCACGTCCTCGGACAGCACATCGAGCGTCTTGGCGACCAGCTTCAGCTCCGTCAGCGCACCCGGCACCCCCTTCAGCCGCTCCGCGCCCGCGCGCACCTCCTCCCGCACCTCCTCCAGCCGCGCCTCCAGGCTGTGCAGGCTCGTCAGCGTCGTGTACGACA
>JBEIQZ010000088.1:0-14646 GCA_040376255.1 Alphaproteobacteria bacterium
GGGGGGTGGGGGGGGCGGGCAGCAGGGCGCGGCTGATGCTGTCGAGGGCGGCGGTGACGCGGGGGGAGGGGAGGGGGGCCGTCTCGTTGAGTTCGAGGTGGGGGCTGGCCTCGCGGGCGCCGGAGGCGGCCATACCGGAGGCGCAGATCCCGGCGGCGACGGGGAACCAGCGGAGGCTGAAGTGCCAGGCGGCCAGCGGCGGGAGCCGGGCGGCGGAGGGCGGGAGCGGCAGCAGCACCTCCCGCACCGGCCAGAGCTTGTCCGCGAGGAAGGGATCGGTGGCCTGCCAGTCGGGGCAGTGGATCACCAGCTCGCAGGGGATCGCGCCGGGATCGCAGCCGAGGATCGGGACATCCGGCGGCTCCGGCAGGAGGCATACGTCTTCGAGCGTGTAGCCTGGGGTGGAGGTCGATCCGGTGTGCAGGCCGAGCAGCGCCGCCGCCTCGCGCGACGCCTCCATTTCTACCCCCTCAGTCCGGTGGGCCAGCAGCCGCAGGGGGAGGGGCGGCGCGTCGGGGCGGTGCGCGGCGAGGAAGGCGACCAGATCGCGGGCGCGCTCCTCCCCGAGCGCCGCGATCAGCCGGTGGGGGTGCTCCGGGGGGCAGGGCAGCCAGAGGCGGAACGGGTCGCGCAGCCTGGCCGGAGCGCCCGCAGCGGGCGGGTCGGTGAGGGCGACCGACACCCCCGCCGCCCGGAGCTGCGCCGCGATCAGCCGCCCGGCCAGACCGGCGCCGACGACGCAGACATCGACCGGGGAAGGATCAGGGAGAGGGGTCGGCACGGCGATCCTTGCGCTCCGGGACTTGACGCATGCAGGAGGGCGGGATACATATAACCCGCGAGCTGAGACGGGCAGTTAACTCAGCGGAAGAGTGCCACCTTCACACGGTGGAAGTCACTGGTTCAAATCCAGTACTGCCCATACACAAGGCGCCGTATCCGGAATGGATCGGCGCCTTTGTCGTTTTCCTGCGGGGCGGGGCGGGGGCGGGGCGGCTACGGCAGCAGCGCCGGATCTTCCATGAGCAGCGCGGCGGCGTAGACCTCGGCGGCGTAGCTGCGGAGCAGCCCGGCGTCGTGGAGGGCGAACCCGGCGCGGGCGTCGATGGCGCGGGCGGCGCCTGCGGCGATGGCGGCATCGACGGCCTTCTCGCCCTCGTTGTAGGCGGCGAGGGCGAGGGGCCATGTGCCGTAGCGGAGCAGCCCGTCGGCGAGCAGGGCAATGGCGGCCTGGGTCTCCTTCTCCGGATCGAGGCGTTCATCGATCAGGGCATCGGCCGGGGCGCTCCCCTGTTCATCGACGCGGAGGCTGTAGCGGCGGGCGGTGGAGGGGATGAACATCCAGTAGCCCGCGCCCCGGAGGTGGGCGGGGACTGAGGGGGAGAGGTCGCTGCCCTTGAGGTTCCGGTAGCCGGACTCGACGAGCGGGACGGCGGAGAGGGCGGCGGGCAGGCCGGCGGCGGTGAGCTGCGCCTCGATCCAGCCCTGGAGGGGGCGGGCGCGGTCGAGGCTGTTCCGGAGCCAGAGGCGGCGCTCCGGGGTGGAGGTGAGGTCAGAGAGCGCGGCGGCGACGGCGGGCTGGTGGATCTCCGGGAAGTCGGCGCTGAGGCGGGCGGCGGCGGGCTGGAGGCGGGCGGCGTCCGTCAGGGCGGGGCCGGCGCGCCCGACGAGGCCGTCAGCGGCCCAGGCGGCGGGCAGGGTGAGGAGGCTGAGGGCGAGGAGGGCGGCGCGGAGGGCGGGGCGGGGCGCGGGCGGGTGGACGAGCATGCGGATTCTCCGGCTGAGCAGGGAGGGGTGGTGGAGGGAGGCGCAGAGCGACGGGAGCGGGGCGGGCGCGCCGAGATCGAGGAGCAGGCGCGCGTAGGAGAGGGCGGGGGTCCCGCGACGGAGCAGGGCGGCGTCGCAGGCCAGCTCCTCGGCGTCGATCATCGGGCGGCGCAGCAGCGGCGCCAGCGGGGAGATCAGGCCGAGCGCCCAGAGCAGCCAGGCCATCCGGGTGTCCCCGGCGCGGTGGTGCTGGAGCTCATGGCGCAGGGCCACGGCGAGGCGGGCGGGGTCGGCGGCGGTCGCCGGATCGATCAGCACCACCGGGCGGCCCCAGCGGATCGAGCAGGGGGCGGTCAGATCGGCGGAGACGCGGAGCTCCGCCGCGCGGAACCGGCGCCAGGGGGCGCTCCGGCGGAGCAGGCGGCGGCTGCGGTGCAGGCTCCATCCGGCGCCGACCAGCCCCGGCAGCAGCAGCGCAGACGCTGAGAGCGGCCCGGACGGGAGGGCGGGCGCGGGGAGGGGGGCCGCCCCGGCGAGGTGGATGCTCACCGCGCGGCTGCCGTCCCCGGCGGGCTCCTGGAGCCGGATCGGGGCGGTGAACGGGCGCTCCTCCGGCAGCGGCAGCCCGGAGGCGCCGATCCCCGCCCCGGCGAGGCAGAGCAGGAGCGCCGCGCGCTGGGCAGGGACGGCCTGCGGAGGCGGCAGCCGCGCCGCCAGCCGCACCAGCAGCGCGGCCAGCCCGATCATCGGCTGGAGCAGGAGGAGCAGGTGCGTCGCGCTCATCCCTCCTCCGTCCGGCGGGGCGCACCGGGCCGGGCGTCGTCCAGCATCGCCTGGAGCCGCGCCCGCTCGCCGTCCGGCAGCGTCTCCGCCTGCACCAGCGCCCGCAGCAGCGCTGACGGGCTGCCGCCGAACAGCCGCTCCAGCATGTCCCGCAGCGCGCGCTGCTCATAGGCCGGGCGCGGGGTGGCGGCGCGGTAGATCAGCCGGTTGCCCTCGCGGGTCGATTCCAGGAAGCCCTTGGACTCCAGGATCGCCAGCAGGGTCGCGACGGTGGTGTAGGCCCGCTCCTGCGGCAGCGCGGCAGCGATGGCGGCGACAGTGCCTCCCACAGCGCCACCGACAGCGCCGTCCTGCGCCCAGATGGCCTGCATGATCTCGAGTTCGGTCGGGGTGAGGAGGCGCGGATCGGCCTCGGTGCGCGGTGGTCTTCCCATGCACCCCTGATACTATTTTATTAGTAGACCGTCAAGCCCTGCGGATCATTGCGGATCGCATGCCCCGTTGCAGGGGTGGATGATCTCGCCGTAGCGCATGAGCCAGGTCACCTGGCTTAGCGCGGCCTCGGTGAGGATGGCGTCGCTGTGGACGGCGTTGTCGCTGTCGGGGATGGTGTTCTGGTCGGGGGGTGTGTAGGCGGCGAGGGCTTCGGGGAGGACGAGCTGGGTGAGGACGAAGCCGGTGGCGGGGGCGGCGACGGTGCTGAGGTTGTAGATGGGTTCGGGGGCGACCTCCAGGTGATCGAGGCCGACGGCGCGGGCGAGGATGCCGGTGGCGAGGTTCGGCACCTGGCAGTCCCCGATGGCCTCCTGGAAGAGCAGGGTGCGGGAGAGGGCTCCGTAGTCGGGGTCGTCGGTGAGGAAGCGGGTGATGTTCGCGGGGTCGGAGCGGTCGAACCAGGACTGGAGCAGGTTGATGAACAGGAGCTGGGAGAGCGGGTCCGGGTACAGGGAGTCTACGACGACCTCGATGGGAGTGAAGTTCGTCGACCGCTGGATCATGCTGCTCCAGGAGGCGCCGGGGACGGCGAGGACGGCGCGGGAGACGCGCGGGTCGAGGCTGGCGTAGGACGATCCCTGGATGCCGCCGAGGCTGACGCCGTAGTAGTAGACCTCGCCGTTGAACAGGTCGTCGCTGAGGAGGGGGGCGCGGTCGAGGGAGTCGAGGGCGAGGGAGGTGAGCGCGAGGTTGTTGGCGAGCGACTGGGCGAGCCGGTCGGTGATGAGGTTGATGCGGGTGAGATCGGGGATGACCTCATCGCGGATCAGGTCGAAGTCGCTGTCTGAGAGGCCGATCCAGTCGGTGGCGATGACGATGGATCGGGACTCGCGGGCGAGCGGCCCGATGACCTCCTGGCCGATCCAGCCGTCGAGGTAGCTGTCGCCGCTGCCGAAGATCCCGTGGCCGAACACGACCAGCGGGACGGGGCCGGTGAGGTCGACGGGGATGATCATGGTGAACGGGTAGGAGGGCCGATCGGTCTGGAGCAGCGCGACGTTGCCGTCGAGCATGAGGTTGTTGTCGGCGTCGAGGAAGTTGGGGGGCTGGAACGTCCCCTTGACGAGCATGTGCGTGTCCTCGTCGGGGTCGGTGATGATCTCCAGGATCTCGTAGGGGATGCCCGCCTCCGCTGAGGCCAGCGTGAGGTTCCGCATGGAGCGGATCGGCCCCAGCACCTGATCCTCGCTCGCCACCTGGAAGTCCCAGGCGACGAGCAGATCGTCCCGCCCGTAGCCCGCCGCGCTGATCTGCTCGAACATCGGCTCATAGCGCAGCCGCAGCGTCTCGATCACCGGATCATCGCTGATGACCCCGTCCCGCAGCGCGGCGAACGCAGGCGGCGGGGAGAAGCTGCCGCCCTCGGCGTCCTTGAGGTCGCGGGTGACCACCACGGCGTAGCGCCCGCTGAACAGCATCGGCGCCAGCGGGCGGAGGATCAGCGCGTGGCGCCCGGTGTAGCCCGCGTCGCGGTTGTTCTGATCCATCTCGGTGAGCAGCGGCACCCGGCGCCCGGTGTCGAGGTTGATCAGCGCAATCGGCGCGTCCACCGCGAGCGACGCCTCAGCCTCGTCCAGCCCCCACAGGGCGTCCGGATCGACGTCGCGCCCGAAGTTCATCAGGATCGGCGCGGTGGTCGGCACCCCGTCCAGGCCGTTGAACAGCGACGGATCGATGGGGAGCGGGCCGTCCGGGCTCCAGAACTGATCCTGCCGGTAGTCGAGCCGGACACCGGTGGGGCTCGCCACGTCCTCCGTCATCCAGTAGCGCGAGGGGAAGGGCAGCAGGCAGTCCCCGGTGACGCCCTCCAGCTGGAAGGCCATCGGGTTGCAGCCCTGATCCCAGTCGATATGTACCGGATCTCCATCTTTTCCGCCCTCACACCCGGAGAGCAGAACCGCAGACACCAGCATGGGCGACAGGGAAGAGGCAGGAGAGCGCATGTCCTACTGTATCCACCCTGTATCCGTCCTGCGGGCGGGCCGGTTAACCTTGAAACCTGTCTGATCATGGACAGACAGATAGACAGGCGTACAGGTGAGACAGGGGGCAACGTGGAACAGGCTTCGAAGCATCAGGGCGCGAGAGATGAGCGGCTCCAGGATCTGTTCATCGGGATCGCGGGCATCATCGGGGCGGGCAAGAGCACGCTGGCGACCGCGCTGGGCAACCACCTGCGGTTGCCGATCTACTATGAGCCGGTGCAGGACAACGAGTACCTCGCGGACTTCTACCGGGACACCGCGCGCTACGCCTTCGCCACGCAGATCTACCTGCTCAACCGCCGCTTCCAGCAGCACCAGGAGATCATCTGGCGCGGCGGCGGCGGCGTGCAGGATCGCACGATCTATGAGGACGCGGTCTTCGCCCGCACGCTGGTCAGCCTGAAGCTGATGGAGGAGCGGGACTACCGGAACTACGTCTCGCTGTTCAAGCACATGTCCAATTTCATGTGCCGCCCCAACGTCATCGTCTACCTCGACGTGCGCCCCGAGCGCTCCCTGGAGCGCATCCGGCTCCGCAGGCGCGACGTGGAGTCGGGGCTGACGCTGGAGTACCTGGAGGCGCTCTATGCTGAGTACGAGGTGTTTCTGCAGGACATCTCCCGCTCGGTGCCGGTGATCCGCGTGGACTGGGATCAGTTCCGCGACGTGGAGGAGATGGCGGCGGTGATCGAGCACGAGTACCTGAAGGGCAGCTTCCTCCGCCGCGCCGCATGGTCGCCCACGAAGGGCTGAGCCGGGGCGGGCTTAGCCTGAACGTGACATATCCTGAACAGACGACGCGGCGGCTTCGGGTTACAGGCGTGGGCCGCCGAGGGAGCGATGCTCTGGTTTCTGTTGGTGCTTGCGTGTGGAGAGGGGAACGGCGACGCGACGGGTGAGGGCGAGGCGTCGGGGAAGCCGAAGGTCGATCCCCGGAGCCTGATCGACGTCACGCCGGTCGTGGCTGGCAGCGTCAGCAGCAGCCTGAGCGCCTCCGGGATCATCGAGGCCGAATCACAGGCCACGCTGCTGCCTGAGGCGCAGGGCCGCGTCAGCGCGCTCTATGTGGAGGAGGGCGACACGGTGACGCGGGGCCAGCTCCTCGCCGTCATCGCGAGCCCGACGCTCGACGCGGCCTACCAGCGGGCCTCCGCCGAGCTGGAGCGCGCCCGCGCTGAGGCGGTGACCGCGACGCGCCTCTTTGAGCAGGGCGCGCTCTCCCGCACTGAGCTGGAGATGGCGCAGCGCGCCCAGAGCGCAGCGCGCACTGCCCACGAGGAGGCCACCCGCACCCGGGGCTTCACCCGGATCGTCTCCCCGATCAGCGGCACCGTCGCGCAGCGCGGCCTCCGCTTCGGGGAGCTGGCGGGCGGGGTCCCGGCGTTCGTGATCGTCGATCTGGATCAGCTCAAGGTCGTCCTGAACCTGCCGGAGCGGGAGCTGAGCCGCATCCATGAGGGCCAGCCGGTGCGCCTCCGCTCCGCCTGGGACGAGAAGCAGCAGACGACCGGCAGGGTCGCCCGGATCGCCCCCGTCGTCGACGCCACCACCGGCACCTTCCGCGTCACCGTCACCCTCGATCCGGGCCAGCGGAGCCTCCGCCCCGGCCAGTACGCCTCGGTGGACATCGAGGTGGATCGCCATGAGGGCGTGCTGACGATCCCGCGTCGCGGGCTGGTGTGGGAGGAGGGGAAGCCCTCAGTGTTCACGCTGGCGGAGGGGCCGCCGCCGGAGGAGCCGGGCAAGGGCGAGGGCAAAGAGGGCGAGGGCAAAGAGGGCGAGGGCAAAGAGGGTGAGGGCAAAGAGGGCGAGGAGGGCAAAGAGGGCGGGAGCAAAGAGGGCGGGGGCTGGATGAGCTGGCTCGGCCTCGGTGGAGCGGAGGAGAAGGAGGAGGAGGAGCTGCCAGGCCCGTGGCGGCGCGTGGTGCGGACTGCGGTGAAGGTCGGCTATGAGGACGGGGACAAGGCGGAGATCCTCGATGGGCTGGCGGAGGGGACGCAGGTGGTGGTGGTCGGGAACGAGGCGCTGCGCGATCAGGCGCGGGTGCGCCTGCCGGGAGATCCGACGGTGACGGATGAGGAGGGCAAGGAGGGCAAGGAGGACAAGGACGGGAAGGACGCCGAAGGGGCGGGCGCGACCCCATGAGCCTCTACCGCTGGATCGTCGAGCACCCGGTCGCTGTCTGGATGATGACGATCGCGCTGATGGTGTTCGGGCTGGTCAGCTACGCGCGGCTGCCGCTCAACCTGATGCCGGATCTGTCCTACCCGACGCTCACGGTGCGGACGGCGTTCGAGGGGGCGGCGCCGGAGGAGGTGGAGCAGCAGGTGAGCCGCCCGATCGAGGAGGCGCTCGCGACGGTGGAGGGGCTGGTCTCGATCGAGAGCCGGAGCCGGGCCGGGGTGTCGGACGTGGTGCTGGAATTCGAGTGGGACACCTCGATGGCGCAGGCCTCGCAGAGCGTCCGCGAGCAATTGCAGACGCTGTACCTGGGGACGGGCGTGGATCGCCCGCTGCTGCTCCGCTACGATCCCTCGCTCGACCCGATCCTGCGCATCGTCCTCTCGACGGACGGGCGGCGCTCAGAGGCGCAGCTCCGCAGCTTCGCCGAGCAGCAATTGCGCCGCGATCTGGAGACGGTCGAGGGCGTGGCGGCGATCACGGTGCGCGGCGGCGTGGAGCGGCAGGTGCGCGTGGAGCCGCGCGAGGACTGGCTCTCAGCGCGCGGCGTGAGCCTGTCGATGCTCAGCGCGGCGCTGACGGCGGGCAACGTCAACATGGCGGGCGGCGTGGTGCGCGAGGGGGAGAACGAGTACCTGGTGCGGACGCTCAACGAGGTGCGGACGCTCGACGAGATCCGGCTGCTGCCGATCCCGATCAGCGGGGCCGGCGGGAGCGGCGCGGTCGTACACATCGGCGAGGTGGCGGCGATCAGCGAGGAGGCGGCGGAGCGGCTGGTGCTGGTGCGGCTGGACGGGCAGGACGCGGTGGAGCTGCAGGTGTTCAAGGAGGCGAGCGCCAACCTGGTCACCTCGGCCCGCGCGGTGAAGGCGGCGCTCTCGGCGATGGGCTGGCCGGAGGGGGTGGAGTGGCGGGTCATCGATGACTCGGCGCGCTTCGTGGAATTGGCGCTCGACAACCTGGTGGACCACGCGGTGATCGGCGGGATCCTGTGCATCCTGATCACCTTCCTGTTCCTGCGCGACTGGACCAGCACCTTCATCATTTCTTCGGCGATCCCGATCTGTCTGGTGGTGACGTTCGCGGTGATGAACGTCGGCGGGATCTCGCTGAACCTGATGTCGCTGGGCGGGCTGGCGCTCGGGGTGAGCATGGTGGTGGACAGCGGGACGGTGGTGCTGGAGAGCGTGCAGCGGCACCTCGACGCCGGGGTGCCGCGCCGGGAGGCGGCGATCCGGGGGACGTCGGAGGTGGCGACGGCGGTCTTCGCCTCGGTGCTGACCGGGATCGCGGTGTTCTTCCCCATCGTGTTCGTCGAGGGCGTGGCCGGTCAGATCTTCGGCGATCTGGCGCTGGCGGTGGTGTTCTCGCTGCTGACCTCGCTGGCGGTGGCGCTGGTGTTCATCCCGATGCTGGCGGCGCGCGAGGTGCAGATCGCGCCGCCGCCCCGGATGCTGGACATCTCCACCTTCTCGCCCCGCGCGATCTGGCAGGAATTCCGCTCCTCCTGGCGGTGGTGGAGCCTGCCGTGGGCGCTCGTCCGCGCGGCGCTGGAGCTGGCCGGGGGGGCGATGCTCTGGCTGTTCACGGTGGTGAGCGCGGTCGCCGCCTGGGCGGTGCTGCGGCTCTTGTGGGGCGGCTGGCGGCTGTTCGACCGGTTCAGCCTGTGGGGCGCCGATCACTTCCTGCGGGCCTACGGCTGGTGCGTGGAGCGGTTCGAGCGCGGGCTGCTGGACGCGCTGGGGCGACCGGCGCGGGTGATGGCGGCGGCGGCGGCGCTGTTCGTGTTGTCGCTGTGGGGCTTCACGCGGGTCGGCGCGGAGCTGGTGCCGACGGTGCATGAGGGCCGCTTCACGGCGGAGGTCGCGCTGCCGGTCGGGACGCCGCTGGACGTCACCGACGCGACGACGCGGCAGATCGAGCGGGAGGTCGCGGCGCTGCGGGGCGTGGCCTCGGTCTACACGGTGGTCGGCACGGAGGGCGGGGTGGACGCGCGCTCGGACGAGGGCGAGAACACGGCCCGGCTGCTGGTGCAGGCTTCGGGCGGCGAGGATCTGGAGGAGCTGGAGGAGCGGCTCATGGAGCAGATCCGCGCCGTGGTGGCGGAGTGGCCCCGGACAGAGGTTCACTTCCGGCGACCGGCGCTGTTCTCTGTCCACACGCCGCTGGAGGTGGTGCTGTACGATCCCGATCTGGATCGGCTGCGCGCGGCCTCGGATGCGGCGATCCAGGAGCTGTCCGCGCTCACCGGCATCACCGACGTCCGCAGCTCGCTGGGGCGCGGCTACCCGGAGGTGCGGATCCGGTACGATCGCGAGACGCTGTCCCGGATGGGGCTGGGGGTGGGCGAGGTGGCGCGGGCGGTGCGCGCGAAGATCCAGGGCGAGACGCCGACGCGGGTGCACCGGGGGGAGCAGCGGGTGGAGCTCCTGCTGCGGCTCGACGAGCAGGATCGCTCCTCGCTGGCGGATCTCGGCGCGATCAACGTCAACCCGAAGATGAACCCGGTGATCCGGCTCGACACGGTGGCGCGGCTCTCCGAGGCCGAGGGGCCTTCCGAGATCCGGCGCGTCGATCAGCAGCGGGCGGTGGTGCTGTCGGCCTCGCTGGAGGGCTTCGACCTCTCAGGCGCTTCGGCCCGGATCGGGCGCGCGATGGGCCGGGCGGGGCTGGGGGTGGAGTACGACGTCGCGGGGCAGAGCCGGGAGCTCCAGGCGTCGATGGGGTCGCTGCAGCTCGCGCTGGGGCTGGCGATCTTCCTGGTCTACGTCATCATGGCCAGCACGTTTGAGAGCCTGCGCGACCCGCTGATCATCCTGTTCTCCGTGCCGCTGGCGCTCATCGGCGTGGCGGTCGGGCTGTGGGGCAGCGGGAACCCGGTGAGCGTGATGGTGTTCCTCGGCCTGATCGTGCTGGCGGGCGTGGTCGTCGCGAACGCCATCGTGCTGGTCGACGCGATCAACCGGCTCCGCAGCGAGGGCCAGCCGCTCCAGGCGGCGATCCAGATGGCGGCGGCAGAGCGGCTGCGCCCGATCCTGATCACCGCGCTCAACTCGGTGCTGGGGCTGCTGCCGCTGGCGGTGGGGCTGGGGGAGGGGTCGGAGATCCAGCGCCCGATGGCGGTCACGATCATCTTCGGCCTCTCCAGCTCCACCGTGCTGACGCTGGTGGTGGTGCCGGTGGTCTACCGGCTCGCGGCGCGGCTGACGGAGGGGCCGGGCGCGGAGGGGCCACGGGCGGGGACGGGGCCCGGGGCGCCGCGCAGCCACCCGACATTGTCGCCGGATGTCGGGCCTGCGGAGCCGGCGGGGGGCGCGACATGACCGAGTGGGTGCCGCGCTTCTCGGTGACGCGCCCGGTCACGGTGATCACGGCCTTCCTGGTGATCACGGTGGTCGGGATCGTCGCGCTCTCGCGCATCCCGCTCCAGATGATGCCGTCGGGCTGGAGCTTCCCGATGCTCTGGATCTGGGTGCCGTGGCAGGACTCGACGCCGCTGGAGGCGGAGTCGCTGGTGGTGCGCCCGCTGGAGAAGCAGCTCAGCACGGTGCCGGGGATCAAGCACCTCAACGCGCGGGCCAGCAGCGACTGGTCGAACGTGGAGCTGGAATTTCACTCGTCTACGCCGATGGAGGAGGCGTACAACGACGTCATGGATCGGCTGGAGCGCGTGGCGCCGGAGCTGCCGTCTGACGTAGAGCAGACGTTCCTGTGGCGCTTCAACCCGAACGACGAGCCGGTGATCTGGGCCGGGATCTCCATCCCGGACGGGGAGGAGGACGCCTGGTTCAAGCTCGACCGGCTGCTGCGGCGGCGGCTGGCGCGCATCCCGGGCGTGGGACGCGTGGATCTCTGGGGCATCGAGGAGCCGATGGTCTGGGTGGACTACCGGCGCGACGCGCTGGAGGCGCACCGGATCGACCTGAGCGCGCTGATCACCCGGCTGGCGGGCGACAACATCCAGCTCGCCAGCGGGCGGGTCGAGGATCGCGGCAGCATCCGGCTGGTGCGCGGGCTCTCCGAGGTGGAGAGCATGGCGGAGCTGAAGGCGTACCCGGTGCGCGAGGGGATCCGGCTGGGGGACGTGGCGGACATCCGGTACGCCGCCGCCGCGCGCGCCGACATCAACCGGATCAACGCCCGCACCGGCGCGGCCTTCGCGATCAACAAGGAGAGCACGGCCAACACCGTCGAGATCTGCCGGCGGCTGCGCGAGGTGCTGCTGGAATTGGAGCAGGATCCGCAGCTCGCGGGCTACCGCTTCCCGATCTTCTTCGATCAGGGGCAGATGGTCGAGGAGGCGCTGTGGGCGCTGACCGAGTCGGCGCTGGAGGGCGGGGTGCTGGCGGTGCTGGTGCTGATCCTGTTTTTGCGGGAGTGGCGGATCACGGCGCTGATCGCGGCGACGATCCCGGCCTCGCTGCTGCTGACGCTGATCGTGCTGTACTTCCAGGGGCGGTCGCTGAACCTGCTGTCGATGCTGGGGCTGATGCTGGCGGTGGGGATGGTTGTCGACAACGCGGTGGTGGTGGTGGAGGCGATCTTCCACCGGCGCCAGCAGGGGATGTCCCCGGTGGAGGCGGCGATCAAGGGGACGGCGGCGATGCTGCTGCCGATCACGCTCTCGACGATGACCTCCATCGTGGTGTTCCTGCCGGTCATCCTGATGAGCGATACAACGTCTTCGCTGTTCCTGTCTGAGATCGGGATGCCGGTGGTGTACATCCAGATCGGGAGCCTGCTGATCACGCTGCTGTTCACGCCGCTCTCGACGGTGTGGCTGGGGGCGCGCGAGATCAAGCCCGATCCGGGCTGGGTGACCTGGCTGGCGGCGAAGGTGGACGGCGGGGTGGCGCGCATCCTGCGGAGCCCGGTGGACGCGCTGATGGGCGTGGCGGGGATGCTGGTGCTGACCATCGCGGTGCCGGTGCAGGCGGTGGAGTGCGGCGGGGACGGGGGCGGCGGCGGGATGTCGGACTTCTCGATGCGGTTCGAGGTGCCGCCCTCGTTCACCTACGCCGAGCGGCTCGCGGTCGTCGAGTCGTTCGAGGAGATGGTGGAGCGGAACCGCGACCGCTGGGGGGTGCGGGTCTACTTCAGCCGCCTGCGGTCATCGGATCGCACCGGCAGGCTCAACGTTTATCTGGAGAAGGGCAAGGGCGAGCTGGACAAGAAGCACGTGCTGGACGACGCGACAGCGCAGCTGCCCGATCTGCCGGGCGTCCGGGCCTCGGTCAACCGATCGGATCAGCAGAACCGCCAGAGCAACAAGGTCCGCATGGAGATCTTCGGCGACTCGACTGAGGTGCTGGCGGGGCTGGCGGCGGAGATGGAGCGCCGCATCCAGGGCGTCGAGGGCGTGCGCGCGGTGCAGACGGACGTGGAGACCGGCGGATCGGAGGAGGTGCAATTGCGCGTCGATGGCGCGCGGGCGGCGTCGCTGGGGCTGGACGCGACGGGCATCGCCCGGACGATCTCCTTCAGCATGCGGGGGATGCCGCTGCCGTCCTGGTACCAGGACGACCGTGAGATCCAGGTGCAGAGCCGGTTCCGGCTGGAGGATCGCTCCAGCGTGGCGCAGGTGCTGGACTTCTCGGTGTTCTCGCCGCAGGCGCTCTCGATGGTGCCGCTGAAGGGGCTGGTGGAGAGCACGGTGGGGCGTGGCTGGGGGACGATCAACCGGCGCGACGGGCGCACCTCGCTGGGGGTGACGGCGGAGTTCGCTGAGGGGAAGGCGGGGGAGGAGGCCTACGCGCTGGTCGAGGCGTCGCTGGACGGGATGGAGTTCCCGACCGGCTACGGGCGCGAGCGGGGCAGCGAGTGGAAGGAGGAATTGGAGGATCAGCAGAGCCAGCAGCTCGCGCTGCTGCTGTCGGTGGTGTTCGTCTTTTTGATCATGGGGATGCTGTTCGAGAGCTTCTTATTGCCGCTCTCGGTGATAACGACCGTGCCGATGGCGATGCTCGGGGTGTGGTGGGGGCTGTGGGCGACGGGGACGGGGTTCGACGGGATGGCGGCGGTGGGGACGATCATCCTGATCGGGATCGTCGTCAACAACGGGATCGTGCTGGTGGACGTGATCACCGAATTGCGGGCGGAGGGGCTGGAGCGCACCGAGGCGTTGCGGGCGGCGGTGCGGCTGCGGCTGCGCCCGATCCTGATGACGGCGCTCTCGGCGACGGTGGGCGTGATCCCGATGGCGATGGGGGACAGCGACTTTGTCGGCATCCCCTACGCGCCGCTGGGGCGGGTGGTGGCGAGCGGGATGGTGGTGGCCACCTTCCTGACGCTGTTCTTTGTGCCGTGGCTCTACGCGGTCCTGGACGATCTCCGGGGCTCGGGCAGCCGGTGGCTGGCGTGGGTGTGGCCGGATCGGAGGGAGAGATGAAGGGGTACAGGTGGATCGGCGGGCTGCTCGGGCTGTGGAGCGCGCCGCTGTTGGCGGCGGACGGGGCGGCGGAGCCCGCGATGGCGCTGTCCTATGAGGGGGCGATGCAGCAGGCGGTCGCGCAGAACCCGACGATCCTCCAGGCGGACGCCGATCTGGCGCGGGCGGACGGCCAATTGCTGGCGGCGCGGGCGCCGTTCGGGCCGCAGCTCACGGCATCCGGGGCGCTCTCCGGCAGCACGCAGGAGAACAACTTCCTGGGCTTCTCGACGGCGGACGCGACGCGGAACTGGAGCTTCGACATGGCGGTGTCGCAGTACTTCTCGACCGGGACGGCGCTGTCGCTGAGCCTCGGCGGGGACGCGATGCGCTACCTGACGTTCGAGAACGCGCTCACCGACGAGCTGCCGCCGCCCTCGTTCTCGACGGCGCTGCGGCTCACCGTCAGCCAGCCGCTGCTGCAGGGCGTCCGCACGGCGTCGAACCTCGCCGGGATCCGGGAGGCCGGGCGGGCGCGCACCATCTCGGAGGCGCAGGCGCTCGCGGCGCGGCAGCGGGTGCTGGCGCAGGTGGCGCATGCCTACTGGGCGCTGCACTACCAGCACCGGCTGGTGGAGATCGCGCAGGAGTCGCTGACGGCGGCGGAGGAGCAGGCGCGGGTGATCGCGGCGCTCGTCGGGGACGGGCGGCTCGCGCCGGTCGAGGGGACGCGGGCGCGCGCCACGGTGGCGGAGGCGGAGAAGGCGGTGCTGGAGTCGGGGATGGCCGAGCGGGCGGCGGCGGACGCGCTGCTGCTGCTGATCGGGGCGGAGCCGGGGGGCGCGGTGTCGCTCCAGAGCAGGCCCCCCGAGGCGGGCGCGGTGCCGACGCTGGAGCAGGTGATCGGGCGGGTGCTGGCAGGCAACCCCGATCTGATGGTGCTTCGGATGGGGCTGGAGGCGGCAGCGGCGGCGCTCTCGGACGCGCGCCACGCGCTGCTGCCGGAGCTGAACGCCACCGCGAGCGCGGGGCTGTCGGGCTACGAGGAGACGGTCAGCGGCTCGCTCA
>JBEIQZ010000617.1:0-3368 GCA_040376255.1 Alphaproteobacteria bacterium
CACCGGGCTCGCGGGGGCGGCGGCTGCGGCGGAGGGGCTGGCGGGGCTGTTCTTATGGGAGATCATCGGGATCGGGCGAAGGGATCTGGAGGGGCTGGACGGGACAGGCGGGGCGCGGCTGACCCCGCACGCCCCCTACTCCTGCCACCCCGACCTGATCCGGGCCTGCGCGGCGCGGGCGGCGCGGCTGGGCCACCGCTGGAGCCTCCACTTCGACGAGGATCCCGCCGAGGCGGAATTCCTTATGACCGGCGGCGGCGCCTGGGCGAGCTACCTGCGGGCGCTCGGGCGGGATCTGGCGGCGTTCCCGGTGCCGGGGCAGGCGCCGACCGCGTATCTGGCGGGGCTGGGGGCGCTCGACAAAAACGTGCTGCTCGTCCACGCCTGCTGCACCGGCCCGGAGGAATTGGCGGCGATCGCGGCGTCAGGGGCGGCGGTGGCGCTCTGCCCGCGATCCAACCTCCATGTGAGCGGGCGGCTGCCCGACGTGGCGGCGATGCGGGCGGCGGGCGTGCCGATGCTGATCGGGACCGACTCGCTGGCCGGCGTGCCGGATCTGGACCCGCTGGCCGAGGCGGCGCTGCTGCTGCAGCGCTCCCCTTCCCTCTCCGGCGCCGGGGCGCTCAGGATGCTGACCGGGGCGGCGGGGCGGGCGCTCGGCGTCCCGGCGGGGCGGCTCCAGCCGGGCACGGCGCCGGGGATCGTGGAATTGGACGGTCGGCCGGAGGCGGGGGCCGATCCGCTGCGGGGGCTGCTCTGCACGGCGCGGCTGGCGCGGCGGTGGGCGGTGGAGCCGGGCGGGCCGCAGGGGAGAGATGAGGGGAAAGCCCTTCCCAAACGCCCCTCATCCGGCCCTCCGGGCCACCTTCTCCCCCAAGGGGCGAAGGGACGTGAGAATCATGAAGGTTCGGTGTGAACAGACAACAGAGGAGCACATATGGGCGCGGCAGGGCAGGGCGGAGCAGTCACCCATCCGATCATCGTCTATGGCCGGATGATCAAGTTCTCCCACTCGATCTTCGCCATGCCCTTCGCGCTGGCAGCGGCGGTGCTGGCCGGGCGGCAGGCGCCGGTGAGCCTGGCGCAGATCGGGTGGATCGTCGCCTGCATGGTGCTGGCGCGCTCGGCGGCGATGGGGGTGAACCGGATCGTGGATCGCGGTTTTGACGCGAAGAACCCGCGCACCGCGATCCGCGAGATCCCCTCCGGGCAGATCAGCGTGCCGGTCGCCTGGGCGATCACCGCCGCCGCCGCGATCCTGTTCGTCGCGGCCTCGTTCCAGCTCAACACCGCCTGCGGCCTGCTGTCGCCGGTCGCGCTGGCGATCGTCTGCGGCTACTCGTGGATGAAGCGGCTGACGGCGCTCGTCCACCTCTGGCTCGGCGTGGCGCTCGGGATCGCCCCGGTGGCGGCGTGGATCGCGGTGACCGGGGCGGTGGCCCCGGCGGCGCTGCTGCTGGCGGGGGCGGTGGCGACCTGGGTGGCCGGGTTCGACATCCTGTACAGCCTGCAGGACGAAGAATTCGACAGGGGCCAGGGGCTGCGCTCGATCCCGGTCGCGCTCGGGCAGACCGGGGCGATGGTGGCGAGCGGGTTTCTGCATGTGGTGACGATCGGGCTGCTGGCGGCTCTCCCGGCGGTGGTGCCGCTCGGGGCGGCCTACTGGGGCGGCTTCGCGCTGATCGCGGCGGTGCTGGCCTATGAGCACTGGCTGGTGCGTCCGGGCGATCTGTCGAAGATCGACAAAGCGTTCTTCGATCTGAACGGCTACGTCTCGCTGGTGTTCTTCGCGGCGGTGTGGCTGGCGGGATAGATCCCGGCCACCGATCCCACAGGAGCCCTCCATGCCCGTCGTCCTCTCCTCCGTCGCAGAGATCCAGGCCCGCGCCGGTCAGCTCATCGGCCACAGCGGATGGAAGACGCTGCCCTTCTCCCAGATCCAGGCGTTCGCGGAGGCGACGGGCGATCACCAGTGGATCCATGTGGACGAGGCCCGGATCGCGAAGGAGAGCCCGTTCAAGGCGCCCATCGCCCACGGCTACCTGACGCTCTCGCTGGTGGCGGGGCTGTTCTTCGAGGTTGTGGCGTTCGAGAACTTCCCGATGATCCTCAACTACGGCTGCGGGAAGGTGCGCTTCCCCGCGCCGCTGAAGGCGGACAGCCGCTACCGGCTCGCGCTGACGCTCCAGGACGCGACGCTGATCCAGCAGGGCGGGGCGGAGTGGCTGGAATTGGCGATGGCGGCGGCCATCGAGGTCGAGGGATCGGCGAAGCCCGCCTGCGCCGCTGAGGTGATCTACCGGCTGCTCCCGGCGCGGGCGGCCTGATGCTCGGCTATCTGAACGAGGCGTTCAGCGGCCCGGCGGCGGGGTTCATGTACGCGCTGCTGGCGGTGATGGCGTTCGGGATGGCGACAGCGATCGAGCGGGCGGTGGTGCTGTTCGTGCGGGAGCGGGTAGCTCTGGCGGCGCTGACGGGGCGGCTGGAGGCGGCGGTTGCGGCGGGGCGGCTCACCGCGCCGGGGCAGAGCTCGCTGGAGCGCGTGGTGGCGGCGGGGCTGGCGTGGACGGAGCCGGAATTGGCGTGGGAGGCGATGACCGGGGCCTCCATCGCGGCTGAGCAGCGCATCCGGCGGCGGATCTCCTACCTCGCGACGATCGCCTCCATCGCGACGATGCTGGGGCTGTTCGGGACGGTGTACGGGCTGATCCTGGCGTTCGGCGGGCTGGGCGATGTGGCGGCAGCGGAGCGGGCGGCGCGGCTCTCTGAGGGATCTTCGACGGCGATGGCGACGACGGCGTTCGGGCTGCTGGTGGCGATCCCGGCGATGGGGCTGCATGCGTGGCTGGACGCGGCGGCGCGGAGCAGGCTCGCGGAGATCGAGCAGGCGGCGAGCCGGGTGATGCTGCTTCTGCGGGCGCGGGCGATGAAGGTGGACGGGCACGGGCGATGAGCGCGGGCGGGCGATGACAGCGGGCGGGCGATGACGGCGGATCGGGAGGCGCCTGAGCGGGCGCCGCTGCGGACCCGGCGGCTGTTCGGCGGGGAGGAGGCGCTGCAGGCGGACGTCCGGCCCACGCTGCTCGGCGTGGTGACGCTGATGTTCCTGCTGCTGTTCTTCCTGCTCAACACCTCCTCCGGGGCGCGGCTGGCGGCGACCTCCCTGCGGCTGGAGGCGCCTGACGCCCTCGTCCCGCTGCCGCACACCGGGCTGTTGAAGTCCGTCCATGTCCGGGTGCAGCGGGCTCAGATCACCGTCGAGTTCGAGCTGCAGAGCACCGACATCGCCGCCTCCGCCACCTCCACCGAGCAGCACCGCCGCGCCCTCCCCGCCCGCGACGGCGCCCCCGATCTGGCCGGGCTCCTCG
>JBEIQZ010000272.1:0-8088 GCA_040376255.1 Alphaproteobacteria bacterium
CTTTTGCCTTTCCTCCGTGTCCTCCGTGCCTCCGTGCCTCCCAGACTGCATTTGCCGGACCCCCCTCGCCAGAATTTTCCCTCTCCGACCAAAAAATGTCCGCCCTATCTGGACATCATCCCTCACCGGTCATACACTCCTTGCATCAGCGGAGAGAGTGATGTTCTACTTTGAGCGCCCCGATCGCAGCCCTGCCCGCCTCCGGATGGCCCTGTACGGCGCGGCGGGGAGCGGGAAGACCTGGACGGCGCTGGCGATGGCGCGGGAGCTGGGGCAGCGGGTGGCGCTGGTGGACACTGAGGGCGGCGGTGCGGCGAGGTACGCGGATCAGTTCGGCTTTGACATCGTGACGTTGACGGACTCGTTCAACCCGCAGCTCGTGCCGGACATCGTCCGCTCTGCCGGGGAGGGCGGCTACGACGCGCTGATCTTCGACAACTTCGGGGCGTTCTGGACGGGGCCGGGGGGGCTGTTCGCCTGCATGGAGCAGGAGGTACAGCGCAGCCGGTCGAACGCGCATGCGGACAGCTTCACGGTGTGGCAGAGCGTGGACGCGAAGTGCCGGAGGATGATCCAGGCGATCCGGCGGGCGCCGATGCATGTGATCCTGACGGTGCGGGCGCGGACAGAGTACGACCAGGCGCCGGACGGGCGGGCGAAGCTGCGGAAGCTGGGCGTACCGCCGACGATCCGCAACAGCTTCCATCACGAGATGGACGCTGAGGGGGTGCTGGACGGGGCGCACAGCCTGTCCATCACCAAGAGCCGGTGTCCGGGGCTGGAGGGACAGACGACCGGTTCGCCCGCTGAGCCGGTGCGCAGGCTGGCGCGGTGGCTCGCGGCGGGCGGCGCGGCGCCGGTGGAGCAGCGGCAGGCGGCCTGACAACCAGCGGCGAACCGGATAGCGGCCCACCATGCGCGCCTCCCTGTTTCTCTCCGGTCTTATCTCCGGCATCTCTCTGCTCGCCTGCTCGGGCGGCAAGGGAATGGACAGCAACGACACGGCCTGCACCGGGAACGGCGTGGTGCATGCATGCGTGGTCAACGGGGGAGCGCCGGTGCGGAGCGGGGGGACGATCACCTACGAGTCGGCCACCGAGTCACCGGTCCGGCTCTCGACCGACGCGAACGGCTGCGCCGATCTGTACCTGCCGCCCGGCACCTGGACGATCACGGCCACCGAGGAGTCGGGCTGCGTCGCGGAGGAGGCGATCGTGGACATGGACGCCTGCCTGGAGCTGATCCTGGAGCTGGATGTCGGCTGGGCCTGCCCCGGCTGACCCTTCAGGGGATCGTCCCCATGTAGTGATCGATCTCCATCTTCATCGTGGCGCCCTGCTCCACCAGAAATTGCTGGAGCGCCGCGTCATCCTCGACAGTGACATGGACATGGTCGTGCTCCGGGCGGGCGAAGGGCCGCATCAATTCCAGCAACGGGCGCACGAGGGAAACACGCCGCACCCGGAACGGGAACGCGCCGGGGAACCCCGGATCAAAGATCGCCAGCCCCACCGGGCTCTCCTCCTCCAGCAGCCCCAGCGGGTGCCGCCGCGACCTGCTGCGCGCCTGATCGATCTGGCCCCCCGGCAGATCAAACGCCCGCTCCCACCACCCGTCCTCCTCCGCCCCGATCACCACTCCCCTCACCCCCCTGTCTCCCCCTCCCTCACCCCCCAACCCGTCCACCCACCCCCACCCCACCCGGAACGTCGCCGACCTCCACGCCCTCTCCCTCCCCACCCGCCGGTACAGCCGCACCGCCGGCACATTTTCCGGCTTCACATTCAACTGCCAATGGAAGATCCCCTCCTTCTGCAGCTCCGCCGCCAGCCCCAGCAGCAGCCGCCTCCCCACCTGCCGCCCCTGCCACGCCGGATCGACCACCAGGTTCCGCACATACGCCGTCCCCTTGAGCCGCTGCACATACATATACGCCCCGACGAACCCGTCCGTCCCCTCCGCCACCACCGTCCCCGGACAGAACACCTCCTCCCACTTCCGCACATCCGGCACCGGATCATCCACCCCCAGCAGAACAAACATCCGCTGGAAATCCGGATAATCCTCCACCCGCGCCCCCCTCACCCTGAACTCCATCCCTCCCTCCTCTCCCGCCCTTCTCCACATCACCCCCGACCCTGCCCCCTCCACGCCTCCAGCCCTCTCCCCAGCACCTCGATCCCCCTCCTCAGCTCCCCCTCCTCCCGCACCGCCGCCAGCCGGATCTCCGTCATCCCCGACACCGGATCGGCATAGAACCCCGGCCCCGGCGCCACCACCACCGACTCCGCCCGCCCTCCTGACGTGTCCCGGAACTCCGCCGCCATAAACCGCGCGAACGCCTCGGTGTCCGCCACAGGCAGCCGCACCATCGTATAGAACGCGCCTTCGGGCCGATGGAACGCGACATCGGGGATCTTCGCGAGCGCCCCCATCATCGCATCGACGCGCCGCTGGTAGATCTGGCGCACCTCCTCATAGAACGCAGGGGGCAGCCCGAGCGCGGCGACGGCGGCCTTCTGCGCGCGGGGCTGGGGGCCGAGGCGGGCTTGACCGAGCCGCTCGACGCGCTCCATGAGCTGTTCGTTGCGCGAGAGGAAGAAGCCGAGCCGGAGGCCGCAGAGGGAGAAGGTCTTGGACATGCTGTCGATGACGACGACATGATCCTCGTGGCCGCGCAGCTCGAAGGCGGAGGTCGGGAGGCGGTCGAACCAGATCCGGCGGTAGACCTCATCGGCGACGAGCCAGAGGTCGTGGCGGCGGCACCAGCGGGCGAGGCGTTCGAGCATCTCAGGCGGGTAGACCGCGCCGGTGGGGTTGCCGGGGTTGGAGAAGAGGAACATGCGGGTGCGCGGGGTGACGTAGCGATCCAGCTCAGCGTCGGAGGGGATGGCGAAGCCCTGGTCGAGGTGGGTGCGGACGGGGACGACGCGGGCGGCGGCGACGGTGGCGAAGCCGTTGTAGTTTGTGTAGTAGGGCTCGGGGACGAGGATCTCGTCGCCCGGATCGCAGAGGGCGACCATGGCGAACAGCAGCGCCTCGGAGCCGCCCTGGGTGACGACGACGTGCTGGGGGCCGAGGCCGGGGCTGGCGGGGGCGTGGAAGGCGGCGGCGGCGGCGCGGCAGGCGGGGGTGCCGGAGGCGGGGCCGTAGGCCATCACCGGCCCATCGTCGGCGGCGAAGGCGGCCAGCACCTCGGGGGGGCTGGGGACATCGGGCTGGCCGATGTTGAGGCGGTGAAAGAACACCTCAGGAGAGCGGTTGACGGTGGCGTCCAGCTTGCGGATAGCGGACTCCTGGATGGACTGAGCGCGGGCGGAGATGTGCATGCGGCGCGCTTAACCTGCGGCGCTCAGGAGGCGCTGTAGATCCGGAGGCCCGCGATGAGCGCGCCCAGCACGAGCGACATCGGGACGGTCACGAGGAGCGCCTGCGTCCCGGCAGGGCCGCCGTGCGCGCGGAACCAGATCGCGTAGCCGATCATCGGGGTCAGCAGCAGGTTGGCGAGGGCGAGCCAGAGGAGCTGATCGCGGCTCAGGCCGCTGTGTTCGAGGCTGTCCTGCGGCTCGCCGGACTCCAGGCGGGCGCGGGCGTCGGCGCGGGCCTCAGGGCCGGGGTTGATATTTTCGCCGCGCCGGATGCGCTCCTGCAGCATGAGGCGCTGGGCGGGGTTGAGGTAGCGGGAGGAGCAGAGCAGGGCGACCTCGCGCTCCTCGCCCATCGGGAGGTGGCTGCAGGCGCTGCACCGGGCGAAGGGGGTGTGCTTGCCCTTGCCGCACCGCATGCAGATCGCGGGTGAGGCCAGCACCTCATCCGGCACGGCGGACCCGGTCCATCAGGCGCAGCGGCTTCTTGATCGGGGGCTGGTTGGCGGGTGACTCCTCGCGGATCGGGATCTCGCCGCGCGCGCTGAGCAGGACGATCTGCTCCAGCGGCGACCCGGCCTCCTCGGACTGCCGCGCCAGCCACGGGCGCCACGCGGGCGGCAGATCGCCCTCCCAGAGCAGCACGTCCCCCTGCCCGAGCATGACCGCCCCGACCAGCCCCGCCGCCAATTCCGCCTCCTCCCCCAGCTGCCAGATCGGCACCAGCTCGGCGGCGTTGAGCTGCGCCAGCCCCTCCGGCATGACGCGGAGGTTGCCGAGCGAGAACGGCGGGCGCCGAAGCATCTCCAACCCCCGGCTCAGCGCATGCTGCGCGGCGGCGTCCCAGGCGGCGGCGGCGGTCGTCCAGCGGTGGATCGCGGGGCCGCGCTGCATCCGGCGGCCGATCCCGCGCAGGAAACGCCCGAGCCACTCCGGGCGCTCTGTCCCGGCGATGGGGATCTTTTCCTCACCGACCAGGAAGCTGACGAGATCGACCGAGACCGCGTTGAAGTCCGAGGTGAACCGCGCCGCCACCGAGATCGTGAGCCGCGCCCCGCCGGAGAGCGCCTCCAGCAGCCGCACATCCTTGCGCGCCAGCTCCCGCAATTGGCCGAACATCGGCGGATCTGCCTGGATCTCCAGCGTCACCCGCAGCGTGCGCTCCCCCGGCCCGCCCCGCCCCGCGAAGTGCGGGGCCACCCGCGCCGCCAGCCCCGGCGCCCGATCCCACCGCGCCGATCCGACCAGCCCGTCCTGCATATCGACCGCCACCTCCTCACAGCCCCACTGCTGGAGGAGCTGCTCCATCAGCGCCCGATCCAGCAGCCCGAACCCCAGATGCACCGCGTCCGCCAGCACCCGGCGCTCCCGCGCGTCCCCGCCCACCCGCGAGAACCGCTCCAGCCGGACGTCCAATTCCGGCAGACCTGAGAACCCCTCCGCGCGCACCCGTTCCAGCAGCATGGCTTCCAGCAGAATACCCGCGCTATAACACGCCGCTCAGGGGCCCCGCTCCGTGGCTGTGGAGCGGGGCAGGAGCGGCACGGGGCTGGATCAGTGAGCCTTGGCCGGGGCCTCGCTCCCGAGCGCGCTCTTGAGCGGGCGGTTGAAGGCCCACATGATCAGGCCGGTGGCGATGCCGATGCTGGAGAGCATCAGGAAGAAGCGGGGCTTTGTCATGTCATCATAGAAGGTGCCGAGGTAGCCTGCCAGGTAGTTGCCGAGGAAGCTCGACCCGAGCCAGAGGCCCATCATCATCGAGACGATGCGGGCGGGCGAGACCTTGGTGACGAGCGAGAGGCCGATGGGCGACAGATAGAGCTCCCCGACCGTCAGGATGAACGTGCAGAACAGTGGCCAGAACAGCGACCCCTGCCCGTCCCCCACCACCGAGGCGCCGTAGGCCATCACGATGAACGACAGCCCGAGCAGGATCGAGCCGATGGCCATCTTGGCGACGCTCGACGGCTCGGAGCCGCGCCCCTTCTGCCACTGCCAGAACATGTCGAGCAGGGGGGCGAGGAAGATGATCACCGCCGGGTTGAACGACTGGTACCAGGCGGCCGGGATCTGGAAGTCCCCGATGCGCGGCCAGATGGTCTGGGTGTCGGCCCACGCCTGGAGGGTGTTGCCCTGCTGCTCATAGACGGCCCAGAACGAGATGTTGAGGAGGAACAGCACCCCAAGCGCCCCGATGCGCGTCCACTCGTCGTTGGTGAGCGACGCCGGAGCCCCGCCCGCTGCCGCCGCCGCCGCCGCAGAGCCGGTGCGCGGCTTCTCCGGCGCGAGGAAGCGCGCCCCGCCCAGGTAGACGATGAGCCCGAGGCACATCCCGACGCCCGCCGCGCCGAAGCCGTAGTGCCAGCCGTAGATCTGGGCCAGCGTCGCGCAGACGAAGTTGCAGATCGTCGCGCCGAGGTTGATGCCCATGTAGAAGATGGTGAACGCGCCGTCGCGGCGCGGGTCGCCCTGCGCGTAGAGGTCACCGACCTGGGTAGAGATATTCGGCTTGAACGCTCCGTTACCGACGATCAGCAGCGCGAGCGCCACAAAGAACGCCTGCTCAGAGGCCATGACGAAGTGGCCGATGGCCATGATGACGCCGCCGATCACCACGGTCTTGCGCTGGCCGAGGTAGCGATCTGCGATGATGCCGCCGATGAAGGGGGTGGCGTAGACGAGCGCGGTGTAGAGGCCGTAGAGCTGGGAGGCGAAGTCGTTGATGCTCTCGGAGCCGTAGAAGCCGTAGAGCAGGTCAAACCCCCAGACGTTCATCGGGTTGACCGGCGTCCCGGTCACCTCCGGCCCCTGCTCAGGGTAGAGCGCGAGGTTGGTCATCGAGAACAGGTAGTAGACCATGTAGGCGCGCAGCAGGCCGCGCATGCCGTAGTAGGAGAAGCGCTCCCACATCTCGGTGAAGAACAGGATGAACAGCCCGATGGGGTGTCCGAGGAATTGCGGCTGTTTGTCGATGGCGGTCTGGCTCATGCGGCGCATCGTACCGGAAGCGTCGCGCGCTCACAAGCAGCGCACCGAACAAGCCTGGCTCAGGAAGTCCGGTTGAGCAGCCCTCTCCGCGCCTGGAGCTCCTCGCTGATCCAGGCCTGATAGAACCGCTCCTGCTCCTCCGCGCTGAGATCCGGCCCCGCGAGCGACCGCCGCCGATCCGCGAGCGCCCGCAGGATGATCGCCGCCGACACCGACACGTTGAGCGAGGCGGTCAGCCCGTACATCGGGATGGTGATCGCCCCGTACGCCCGCTGCCGCGCCCGCGCGCTGACCCCGGCGGCCTCCGTCCCCAGCACCACTGCGAGCGGCTGATCGACCGGCACCTCCTCCGGGCTCCAGCTCGGCTGAGAGAAGTCAGCGACAAAGATCCGGAAGCCGCGCGCCTCCAGCGCGTCGAGCGAGTCGTCGATTGTGGAGAAATTCCGGCAGTGGACCCAGCGCTCCGCGCCGCGCGCGGCGCCGACGCTCGGGGAGAAGCCCTCAGAGATCAGGTGAACCTCATGCACGCCGAAGGACTCGCAGGATCGCAGGATCGCGCTTGTGTTGTGGCGGCGGTGGACCGACTCCGCGACCGCCACCACCGACCCCACCCGCCGCGCCAGCGTCCCGCGCACCCGGTCGCGCCGCTCCTGGGTGATGAGCGCGGAGAGATCGGGGGGCGCAGCGAGAGGATCAGGTTCCATCGCCGGGAGCCTATCCGGCCAGCATCCGCTCCGCCCGCGCCCGGCCCTCCGCCTGAACCGCAGGATCGGGACCGAGCAGCATCGCCCGCGCCGTCCACGCCGCGTCCCCGCGCAATTCGTCGAACAGGAGCGCGAACCCGGCGGCGTCGGGGGCCGCCCCCAGCTCCGCCGCGAGCAGCCGCGCCCGCCCCCGCGCCAGCGGCGCCTCACCGAGCAGCGGGATCGCCTGCTGCACAGGGGCGGGGTCGCCGGTGATCCGCGCGAGGCAGCTCAGCAGATCGGCCTCCAGCAGCGGCAGCCCCCGCGCCCGCGCGTAGGTGAGCGCGCGCTCCACCGCCCCCGGCAGCACCGCCATCCCCGAGCGCGCCCGGAGCCGGAGCTGCCAGGCCTCCGCCCGCATCGCGCCGATCCGGCGCCCTGCCCGCGCCCACGCCGCGCCCGCCTCAGCAAAAACCTGCTCCCCGTCGCGGAGCGCCCCGGCGGACAGCGCCCCGGACGCTCCGCCGGACAGCGCCGTCCGCAATTCGGCCAGCTCCCCGATCTCCGCGAGGCATGCCCCGCGCGGCCCGTCCGCCTGCGCCCACGGGGCCAGTCGCTGCGCCAGCGCCCGCCAGCCCGCCTCCGCCCGCGCGAGCAGCCCGTCGAGCCGGTCGATCTGCGCCGCCCGGAACTGCTGCGCCACCTCAGCCCCGGCCAGCCCCGTCCGCGCCACGGTGAGGTTCATCTGCTCCACCTCGCGCCGCGCCCCCGCCACGTCCCCCGACGCCAGCAGCGCCCCGGCGAGCGTGTCCCGGCAGAGCACCGCGAGCGCCGCGTCCCCGCCGAGCGCGGCCTCCCGCGCCGCCTGCTCCACCAGATCCCGCGCCGCCACGATCTGCCCCGCGTCCATCAGCACCGCCCCGAGGTTCAGCAGCGCCATCGGCCCGACCTCTCCGTGCTGCCGCGCGAGGGCGAGCATCTTCGCCGCCGCCCCCGGCCGGTCGTCGCGCCGCAGCGCGTCTGCCGCCAGCAGCGCCGCCCGCCGCGCCTCC
>JBEIQZ010000407.1:0-5764 GCA_040376255.1 Alphaproteobacteria bacterium
CCCGCTGCGGCTCTCCTCCAGGGAGAGCGGGCCAGGGAAGCGCGAGGTGTCGAGGTGATCGAAGGCCGACCACTCCCACACGATCTCCCCCGGCGCCGCCCCGCCCTCCGCCCCCGCCACCCGCACCAGCCGATCCCCCAGCAGCAGCACCGCCCCGCCGAGCGCAGGGACATCGACCGTCTGCGACCCGCTGACCAGGAACAGCACATCGCCGCCGGGCAGCGGGAGGGCGTCGTGGTGGTTCAGGCCCATATCCGCGTTGCCCACCTCAGCAATCGTCCGCCCCCCCGGCGTGATCCGGCGCACCATGCGATCCATCAGCAGCATCAGCGTCCCGTCGCCCATGTCCCGCACATGATGCTCGCGCCGGTACCCGCCGGGGTCGAGGTAGACCCACACGATCTCCCCCTCCTCGTCCACGCCGACGGCGTAATACTCCGGCGTCTGCTCCAGCCAGACCGTGCTGACCAGCGTGACGCCGGGCGCCATCGGCCCGACCCCGGCGCGGGCCTCTGCTGTAAAAACGGGGAGCGCCGCAGGCAGGGCGCCCGATGTCCACCGGAGGCCGGAGATCCGCTCTGTCCCCTCCGGGGTCACCGCCTCCAGCGCGATGTCGCAGCCGGTCTCCGCCCGCATCCCCCACACCTCCAGCATGCCCGCGCCATCGATCTGCGCCGTGTCTGATCCGGAGCGCCCGCCGCAGATCCACCGCGCGGTCACCTGCGCCGGGGCGTCCGTCGCCACCGTCAGGACGGCGGCCAGCGGGTTGGTCGGGCTGGCGGCGATGTCCGTCGCGGTGATCACTCGGATCTCTCCCGGCGTCGCGGTGTCGGCGGTCGCGGTGTCGACCGCCAGGGTGTCCGCTGCGCGCGGCATGGCGCCCGATCCAGGCTGGCAGGCGATGGCGAGGTACAGCATCAGCCGGGGCTCCCCGGCCAGCTCAGCCGCTCCGCCCGGTAGACGAAGCTGCGGGCGACGGTGAGCGTCCAGACAGGATCGCCGTCCGGGCTGACCTCGAAGACCTGCGCGTCCGCCCGCTCCGGAAGGCCGGCATCGATCAGGTAATTGCCGTCCGGGAGGAGGTTCATGTCCCCGAGGCCGGGCGTGTAGAGCGGAGACGCCCACGACCATATCTCAGCGGCGGTCATTGCCTGCTCGTCGAGGGCGTAGCGGACGGCGCGGCTGTACCGGGGGGCGTCGCCGGGGCGCTCGGTCCCGTTGTCATAGATCAGGATCGTGCCGTCAGGCAAAAGCTCCGGGGCGTGCTGATTATAGAACCACCCCGCTGCGCTCCCATCGCTGCTCACCGGGTCGAGCGCGAAGTCGCCGCCGTCCCCGAGGATCCACTCCACCTCGCCGCTCTCCAGGCTGATCTTCACCACCCACGACTGGCTGCGCGTCGAGTACAGCACCGAATTCCCGTCCGGCGTCAGCGAGACGGCGTTGCCGTGCGTCCAGTCGATGGCCTCCTCAAAGAGGTTGAAGCTCATCGAGAGCGGCCCGGGGAAGCGGTCGGGATCGAGGTGGTCGAAGGCCGCCCACTCCCACACGATCTCCCCCTCCGGGTCAAGGCGCACGATCCGATCCCCGGCCACCGGCAGGATCTCGCCGCTCCATGGCACCGGCATCTGCCGCACGTCCTTCACCATCATCAGCACGTCGCCGCCGGGGAGCGGCTGCATGTCGTGGTTGCTGCGGGCCATGTCCATGTTGTAGCGCTCAGAGATCATCCGGCCCCCCGGCGTGATGACGCGGACGCCCTGCTCCAGCAGGATCATCAGGTTCCCGTCGCTGAGCTGCTTCACGCAGAACTCCAGGTTGGGGTTCCGGGTGTCCATGTACAGCCAGACGATCTCCCCCTCCTCATCGACGCCGAAGCCGTAGCTGGTCAGCGCGTCCTGCCGGATCTTGGGGCTGATCATCGTGAAGCCGGGGGACATCTCCCCGCCGCCGGTCGCCTCGAAGCCGGGCAGATCGTCGGGCAGCCTTCCGGACGTCCAGCTCAGATCGTCGATCACCTCCCGGCTGCCGTCGTCCCCGACGACCTCGACCGTTATTGTGCAGGCGGTCTCTGCGCGCACGCCCCAGATCTCCAGGGTGTCCGCTGTCGCGATGTGCTTCGCTGCGCTGCCGTCGCGTCCCCCGCACGACCAGCGCAGCGTCACATCTGCGGGGGCGGCGACCGTGACCGTGACCAGCGCGGCCAGCGGGTTGAGCGGGCTGTCTCCGATATGGACGCCGATATCTGCGCCCACATCCGTCCCGACATCGCTGTCGCCCCCGGGGTCAGGATCAGCGGGGGGAGGTGTTCCCTCGACACAACCGGAGAGTACAAAAAAAAGCAATCTGTATAGACTCATGTTCAGAGTGTAGCACCCCGGCGCCTGAGCCGCTACGGAGCCGATCTGAGACGTTCGGCGCGATAAATGTCGGTGTCGGAGAGGGTGACCGCCCATACCGGAGCGCCGTCCGGGCTGACCTCGACCACCTGCGCGTCCATGCGCCCCGGCGAGCCGACCGTGACGAGGTAGTTGCCGTTGTCGAGCAGGTTGGCGTCGCCCATCCGGTAGGTATAGGCGGGGGTCGTCCACGACCAGACCTCGGCGGCGGTCATGGCGTCCGTGTCGAGGGCGTAGCGGACGGCGCGGCTGTAGCGGGGGTCGTCGCCGGGGCGCTCGTTGCCGTTGTCGTAGAGCAGCACGGAGCCGTCGGCCTGCACCTCCGGGGCGTGCTGGTTGTAGAACCACCCCGCCGCCCCGCCACCGGCGCCCGCCGGATCGAGCGCGAAGTCCCCGCCGTCGCCCAGCACCCACTCCACATCGCCGCCCTCCAGGCTGATCTTCACCACCCACGACTGGCTGCGCGCCGAGTACAGCACCGACCTCCCATCCGGCGACAGCGCCAGCCCGTTCCCGTGCGTCCACTCATAGACGCCCTCCTCATCGGTATGGGTGGAGATGTCGCCGGGGAAGCGCTGGGTGTCGAGGTGGTCGAAGGCCGACCACTCCCAGACGATCTCCCCCGGCGCCGCCCCGCCCGCCCCGCCGTCCGCTCCGGCCACCCGCACCAGCCGATCCCCGCCCAGCGGCACCTCCCCGCCCAGTGAAGGGACATCCACCGTCCGCACCTCCCCGGTCAAAAACAGCACGTCGCCGCCGGGCAGCGGGAGGGCGTCGTGGTGGCTCTCGCCCATCGAAGCGTTCCCTGTTTCGCTGATCGTCTGCCCCCCCGGCGTGATCCGGCGCACCGCCTGCTGCATCATCAGCAGCAGCGTGCCGTCGCCCATGTCCCGCACATAGCGGTCGCGGCTGGCGCCCTCGACGTCTGAGTAGAGCCACACCGCCTCCCCCTCCGCGTCCACGCCGAGCGCGTAGCTCTTCCACGCGGAGCCGTCGCGCTCCTCCATCGGGTCGATGACGGTGATCGCGCCGTCCTGCCCCTCCCCCTCCACCCCGCCGACCTCCGGCAGCGCCTTCGGCACGCTCCCCGGCGCCCAGCAGAGGCCGCGCGCCCGCTGCGCCTCCCCGTCCCCGTCCGTCGCGTCGATCTCCACCCGGCAGGCCGTCCCGGCGCGGACGCCCCAGATCTCCATCAGGGGCTGGCCGTCTGCGGGGAAGGAGCGGGTCTGGGAGCCGGTGCGGTCCCGGCAGTCCCAGCGCAGCTCCACCGTCGCCGCGCGATCCACCTCCACCTCCACCAGCGCCGCCAGCGGGTTCTGCGGCGCCTCCGCCACCTCCACCCGCATCCACTCCCCCGCCCAGCCGGTGACCGGGCGATCCTTCCGGCAGCCCGCATCCTCCGCATCCTCCGGTCGGCAGGCGAGGAGCAGCAACGCCAGCGCGCCCACCTACGGGGTCCAGGGCATGCGCTCGGCGCAGTAGATGTCGGTGTCGGGGGAGATGAGCGCCCAGATCTCCTCGCCCGCCGGGGTCATCTCGACGACCTCCGCGCTGTCAGGCCAGGGCGATCCGAAGTTGATGAGGTAATTGCCGTTTCCGAGCAGGTTGGCGTCCCCCAGCCGATCAGTGAAGGCGAAGCTCTCTGCCTGGAAGACCTCGCTGGCGGTCATGGTGCCGATGTCGAGGGCGTAGCGGACGGCGCGGCTGTAGAGGGGGTCCGTGTCGGCGCCGGGGCGCTCGTTCCCGTTGTCGTAGAGCAGGACAGAGCCGTCCGCCTGCACCTCCGGGGCGTGCTGATTATAGAACCACCCGCTCTCTCCGCCATCGACGCCCGCCGGGTCGAGCGCGAAGTCTCCGCCGTCGCCCAGGATCCACTCCACCCGGCCGCCCTCCAGGTTGATCTTCACAACCCACGACTGGCTGCGCGTGGAGTACAGCACCGAATTCCCGTCCGGCGACAGCGCCAGCCCGTTCCCATGCGTCCAGTCCAGCCCCTCCATATCGAACGCCCTGGAGCGCGAGATCGGGCCGGGGAAGCGCCGGGGGTCGAGGTGGTCGAAGGCCGACCACGTCCAGACGGTCTCCCCGGACGCCCCGCCCGCCTGCCCCCCGTCCCCGCGCACGCGCACCAGCCGATCCCCGACGATCGGGATCACCCCGCCGAGCGCCGGGACATTGACGTCCTGCTGGATGCGCGTCAAAAACAGCATGTCCCCGTTCGGGAGCGGCAGGACGTCGTGGTGGGTCTCGTCGATGTCCGGGCTGCCGATGTCGGAGATCGTGCGCCCGGCGGGGGTGACGCGGCGGACCACGGTGTCGAGTATGAGCAGCATCGTGCCGTCGCTCATGCCGCGCACGTACCGCCCGAGGCTGCCGTAGTTCTCGCTCCGGTACAGCCAGACGATCTGCCCCTCCTCGTCCACCCCGAAGGCGTACCACAGCCCGCCCGCCCCTCCGCGCAGCGGCACCGGGCTCAGCAGCGTGAGGCCCGGCAGCATCTCCCCGGCCCCCCGGCGCACGGTGAACGAGGGCAGCCCGTCCGGCAGCGGCCCGGTGCGCCAGCTCAGGCCGCGCACCCGCTCGCGCCCGCCGTCTGCCGCGACCGCGTCGATCTCCACCGCGCACTCCGTCTCAGCGGGGACGCCCCAGATCTCCAGCGGGGTGATCGCGCCGGGAGGGCGCGACTGCGCGCCGGTGCGGCCCTCGCAGTCCCAGCGCAGCGCCACCGTCGCCGGGCGGCTCACGATGACGTCAACGAACGCGGCCAGCGGGTTCGGCGCGCTCTCTTTGATCGACACCTCCATCAGCGCCCCGCTCCATTCGCTGCCGGTCGCCTCGAAGACATCGTCTTCGCCGGCGTCCAGCGGCGCGCGATCCGGGTCAGTCGAGGGCACGCACCCCGGCAACACCGCCGTCCACAACCCCGTCCAGAACAGCACCATCTACGGCTCCATGCGCTCAGCGCGGTACATGTCATCCTTTACCACCGTGAGCGTCCAGACGGGATCGCCGTCCGGGCCGACCTCGACGACCTGCGCGTCCGCATGCTCCGGTGAACCGACATTGATCAGGTAATTGCCGTCCTGAAGCAGGTTGGCGTCGCCCATGCGGTAGGTATAGGCGGGGGTCGTCCACGACCAGACCTCGGCGGCGGTCATTGTGTCCATATCGAGGGCGTAGCGGACGGCGCGGCTGTAGAGGGGGTCTGTGTCGGCGCCGGGGCGCTCGTTGCCGTTGTCGTAGAGCAGCACGGAGCCGTCCGCCAGCAGCTCCGGGGCGTGCTGGTTGTAGAACCACCCCGCCGCCCCGCCACCGGCGCCCGCCGGGTCGAGGGCGAAGTCGCCGTCTTCGCCCAGGATCCACTC
>JBEIQZ010000182.1:0-10154 GCA_040376255.1 Alphaproteobacteria bacterium
AGGGGCGTATGAGAAAGGCTTTCCCCTCATCCGTCAGCCTCCGGCTGCCACCTTCTCCCCCAAGGGGGCGAAGGGACGGCCTTCTTCTTCTCGATTCGGTATCAGGAGCGGGATCTTCGTGATCCGTGTCCTGCAGGCGCTCCACTGACCGTCCCGCTCCGGCGACGCCCCCGGACGGTCTTTCTGCCTCACGCGCCGGTCGGCAGCCCCAGCATCTCCGCGATCCGCTCCACTGTCGGCGCGGCCTCCCGGCAATGTGCGACAAAGACATCCAGGAAGTCGGCCCCGCAGACCTGCGCCTCGCTGATCGGCGCCATCCACACCTGATCGGTGCGGCGCAATTCGTCGGCCAGCCAGCCGGTCGCGGCGAAGCCTGCCGGGAGGCGCTTGACAGAGTCCCCTCTGCGGGAGAAGCGCCCGGCCTCCAGGGCGGCGGTGAGCGCCTGCCAGCCGCCGGGATCGTCGGCGACGGCGCGGCGGAGGCGGCGGAGGGCGGGCGGGTCGGGGCGCCAGATGCCCGCGCCGATCCAGCAGGCGCCCGGTTCAAGATGCAGGTAGAAGCCGGGGGTGTGGACGTCGCGGGCGTGATCGCGGTGGCGGAAGTGGGCGGCGGCGTGGGTCTTGTACGGGACCTTGTCGCGGGAGAAGCGTGTGTCGCGGTGCAGGCGGAACATCGAGCCGCCGACGGGGCGCGGGTCGGCGATGAAGGCGGGGGCGATGCGCCGCAATTCCGGCTGGAGCGCGGCGATGAAGGCAAGAAGCGGCGCCTTCACGTCCTGCGCGTAGCGGGCGCGGTTCGCCTCGAACCAGGGGCGGCTGTTGTCGGCGGCGAGATCGCGGAGGAAGGAGAACAGGGCGGGGGTGATAGCAGAAGACATCCGCCTGTTTAACGCAGATCCGGCGCCGGCATGATCGGGATCAGTGCCTGCCCCTGACAGAGACCCTATCCTGTGAAACATGAGCGACCTCCCTGCCGAACCCCCCTGCCACCCCTTCACCCTGCACGGCTTCTGCCTCGTCCACCGGGCGATGCGGAACGACCTGGCGCAGCTCCGGGCGCTGCTGGAGCGGGCGCGGGCGGGCGAGGGGGTGGATCTGGACGTTGTGCGCGCCTGGTACAGCTTCAGCTGGGCGATGGCGGAGGGCCACCACAAGGGCGAGGACAGCGCGGTGTTCCCGGAGGTGGCGGCGCGGAGCGCGCGGTTCCGGGCTTCGACGGAGCAGATCGGGGCGGAGCATGCGGAATTGGACATCCAGGTGGAGCGGCTCAACCGGAGCCTGGGCCGGGATCTGGAGGGCGCGGCGCTCGACGAGGCGATCCTGCACGCGGAGGAGCTGTACCGCTTCCTCGATCAGCACCTCGTCGTCGAGGAGCGCAGCTTCATCGACGCGATCCGCGCCCACTTCAGCGAGCCGGAGCAGCTCGCGCTCCAGGGCCGCATCCGGCGCAGCCTGCCGCTGCGGATGATCGGGTTGATCCTGCCGTGGATGTTCGAGGCGGCCTCAGCGGCGGAGCAGCGGCGATTGATGGAGCAGCTGCCGCTTCCGGCGCGGCTGCTGTACCACATCCTCTGGCTGCCATACTACCGGATGCTGACCGTGCCGTTCCAGTTCACCGCTCAAATCGCCGCATCTGGAGGTAATGGTCAGGCACATACCCCCAGTTGAGCATCCCGATCCCTGCCCGCTGCAGCCAGCCATAGGGGAGCCAGTAGACCGGCTCGCCCTCGATCATGCGCTCGGCCAGCCAGGACTCCAGCCGCTCGTTTATGAAGTCGGGGGAGACATCGTGGGTGTTGCGGACGATCAGCACGCGCTTCAGGCCGGGCTGCTGCAGCTCATTCTCGACGCGGGCGAAGATTCCCTCGCCATCGACGATCATCATCCGCATCTCCGGCTGCGGGAGCGCGCCGACGATGCCGCTGGCGTCGGTGTTGAAGCTGTCGAGCAGCACGAGGGTCTCGTGGCGGATCGGGCCGACCCCGGTGAGGATCTCGGAGGCCAGCACCGGGAAGGGCAAGACGTAGCCGGTGTTTATGAAGTCGCGCTGCAGAAAGTAGGACGGGACGGCGGTGAGGCGGCACAGCCCCCACAGCAGCAGGGCGATCCGCCCGGCGCGCCCCTCCCACAGCCCCTCGACCACCGCCAGCAGCAGAAACGGCATAAGGTACAGCACCCGCACCGGGACGAACGAGAAGCTCACCCAGCCGCTCACCCCCAGGAACCCGACCGCCGCCAGCAGCAGCAGCGGGCGCAGCAGCGGCAGCCGGGGCAGCCCGCGCGCCAGCCCCCACAGCAGCAGCGGCGACACGATCATCCCCGCCACCCAGCCCGCCCCCGGCAGCGTCTCCCCGAACATCAGCGACGCCCCTGAGAACGCCGCCCCCAGCCCGATCTGAAGCGGCCCCAGCGTCGCCGCCGCCCGCTCCCCCCACCGCCCCACCGCCCCGATCAGCGTCCCGCCGTCGAGCAGCGGGATCAGCCCGCAGCCCGCGATCAGCCCCACCCACGCCCCAGGCCGCGACCGCAGCGGCTCCCGCAGCGCCACCAGCGTCGCCGCCGCCAGCCCCACCCCCAGCACGTGATCGGTGAAGAACGCCAGGAATAACAATAACAGCATCGGCAGCACCCGCTCCTCCGGGCGCGGCCTCCGCAGCATCCCGAACAGCGCGACCACCAGCAACAGCTGTAACGAGTACGACCGCGCCATCCGGGCATACAACAACAGCGCGGGCGATGTCACCCAGAGCGCCAGAAAGATCATCCGCTGCCGCAGCGGCAATTCGCGCAGCCAGAGCCGATCCAGCACCGCCGTCGCCGTCAGCCCGAAGCCCACCGACAGGAGCCGCATCCCGGTGAGCGTGTCCCCGGGCCGCAGCATCGTCCAGAACATCGTCCAGGCGTGCTGGATCAGATAGTAGAGCGGCGGGTGGACGTCCGACTGCGTCTCCAGCCACAGCTCGCGCAGCGGGTACTCCACGCGCTGCAGCGTCCAGTTCTCGTCCGTCCACGCGGGCAGCAGCCCCGGCGCCGGGAGGTGCAGCAGCGCCTGCAGCGCCAGCGCACCGCCCAGCACCCAGCGATCCAGCCCGCCCGGCGCCTGCCCCGGTGTCCCCTCCGGCTCAGCCATCAGTCCACCCCGAATTCTTCACGCGCCGAAGGGAGCGCCAGCGCAGGCTGCTCCTCCTTCAATAACACAAACGGGCCGATCACCAGCGCGTCCATCTCCGTCCGCATGAAGCAGCGGTAGCCGTCCTCCGGCGAGCAGACCATCGGCTCCCCGCGCACGTTCATCGAGGTGTTGATCAGCACCGGCACGCCCGTCTGCCGCCCGAACGCCGCGACCAGATCGTGGTAGAGCGCGTCCTGCCCCCGGTTGATCGTCTGGATGCGCGCCGATCCGTCGACGTGCGTGACCGAGGGCAGCGGCAGCCGCCCCGCCCGCACCGGCGCCACCAGCAGCATGTAGGGCGAGGGCCGATCCAGGTCGAACCACTCCCCGACCTGATCCTCCAGCACGACCGGCGCGAAGGGACGGAAGCCCTCGCGCATCTTGATCTTGCGGTTGATGATGTCCCGCATCTCAGGGTGGCGCGGATCGCCCAGGATGCTCCGATGGCCGAGCGCGCGCGGCCCCCACTCCAGCCGCCCCTGGAACCAGCCCACCACCTTCCCCGCCGCGATCAGCCGCACCGCCTCCGCCAGCAATTCCTCCCGCTCCAGCCGCCGCCAGCGCGCGCCGTAGCCGTCCAGCACCGCCTGGATCTCCGTCTCTGAATATTCCGGCCCCAGGTACACCGATTCGAGCCTCGGCAGCCGGGGCTTCCGCAGCAGCCCGTTCCACGCCAGCAGCGCCGCGCCCATCGCCCCGCCCGCGTCCCCGGCGGCGGGCTGGATGAACAGGTCGTCCACCGGGGCGTTCCGCAGGATCGCGCCGTTCGCCACGCAGTTGAACGCCACCCCGCCCGCCAGACAGAGCTTTTTTAAACCCGTTCTTTTTACAACCGTCGTCGCCAGCTTTACCATCACCTCGTCCACCACCGCCTGCAGCGACCGCGCCACGTCCTTCTGGAAGTCGCTCAGCCCCTCGCCGTCCAGCGGGAAGCGGGGGTGGCCCATGTGCTGCTCGAACCGGGCGTTGAACATCTGCTCGCCCTTGTCGAAGCTGAAGAAGCGCATGTCCAGCCGGAACGAGCCGTCCTCAGCGACGTGGATCATCTCGCGGATCTTCCCGACATGGCGCGGCTCGCCGTAGGGTGCGAGCCCCATCACCTTGTACTCGGCAGAGTTCACCTTGAAGCCGAGGTAGTAGGTGAACGCCGAGTACAGCAGCCCCAGCGAGTGCGGGAAGCGCGTCTCGCCCATCAGCGAGATGTCCAGCCCGCGCCCCGCCCCGAACGAGGAGGAGGTCCACTCCCCCACCCCGTCCACCGTCAGGATCGCCGCCTCCTCCCAGCCCGACGCATAGAAGGCCGACGCGGCATGCGACAGGTGGTGCTCAGAGTACAGCACCGGCCCGGTGTAGCCGATCTCCTTCTGCAGCACCTTCGGGAGCCGGATCTCGGTCGAGAACACGTGCGGCATCTTATTGACAAAGAAGTTGAAACCCTCCGGGAAGCTCTCGATCGCGCACCGGAGCGCCCGATCCAGCTTTTTAAAGGGCTTGTCGTAGTAGATGATCGCGTCGATCTCTTTGATAGAGAGCCCCTGCTGCTGGAGCATCCAGAGGATCGCCTGCTTCGGGAGGCTGGAGTCATGCTTCTTTCGGGTGAACGCCTCCTCCTGGGCGGCGGCGGCGATCCGTCCGTCCCGGATCAGTCAGGCGGCGGCGTCATGGTAGAAACCGGATATCCCCAGCACGTTCATACATGCCCGCTATCACCGCGCTCCGGTTAATGCAGCCCGGTGAACCCTCCTCCCTCCATACCCCACGCCCGGATCGCGGATCTGCTCGCGGCCCGCCTCCAGCGACGCCTCACCGACCAGCCTGAGGCCCGCATCGCCGATCTGCTCTCGGACACGATCTACCACGAGCGCAGGCGGCTGGATCAGCCGGGCGATCCGGAGGACGGGGAGCCGCTGTACGAGGCGCTGCTCGACCGGGCCACCCGCGCGGTCCGCTCAGGGTACCGCCCCGATCTGCTGCAGGCCGCCGATGCGCTCTGCCGCCACTACGCGACAGAGATCCACAACCCCTTCTCGCGCCGCGCCTACGCCGTCGCCACCCGCGCCCTCCCCGGCGCGCTCACCCGGCTGCTCTCCGCCGCCTCCGGGCGCGATCTGGTGCTCGGCAGCTTCGATCCGTCCAGCCGCATCCAGATCCACGGGCCGCTCCCGATGCTCCGCGACCTCGTCGCGCAGGGCGCCACGCTGGTCATCGCCCCCACCCACGTCTCCAACCTCGACTCGCCGCTGATCGGCTACGCGCTCTACGCCGCCGGGCTCCCCCCCGCCGCCTACGGGGCCGGGCTCAACCTGTTCACCAACCCGGTGATGTCCTTCTTCATGCGCCGCCTCGGCGCCTACACCGTCGACCGGCGCAAGCGCAACGCGCTCTACAAGGACACGCTCAAGGACTACTCCACCGAGACCATCAAGCGCGGCGGCCACTCCCTGTTCTTCCCCGGCGGCACCCGCTCCCGCGCCGGGCGCATCGAACCTCAGCTGAAAAAAGGGCTGCTCGGCACCGGCCTGCAGGCGTGGATCGAGAACCTCCAGCAGGGCCCCGCCGGGAACCCCGCCAAAAAAGATGTCTACATCGTCCCCTGCACCCTCTCCATCGCCGTCGTGCTGGAGGCCGAGACGCTGGTGGCCGACGCGCTCGCCGAGGAGGGGAAGCAGCGCTACATCATCCTCGACGACGAGTCCTCCCGCAGCCGCGAGGTCGCCGGCTTCTCCCGCCGCCTGATGCAGCTCGACTGCCGCGTCCACGTCACCTTCGGCCAGCCGCTCGATCCCTTCGGCAACCCCGTCGACGCCTCCGGCGACTCCCTCGACCCGCGCGGCGAGCCGGTCGACCGGCGCGGCTACGTCTGCGACCGCAGCGGCGCCCCGGTGATCGACCCCGTCCGCGATCAGCTCTACACCGCGCGGCTCTCCGAAAAACTCTGCGCCGCCTACCAGGACAACCTCGTCCTCCAGTCCACCCACCTCGCCGCCCGCGCCGCCTGGGACGTGCTGCGCCGCCAGCACCCCGGCGCCGACACCTTCCGCCTGCTGCGCCTCTACCCCTGGCAGCGCACCGTCCCGCGCGCCGATCTGGAGCGGCGCATCGCGCAGATCCTCGGCGCCCTCCCCCACCTGCGCCGCGACTGCCCCGCCGAAGCCCCCGCCGTCCTCGACGACGCGCTCCGCCTGTTCCGCAGCTTCCACAAGACCCGCGCCCTCGACATCGTGCCGGAGGGCGTCCAGATCGGCGGCGCGCTCACCTGGTATTACCAGAACCGCCTGATCGGATACCCGGTTTGAGAACCCCCATCCCCGTCCTCGCCGAGGGCCGCGACTGGCTCGTCGTCGCCAAGCCCCCCGGCTTCTTCGTCCACCGCCAGTCCGACGCCGATCCGGAGGAATTGCTGCTGCTCCAGCGCGTCCGCGACCAGATCGGGCGCTACCTCCACCCCGTCCACCGGCTCGACCGCCCCGCCTCCGGCTGCGTCGCCTTCGCCCTCACCCCCGCCCGCGCCGCCGACATCCAGCGGGCGCTCATTGACGGCTCCGGCACCAAGCGCTACCTCGCCCTCGTTCGCGGCGAGATGCCCCCCGGCGCCGTCCGCATCGACCGCCCGCTCCGCGACGAGGGCGCCACCCGCGCCTCCCTCACCACCGCCGAACCCCTCGCCTCCTGCCCCGAGCCCCGCTGCTCCGCCGTCCGCCTCCAGCCCCGCACCGGGCGCTACCACCAATTGCGCCGCCACCTGCGCGGCCACAACCACCCCATCCTCGGCGACATGCAGCACGGCGACCGCGACCTCAACCGGGAGTGGACGCAGCAGCGCGGCCTCGTCCGCCTCCAATTGCACGCCTACCACCTCCGCCTCCAGCTCGATGACGAGATACTGGAGGCCACCTGCCCGCTCTACGACGACATGCAGAACATCCTGAAGGCGCTCCCCTTCTACGAGGCGCTCTGTGAGGCAGAGCCGATCATCGGCGCGGACGGCGGCCCCGCCTTCCAGGGCGTCACCCAGGGCTGGCGCTCCCCGATCCCGGAGGCGGCGCGGCCTGCGGCCCCATCCATACCGTGATCGTGCCGCCGGACGCCGTCGCCGGAAACCGCATCCCCGACACCCGCTCCAGCAACATCCGCTGCTCCAGCGTCCCGCTCCCGGCGTCCGGCGTGAAGGCCGCCCCGGTCACCGCGCCCGCCGCGTCCACCGTCACCGCCAGCCGCGCCCCCGGCGCCGACGCCGCCAGCGGCTCCAGCACCTGCCGCAGCAGCGGGAATTCGCGCAGCAGCACCGCCTGAACCGCTGACGCGTCCGGCCACGCCGCCGCCTCCACCCGGAACTGCCACCGGATCGGGTCCTCGACCAGCTCCATGAACCCATCGATCTCTGTCTCCCGGTACGGGACGGACTCGCCGGTCAGCCCGCCCGCCTGCCCGCCCGCCTCCGCCTCCCCCGCCAGCAGCAGCCCGCCCAGCAGCAGGCCCGGCAGCGCGCCCGCCCGGAGCCTGCCCGCCGGAAGGCTGTCCGCGAAGATCAGCCGCCCGGCCCCGTCCGCCCGCACGCGCCCGCAGACCTCCCCCGGCTGCGCCTTCAACCGGGCCGCGACCTCATCTTCTGTCATCCGGCTCAGATCAATGACATCTTTGCTGCACAGATCACAATGGCGCCGCCCGTCCACCATCGGCCCGCCGGGGACAGGACACGCAAACCGGAGCGCAGGTCGCAGCTTCATCGCTCCTTTTTATACCATCAGCCCCGAACACTCTGTATGATTCTATACATCATCCAGGGTTCAGCCCCCCTCTCACCTGGCACGGAGCTTGCGTGGTGGTGGTGGCTCTATTATGCGGCCAGGAAAGGAGCGTCTGCATGAAACCGGTTGTTGTCGCCTTTCCCCGCACTATCTACAACAGCAACCAGACGGGCGGCGGCATCAAAAACCTGCTCCCTGTCTCCCTGCTCTCCGTCCTCGGCAACGCCGTCAAGCTGCGCTGGGAGCTCACCAGCTACGCGCGCTCCAGCGCCAACGCCCGCCTCAACCTCGACCTGTACGAGGGAACCAAGGACAGCCCGCGCCCCTCCGAGAACCCGTTCTCCGGGCAGCAACTCGGGAGCGTGACGACGCACACCGCGCTTGGGTTGATGGCGTTCAACGTGACGGCAGACTTCAGCGGGAGGGTGGACGCGGTGCTGTGGGTGGACGCCATCAGCGGCAGCACGCCGGAATGGATCGACGCCGAGGCGCGGGTGACGCTGTGGATCAACGACTGATCGGGCTGTTGCTGCTGTGGGGGTGCCGGGCGACCGGCGACGGGAGCGTGCCGGGTATACCGGAAGTGCATGTGTTGGACACGGGGACAGCAGAGGGCAACCACTGGTCGATCACGGCGGCGCAGGTGTCGCTCTCCGACAGTGTGACGGAGAGCGGTGGAGGCGACAGCGGGGAGACGGGGGACGATACGGCGGCGGTCGAGTGGCCAGGGTTGAATTTGAATTATCGGCGAGTAGATGTAGGTGGGTACAATAGCTGTGCATTGACAGAGACAGGAAAAATCGTCTGTTGGGGACAAAACCAAACCCATCAATTGGATGTTCCTTCAGGAATTTTTCTTGAAATTGGAATAGCAAATTCAAGAATTTGTGCCCTACGAGAAGATGGAGAAATTATTTGCTGGGGAGAATCATTAAATCCAAACCATCCATATCCATCACCTCCACCTGGGAAATGGATGAGATTGGTATGTGGTGGATCTGGATGTGCTGCATTAAATGAAAATGGACATATAGCTTGGTGGTATACAACTTCTGCATATTTCATAACGTATGAACCACCAGAAGGGCAATTTATAGACATAGATGTTAGCTCATTTTCGGCTTGTGCATTGACATCTTCAAGAGACATTCGATGTTGGTATAAAGACGATCCATCCGCTGAGACCATGACCATTCGATTAGAAGGTAATTTCAAGACGTTATCTGGGACAGAAGATTATGGATGTGGATTGGATGGTGATGGAAACATTTCATGTTGGACAGAGTTTGCAGCAGATGCACATCCCCGTGGATATCGCTGGAAAGATCTGTCGATCACGGGCGATTGGAATTGTGGCATTCTTCAAGATGGCACCCCAACCTGCTGGGGGTGTGTGTGGGGCCAGTATTGTGGAGATGTCATGTCGATTCCAGAGGTTCCACTTGTTCAAGTTGCCAGTGACATGGAACATGCCTGCGGCCTCACACCTGACAATAGATTTGTCTGCTGGGGTTGGGATTGGTACGGGGAGACTCAACCTCCAGAGGAGTACCGATGAAGATATCTTCCACCGAATCGATGACCACTCTCAGCGGGGAAGAAATCCTGAATCAATGGCGCAGTGAAATCAAAAAACAACGCGATCAATTCCGTCAACAAATTCATGAGCAGCTCCGCGCCTACCAGAAGGCGACGGATGATTCCTGTGCTTCTTGCAGTTGCCAGCAGTGTTCTTATACCCCACGGACCGATCCCTATGCAAACCTTGTCCCCGATGAGGAAGGTTCAAAGTATGTATGGGGCGACCCCTTTCCTGTGCAAACCACCCCATGCGGATGGCGGCTCCAAGGGCCAGCCTTCAAGTTGCGTGACCCCAACCCCTGCCCCAACCGCTCTGGTCTTCCTCGGCAACTTGGCTGGTCTCTCCAAACAGGTACGACGCAGACCCTCCGCCTCCCAAACGGAACCTATCGAACCTACTTTGCATCTGCCGCTCTCAGTCAGGTCACAAAAGATCCAACCCTCCTCACTCCCTGGCCGGTCTATGATTCAAATACAAACATTCAAACTGTTGATGCAAATTTAAAATTTTCAATAGATGCAAATGGAAATATTCCAGGCCGAGACAGTGAATTTCAATCCTACTGGAAAGCCGATTCCACCAACTGCCAAGATTGTCACTTCAGCAAAAACTTCGTCGGCTTCCTCGACTCTGTCGATGGCATCAACTACCC
>JBEIQZ010000116.1:0-12693 GCA_040376255.1 Alphaproteobacteria bacterium
AGACTCATCCATACCTGTAGATGCGCTTTTATCGCCAGACTTACCGCCATCATCCCCATGATGTGTTCCCGCCGATAGGGCCGATGTGCCATCCCCTGAACACGTGAGAAGTACCTCTCCGTACTTGTCCGATCCCGGTACTTCTCCTTGATCCCCCTCCGGGCTGTCCGATCCGCCGTATGCGCTCCGTCTCCTGTGTGAACCGGAGACAACGATGTCCGCATCCCTCGCGCAGCCCGACGACACCAGCCTGCACCTCGTCATCCACGGCGCCGCCGCTGCTGCCGCCGCTGTCGGCGCGGGCATGGCGCAGCTCCCCGTCGACGCGCCTGCCCTCGCGACAATCCAGGCGGTGATGATCCAGGCGCTCGGCGCAGAATTCGGCGTCCGCCCCAGCCAGCAGACGATCGCAGAGATCCTGCTCCCGTTCATGGCGACGATGGCGGGGCGCCAGGCCTCCCGGTGGCTGCTGGCCTTCCTCCCCGGCATCGGCAACGCCGCGAACGCCGCCACCGCCGCCGCGCTCACCGAGGCCGTCGGCTGGGCCGCTGTCGAGCACTTCCGGCGGCTCCGGTGATCGGGCGGCTGGCGACGGCGGAAGATCACGCCTGGTACGCCGCGCTCCCGCCGGACGGGCAGATCCGGGCGCGCTGGACGCCCGCGCTGCTGCGCCTCGCCCACGACCGGCAGGTGGTCGGCGGCGCGCCGGGGCTCGACGGGATGCAGCCGCAGCATGTGACGCCGGAGCTGCTGGAGGCGCTGCGGTGCAGGGTGCTGGACGGGACATACCAGCCTTACGGCCTGCTCCACCTCCAATTGCGCCGGGATGGCAAGGTGCGGGAGATCGCCGTCCCGACGCTGGCCGATCAGCTCGTGGCGGGCGCGCTGCTGCTGCTGATGGAGCCTGCGCTGGAGCGCGTCCTCGCGCCGCACGTGTGGGGCTTCCGCCCCGGCCGCAGCCGGGAGCAGGCCGTCGCCACCCTCTGCGGGCGCGGCTGGCCCGGCGACTGGACGCTCGTCCGCGCCGACATCCGGGGCATGTTCCCGGAGATCGACCACCGGACGCTGCTGGCGGCTGTCCAGCGACACTGGCCCGATCCGCTGGCGCTGGCGACGGTCGGGCGCATGATGGGCCGCTGGATGCCGGGGGTCGGCCTGCCGCAGGGGGTCTGCCTCTCGCCGCTGCTGGCGAACACCTGCATGGTGGAGCAGGTGGACGGGCTGATCTGCCGGCTGTCCGCCGACGGGCATGACCGCGCCATCTTCCCGGGGATGCGCGTCGATCTGCGGATGATCCTCACCGCTCCGGCCGCCGCACACGCCAGCCCGGCCGCCGACCGCACCCTCCACGCAGCGATCCGCTACGCCGACGACTTCGCCCTCGTCGCCTCCGGGGACGGGCGATGGGTGCTGCCGGAGCTGGAGCGCGCCCTCGCCGCGATCCGCATGCGCCTGAACCCCGACAAGACCCGCCTCCACGATCCGCGCCGCCCCGCCGAGTGGCCCGCCACCGTCCTGGGGCTGCCCGTGCGCCCGCAGCGGCTCCGGGAGGGGATCGGGCTGATCGGCGCGTAATTTGATCTCAGCACGCACTTCAACGATCCGCGCTGAACCTGGTTTCAGCTTGTCCACACCCGACATCACTCCACCGGGTAGCCCGCCGCCCGCCACGCCCCGGTGCCGCCGCTCACGTTGACCGGCCGCAGGCCCTTCGCGGCGAGCTCCGCCCCGGCCCTGGCTGAGCGCCCGCCCGACTGGCAGATCACATACACCTCAGATCCCGGCGCCCCGAACTCGGCGACGCGCGCCCCGACCTGATCCAGCGGGACGTTCTTCGCCCCCGGCACATGGCCGCCGCCGTACTCCCCGGCGCTGCGGACATCGACGAGCAGCGGGACGGCGCCGCGATCCATGTCTGCCTTCAGGGTGGCGACATCGACGGTGCGGACGGTCTGCGCGGCGGCCCCGGCGGTCGCGGTTGTCGCGCCGGGGGCGGCGGTGTCGGCGCAGCCGAGGAACACGCAGAAGAAGGAGACGATGGAGCGGAGCATGGTGACCTCACGGAGAGACAGAGAGACAAGATTCAGCGTGTGAAACACGTCATGAAACAGACTGCGAAACAGACCGGGAAACAGGCGCGCTCAGCCCGGGCCGCGCGGGAGCCGGATCGGCCAGAGCGAGCGGCGCAGGAACCCGGCGGGAAGCTCTTCCTGCCCCGGGTAGCCGAGGCGGGCGGGCGGGTGATCGGGGAGGTGCGCGGTGCCTGCGAGCCAGTCCCAGACCGACAGGATGATGCCGAAATTGCGGGGCGGGCCGTCGACGCTGTGGTGCCAGAGGTGCATCGCCGGGCTGTTGAGGAGGTAGCGCCAGGGGCCGCCGGGGAGCCGGACGTTGGCGTGGTTGAGGTGGCCGATCACCGTCCCCAGCACGGCATGAAAAAAGAGGGCTTCCGCCCGGAACCCCGCGAGCGCCAGCGGCAGGTACTGGAGCGCCCGGTAGACGATCACCTCCCCCCAGTGGAACCGGAAGGACACGATCCAGTCCATCTCCCCGTCCTGGATGGAGTGGTGGATCTTGTGGAATTCCCACAGCCACGCGTACCGGTGCAGCGCCCGGTGGATCATCCACTGCGCCAGATCCAGCACCAGCACCGCCGCCACCATCTGCGCCGGCAGCGGCCAGCCCCCCGCGACGCCGGTGAGCGCGGCGGGCCACGCGCCGAGCCACGCCAGCGCAGGATCGAGCGTCCGCGCCGCGATCCAGCCCAGCGCGACGCCGAGATAATGGCCGTTGAAGACGAGGTACACCAGATCCGTCCAGAGCCCCCGCCGCAGCGCGGGCTGATCGGGGCGCGCCGGGCGCAGCCGCTCCAGCAGCGCGACGGACAGCGAGGCCAGCAGCAGCGCGAGCGGGTAGTTCATGGCGGCCCTCCGGCCCGCATGTAACGCAAGACCGGTGCCAGCCGGGCCGCGCCGGGGATCGTGCGGGAGGGATCGTGCGGGAGGGGGTTGACATACATACAGTGTATGCTTACAGTGTATGTATCAACCCACCGCTGCCCCGGCAGCCCTCCCTGAGGCGCTATGCGACCCGACACGATGACCGCCGCCTTCCACGCGGTGTACGGCCCCCCCGACGTCCTGGAGATCCGCAGCCTCCCGCGCCCCGCTGTCCGCGACGGCGGCGTGCTGGTGGAGGTGGTGGCGGCGGCGCTGAACAAGGGCGACTGGCACCTGCTGACCGGCACGCCGCTGCTGATCCGGGCGGCGGGCTTCGGGCTGACGCGGCCGAACCAGCCGATCCCGGGGCTGGCCATCGCCGGACGGGTCGCGGCGGTGGGGGGCGGGGTCACGGAGTTCTCGCCCGGGGACGAGGTGTTCGGGGAGGTGAAAGGGGGCGGCTTCGCGGGGTACGTCTGCGCGGAGGCGGGGGCGCTGGCGCCCGTGCCGCCCGGCCTCAGCCTTGAGGACGCCGCCTCGCTGCCGGTGGCGGCGACCTCGGCGCTGCAGGGGCTGCGCGACGCGGGGCGGCTCCAGCCGGGGCAGTCGGTGCTGATCAACGGCGCGGCGGGCGGGGTCGGCAGCTTCGCGGTCCAGATCGCGAAGGCGATGGGCGCGGAGGTGACCGGGGTGTGCAGCGCCGGGAGCGCGGGGACGGTGCGGGGAATCGGGGCCGATCACGTGATCGACTACGGCACGACAGACTTCACCGCGACCGGCGCCCGCTACGACGTGATCCTCGACATGGTCGGGAACCGCCCGCTGAGCGCCTGCCGGGCGGCGCTGAAGCCGGGGGGGCGGTACGTCGCCTGCGCGGGCGGCGCGGAGCACCCCTGGGTCGGCCCGATGCTGGACGTGCTGTGGGGGGTGTCCAGCAACCTCTTCTCATCGACGACCTTCGTGGGCCTCGTGGCGACCCCCACCCGCGAGGCGCTCTCCACGGTTGCGGCGATGGCGGCGGACGGCAGGGTGCGCCCGGTCATCGAGCGCCGGATCCCGTTAAGCGGGCTGGCGGCGGCGATGGCTGAGCTCGGGCGAGGCCACAGCCGGGGAAGGACGATCATCCAGATGTGACAAGTGGAGGGCAGCGATGCGGAGGCAGGGATCGGGGGATCGCACCCCGCTGAGCCGGGAGCAGGTGTTGCGGGCGGCAATCGGCATCGCCGACGCGCAGGGCCTCGACGCGCTCAGCATGCGGTCGCTCGGGGAGGCGGTGGGCGTCCAGGCGATGTCGCTGTACAACCACGTCTCCAACAAGGACGACGTCCTCGACGGGATCGTCGATCTTGTCGTGCAGGAGATCGAGGTGCCTCCGGCGTCCGGCGGCTGGCGCGCGGCGATGATCGGGCGCGCCGGGTCCGCGCACCGGACGCTGCTCCGGCACCCGTGGGCCTGCGGGCTGATGATGTCGCGGGTGAACATCGGCCCCGGCATGCTGCGCTATATCGACGCCACGATCGGCTGCCTGCTCGACGCGGGCTTCAGCCTGGAGCTGGCGGATCACGCCCGCAACGCCATCGACAGCCACATCTACGGCTTCACCCTCCAGGCGCTCCACTTCCCGCTGGAGCGCAGCCGGTACGCGGAGATGGCCGCGCAGTTCCTGCCGATGCTCCCCGCCGAGCGCTACCCGTCGATGCGCGCGCTGACGATCAGCGTCGCGGCGGGGCGCTATGACGGCGTGCACGATCCCGGGTTCGGGCTCGGGCTGCTGCTGGACGGGCTTGAGGCGCTCCGCCCGCCGGAGCCGGATCGCGCCGGAGCGGGCTGACCTCAGCGCGCATACGATATCAGCCCCCCAGCTTCTCCCTCCAGTGTCCATCGAACGCGCGGTAGTCGCAGGTCAGCTCCTCGCCCGCCGCGATGTCCCGCGCCGCCACCGACGGCCCGCCCGGAAGCTCCCGCACGGTGGCGTCGTCATCGGCGTGGTTCATGAAGCGGGAGTCGTCGAGGCAGAGCAGCCATTGCCCCTCATAGAGATAGGCGTAGCACCTGAGGTAGTCCTGGATGTGCGGCGGCGCGGCCTCCACCTCTTCCGGCGTGAACCGGCGGAGGCTCCACGGCGTCTCCGCCCAGACGGTGGCACCGGCAGGGACATTCTCGCGGGCGAACACGCCGAGCCCGTGGATCGCGCTGGGGCCGAGCCGCGTGGGGACAGTGAACATGCTCCCTCCTGCCGGGAGCATAACCGGGGCGATCCTCAGGGGGCTGCGCGTATGATACGGGAATGCTGAAAGCAGCTCCGTATCAAGAGAGCAACCGACCTGAAGAGATGGTTGATGGAAGCACGCTTAGCACGGAACGCGCAGCGGGCGAGCATCGGCCATCTCTTCTTCATGTCGGTATGTCGGGTCTTTTCTTGACTGATCTGCGCGGGACAGATACCAGCCGCCTGGTATCCAGGGGAGCGTGTGAACAGGCTGGGGGTACATCTGCTTGTAGATCTGAAAGATTGTAACAGCGATCTGCTCTGCCATGTCGATGTGATCCAGGCGTTCATGCTGGAGGCGGCTGTCACCGCGAAGGCGACGATCCTCGGCTCACACTTTCATGCGTTTTCACCTGTCGGCGTCAGCGGCGTGGTGATCATCGCTGAGTCTCACCTCTCCATCCACACCTGGCCTGAGTACAGCTACGCCGCCGTTGACATCTTCACCTGCGGCGACACCCTCCAGCCGGGGGTGGCCGCGCAATTCCTGATCGACCGCCTCCAGAGCGCGCAGCCGACGATCATCGAGGTGCCGCGCGGCGTGTTCCCGCTGGAGGCGCTCAAGCCTGTCCCAACCCCCACCGGAGCGCCCGCCGCGAATGGCTGATCCCAAGAGCTACAAATGGTTCAACGACTTCCTCAGCCCCGACGAGGGCCACATCCACGGCATCCGGCGCACCCTGTACGCCGCGCAGACCGCCTTCCAGCGGATGGAGATCATGGAGACGGGCAGCTACGGGCGCATCCTGGTGCTGGACGGGAAGATGCAGTCCAGCGAGGCCGACGAGTTCATCTACCACGAGACGCTCGTCCACCCGGCGATGCTGATCCACCCCGACCCGAAGCGGGTGATGGTGGTGGGCGGCGGCGAGGGGGCGACGGTGCGGGAGATCCTGAAGCACCGCTCGGTGGAGCACGTGCTGATGGTGGACATCGATCAGGAGGTGGTGGAGCGCTGCCGTGAGCAGCTCCCCGAGTGGCACATGGGCGCCTTCGACGATCCGCGCGTCAAGCTCCTGCACATGGACGCCCGGAAGTACCTCGAAGAGACGGACGAGACCTACGACGTCATCATCATCGACATCTCAGAGCCCGTCGAAGAAGGCCCGGCCTACCTGCTCTACACGCGCGAGTTCTACGCGCTCGTCAACCGGCGGCTCACCGCGCAGGGAATGATCACGCTCCAGGCAGGGACGACGGCGGTCAACAGCCTGCTCTGCCTCTCCTCGGTGTACCAGACGCTCCGCACGGCCTTCCCTCACGTGGCGGTCTACCAGGCGGCAATCCCCTCCTTCGGCCTGCCCTGGGGCTTCGCGGTGGCCTCGAAGGGCGCCGATCCCCGCAGCCCCGGCCCGGAGGAGATGGACGCGCGGATCGCGCAGCACATCACCGGCGAGCTGCGCTACTACAGCGGCGAGCTGCACCAGGGCCACTTCCTCCTGCCGAAGCACGTCCGGCAGCGGATCGAGAGCGAGGAGCGGATCATCGAGGATGGCCGCCCGCTGTTCACCTACCATTGATCCCTGAAGAAGTGATCCCTGAAGACCCGTACGATCAGCGGCGCACCCCGCTGCTGGACGCGATGATCCGCCTCGCGGCGGACAGGAAGACCTCCTTCCACACGCCCGGCCACAAGGGCGGCCAGGCGGTCGCGTCCCGGCTCAGGGGCGCGGTCGGCGCGCGGCTGTTCGGCCTCGACTTTACGCTGCTGGAGGAGGTGGACGCGCTCCACCAGCCGCGCGGGGTGATCCGGGAGGCGCAGGGGCTCGCGGCGCGGGCGTTCGGGGCTGACCATACATGGTTTCTGGTGAACGGGACGACGGTGGGGAACCAGGCGATGATCCTGGCGACCTGCCCGCCCGGCGCGCCCGTCCTGATCGCGCGCAACGCCCACAAGTCGGTGGTGGCGGGGCTGGTGCTGTCGGGGGCGCGCCCGGTGTTCTTCGCGCCGAAGGCGGACGCCCGGCTGCCGATGATGCTCAACGTCACCTTCGCCGAGGCCCGGCAGGCCATCGACGCGAACCCGGCGTGCCGGGTGCTGCTGCTCACCAGCCCCAACTACAACGGGGTCTGCGCCGATCTCGCGCAGATCGTCCCCTACGCGCAGGCGCGCGGGATGATCGTGCTGGTGGACGAGGCCCACGGGCCGCACCTCGGCTTCCACCCGGCCCTCCCGGGCTCGGCGCTGCAGGCGGGGGCCGACCTCGTCGTGCAGAGCACCCACAAGATCCTCAGCGGCATGACGCAGGCCTCGATGCTCCACGCGCGCGGCGGGCGGGCGCCGGTGGAGCGGATCTCGCGCGCGCTCCGCACCCTCCAGACGACGAGCCCGTCCTACCTGCTGATGGCCTCGCTCGACGCGGCCCGGATGCAGATCGCCACCGGCGGGGCGCGGCTCCTCGGGCGGGCGATCCGGCTCGCGGCGGCGGCCCGCGCCCAGATCGACAGCATCCCCGGCCTGCGCTGCCCCGGCGCGGCGGATCTGACCGGCGCCCCGGCGCTCGATCCCGGCAAGCTCACCGTGCTGGTCGGGGGGCTCGGCTGCTCAGGCTACGCGGTGTCCGGCCTCCTCAACCGCCGGTACGGCGTGCAGGTCGAGATGGCGGACGAGGCCTCCGTCCTCGCCATCGTCACGATCGGCGATCAGCGCCGCGACCTGCGCCGCCTCGTGGACGGCCTGCGCGCCATCGCCGCCGACATCGCTGCCGGACATGCCGGACATACCGGAGCGCCCGCGCCGCTCCCCGACCTGCCCCCGACCCCGCCCCCCGCCCTCACCCCGCGCGAGGCCGCCTTCGCCGAACCGGAGGAGCTGCCGCTGCTGGAGGCCGCAGGGCGCGTCTCCGCCGGGATCGTCACGGTCTACCCCCCCGGCGTCCCGGTGCTGATCCCCGGAGAGCCGGTCACCCCGGAGGCCGCCGCCTTCCTCCACCGGATGCGCGCCTGCGGGGCGATGGTGGACGGGCTCAGCGAGGACGGGCGGATCAGCGTGGTGCGGGATCTGCGCTGATCGGCGCCTGCCGGTTGGATACCATCTGGATACCGTCAAGGCACCAGACAGATACCAATGCCGGGGCGCACACCTCTCCATCCGGGTGACAAAGATGTCCACTGTCCACGCCATCATCCAGTCCTTCGACGCGCACGCAGAGAGCTACGACCGCACCCTCACGCCCATCCTCGCCATCAAGGATGTGCTGCACCTGCTGATCCGGTGCCAGTTTTCGGCGCTCCCGGACGAGGCGCACATCCTCATCGCAGGCGCCGGCACCGGGGCTGAAGCGCGGTTCCTCGCCCCGCTCTTCCCCCGCTGGCGGTTCACGCTCGCCGATCCGTCCGGGGCGATGCTCGCCGTGGCGCAGCGGCGCGCTGAGGCGGAGGGCTTCGCGGAGCGCTGCACGTTCCACGCGGGGTTCGTGTCCTCGCTGCCGGACAGCCCCGGCGGTCCGTTCGACGCGGCCACCAGCGTGCTGGTCTCCCACTTCATCACCGGCGCGGACGACCGGCAGGCGTACTTCGCGGAGATCGCCCGGCGGTTGAAGCCCGGCGGGCTGCTGTTCAACGCCGACCTGTGCGCCGACCTGCGCGCCCCGTCCTTCGGGCCGGTGATGGAGCTGTGGCTCACCCTGTCAGGGATGCCGGAGGAGCGCAGGCCCATGTTCCTCGCCGCGTTCGGGCGGGACGTCGCCGCACACGGCCCGGCAGCGGTCGAGGCGATGATCGCGCAGGCCGGTTTCCCGGCGCCCGTCCAGGTGTTCCAGGGGGCGCTCATCCGGGGGTGGATCGCAGCCCGGCTGTAGATATCAGCGCTGGCAACCATGCGCCGGGTTCTTGAATACGGGAACGCCCATCCATCTGACACCACAGGAGCGACCTCCCTTGATTTCATACCAACCTTTTGTATAGAGTACCTGCGACGGAGGTGATGCGATGAGCCAGCACGATCAAGAAGCAGACGTGGTGATTGTGGGCGCGGGTGGCGCGGCGTTGGCCGCAGCGATCGGCGCGATGGAGGAGGGGGCCTCGGTGCTGATGCTGGAGGCAGGGGACGCCCCTGGCGGCACGACCAGGGGATCGGGCGGCGCATTCTGGATTCCCGATAACCACTTGATGCGGCAGGCTGGGCTCTCAGATCCCAAGGCAGACGCGCTTAAGCTGATGGCCCGTCTCTCCTACCCCTCCCTCTACAACCCCGAAGATCCGCTGCTCGGCGTCGGCGCGCACCACCACGCCCTGCTGTCGGCGTACTACGATGAGGCGGCCCCGGCGCTGGAGCGGATGATGGCGCTCGGGGCCATTGATGCCATGATCCTGCCACGCTCGGCTCCTCGCCAAGCCCCGTCTCAGATCCCGACTACCACGCGGAATTGGCGGAGAACAAGGCCCCGTATGGACGGGTGCTGACGGCGATCACGCCGCCGGGGGCGATGGCCTGGCCGGGACAGTTCCTGATCGACCGCATGGTGCAGTATGTGGGCAGCCGGGGCGCCCGCATCCTGGTCGATCATCGGGTGACCGGCGTGCGCGCCAACGGGAAGGGCGGGATCACCGGCGCAGCGTTTGAACATGGCTCAGAGAAGGGCGTGGCCCATGCAAGACGGGGCGTCGTCTTCGCGTCGGGCGGCTTCGGCCACAGCGGCGACAAGCTGGCGCACCTGCGGGGCGCTGTCTTTGGCAGCGGCTCCGTCTCCACCGGCACAGGCGACTTCCTTGAGATCGGTCAGGCGCTCGGGGCCCGCGTGGGGAACCTCGCCAACGGGTTCTATTACCAGGCGGCGCTGGAGGAGCTGGTTCAAAACGGGGGGAAGGTGTTAAATCCCTTTACCCACTGCTTCCTCCCCTATGGGGACAGCATGGTGATCGTGAACCAAAATGGGCGCCGGTGCGTGAATGAGAAGGCGATGTACCATGTGCGCGCCCAGAGCCACTTTCATGCAGAAGGGACCGGCTATCCCAACCTTGTGCAATTCCTGATCTATGACGAGCGGGTCGCCAATGAGCCCACCTTCTGGCCCTGGAGAGGCTGCGTGCCGATGCCCGGGTGGCCCGCCCCCTGGGTGATCAAGGGAGACTCCCCCGAGGCGCTGGCCGCAGCCGTCGCGTCGCGGCTGGATACGCTGCGGGGGAAGCGCGCAGGCTCGGCGGTGGTGGGGCCAGACGTGTCCCTCGCGCCCGACTTCGCCGCGCAGCTCCGGGCGACCGTCGCGCGCTTCAACGGGTTCGCAGCCAGCGGCGTAGACCTCGATTTCCATCGCGGCGAGACCCCCATCCAGGCAGCGTGGCAAGGCCCGCTGCGGGGGAGCCCGAACCCGACGATGTCGCCGCTCGATCTCAACGGTCCCCTGTACTGCATCCCGCTGGGCGCCGCCTTGCTCGACACCTGCGGTGGGCCGGTGATCGGGCCAGACGCGGGCGTCCTCCGCCACGACGGCACCGCCATCCCCCGGCTCTTCGGCGCCGGAAACTGTGTGGCCGGACCGGTAGGCCAGGGCTATTGGGGGGCAGGTGGCACCATTGGCCCTGCCCTCACCTTCGGGTTTGTCGCTGGAAGGAACGCCGCCAAGGTGCACTCTTTGGACGCGCACCGGGATGTCTGATGGCGGGAGGTGATCGAGGGCCCGCACGATCCGGGCCGCATCCTCGCAGTGCCGGAGAAAGGCGTCAGCCTCGATGACCTCCCCTCCCCCTCTCCGCGCCCATCATCCGTCGGCTTCGCCGACACCTTCTCCCCGTAGCCGGGGCGAAGGGACGACCGCTGCAAATGACAGGAGGGGGTTGGCTCGTCCGCTCAGCCGCGCCGCTGCGCCGCGATCCTGCGCGCCAGATAGGGCGAGAACCAGCCCTCGTAGCGGATCTGGAGCGCCGGATCGGCCCAGTCACGCCCGGTGATGCGCCCCCGGCAGATCGGGCTGCCGCAGCGGCAGTCGAACTCATCGTAGCCGTTGCCGTCGGAGGTGGCGTAGTCGTAGGTCAGCTCCTCGCCGGGGGCGATGTCGCGCATCGCCAGCAGGATGGAGGAGCCGGACAGCCCGCATGTCGGATCGCAGGAGTGGTTGAGCTGCTCGCCAGGCTCCGGGATGTCGCCGCCGGTGAGGAACAGATCCTCCTCGACCTGGATCGAGCGGGCGCGACGCGAGGCGCTGAGCTGCGAGAGCGCCTCCCGCGCCACCATCCAGCCGCCGAAGGCCGCCACCGGCTCCCCGGCCCGGATGGGCGCCACCGCGACGCAGCCCCAGCCCTTCTCTCCCATCGGGATCGCCCGCGCGCCGGGCGTCAACCAATTGCACTCCAAACCGACCTCCCCCGGCCCTGCCGGACGGCGGGTATAGCGCGGCTCCGGAGCGGGCGCACGACGCTCTCAGGGTGCCTTCAGGGCGCGGCCCGGTACGGCGCGAGATCGCAGATCCAGACCTCGCAGCCGCCTGACACACCCTCAGGATCGGGGTTGATCCAGTGGCTCCGGCCCAGGCGGCGGTAGCCGCGCTCCTGCAGGATCGCCAGCATCGCCGCGTGATCCTCCCACACCACGCTCACCTCAGAATCGAAGCGCGCCGCCAGCCACGCCGCCAGCAGCGGCCACGCCCGCCCCGCCCCCAGCAGCCCCGCCCCCCGGAACGCCGGGTGCAGCCACTCCTCCAATTGCGCCGACCCCGGCGGCGCCTCCACCCCGATCCCGGTGTCCGGCGGCGACTGCACCGTCCCCGCGCCCGCAGGCCGCCCGTCGAGCCGGATCAGCGCCCCGTCCTGCGACCGGCACCACGCCGCCGCCGCCGCTGTGTCCATCCGGGCCGGGAGGCCGGTCGACGCCAGGATCGCGCCGTCGAAGGAGGCTTCTGATATCATCCGGATCGCCTCCGGATCGTCCGCCGCCGCCGCGAGCGGGCCGATGGTGATCGCGCCCGCCGCTGAACCCGGGTTGATCGCCCCGCCGGGACGCCCCCCGTCGAGCCGCGCCGCCACCTCCGCCAGCGTACCGTCATACAGGAACAGCGGATCGGGGCGGTCGGCTGCCGCCCCGAACGCCTCCCTCACCAGCCCCAGCAATTCCGCCAGCTTCAGCGAGTCCCCGCCGATGTCGATGAAGCGGTCGGTGCGGGCGATGTCGTCGCGGAGCAGCACCCGCGCCCACAGCGCCGCCAGCCGCACCTCGGTCGCCCCCTGCGGGCGCATCGCCTCCGGCACCGTCCGCGCCGCCGCCCGCGCGAGCGCCGTCAGCGCCGGCCGATCCAGCTTGCCGTTCGGCAGCAGCGGCAGCCGCCCCAGCACCGCCACCCGCACCGGCCGCATCGCCTCCGGCAGCCACCGCGCAGCAGCAGCGCGCACCTGCGCGATCAGGCGCACCGTCCGTATCGTCCCCCGTACCTTCCCCCGCATCCTCCCCCGCATTGTCCCTTCGCCCCGGAACGGGGAGAAGGTGGCGGCGGAGCCGACGGATGAGGGGCGCGGCGCGGATACCCCCCACATCCGGCCCGCGGGGCCACCTTC
>JBEIQZ010000096.1:0-14329 GCA_040376255.1 Alphaproteobacteria bacterium
CGGATACCATCGACATCATCTGCATCACACGCTCCGCGCTGGGTCTGCCCTGGGCTGGTGGCTTAGAAGTTGAACAGGCGGGACTTCATCTTCGGTACGAAGATGGCGAGTCCACCGGAAGTCACGAACGGGGTGTAGAGCCGGTTCTGCGGGGTCGCGCCGGTGCCGTAGTCCGGCTCGGGGCCGAAGTAGGCCGCCGTGCGGGCGTCGATCTTCAGCGCGATGAACTGGTTGATGAAGAAGTTCATCCCGATGCCGATGTTCACCGCCGGGTGCGCCGAGTTCTCCAGCCGGGTGTCCTCCTGGATCGGCAGCTCCGGGTTGTCCGAGGCGACGTAGTACTTGGTCGTCACCACCAGCAGCCCCGCCCCCAGCGTGCCGTAGAAGTCGAAGTTCACGACCCCCTCGCCGAGGAGGTTGATCTTGCCGTACACCGGCGACCACCGCGCCGCGAACAGCGCGCCGACGGCGATGCTGTCAGCAGGCTGCTGGAAGCTGGTGTTGCCGCTGTCCGCCGCGATCTGGACCAGCCGGACCGTCAGGTTCTTGTAACCGCCGTCCGGCCCGTAGAGGATGTCCGCCTCAGCCGAGAAGGTCTCGGTGAAGTGGTAGGCCAGGATCAGCCCGCCCGCCGGGTTCACCTTGAAGGCGTTGTTCGGCACATAGCCGAAGTAGGGGCCGAACTCGAACCGGTTCTGCTTCAGGAAGAAGCGGTTCTGGATGACCGGCAGCTCGCTCTTTTCATCGCGCTCCGCCATCGCCTCCTCAGCGGAGGTCTCGGCAGCAGCCGCCTCGCCCGACCACAGCGCGGTCGCAGCGCCTCCAAAAATCCCGCCGAGCATCCCGGCGAGAGGCAGCACAGCGCGCGCCCACCGACCGATCCCGGCCCGGACAGACAGTTGAGAGAGGAGAGATGCCTGCGGCTCCATTCACACTCCAGTCGCCCACAAGGGCATATCAGATACGGGCTGCCTCGTGGCGGCGGCATCCTATCATGGATTTGGAATCGCGCCCGCTGTCTCTCGACAGATGGTGAGATGTGCCGGATCTCCAACCCAGGATGCTGCGACCTTTGAGCCTCCCAGTGCAGTCAATGGGGGCGAAGGATCACGTTGAAATCTCAGGATGTCAAGGGGCCGATGCCAACACCTGCCGTAGAGCGAGCGTCAGAAGCGGAAAACTTCGCTTCATACGAGTCGTCAAGAATCGGTCAACCTCCTTTTTCCACTGATCCTCATCGGAACCGGATCGGCACTTCCAGCCACCCCATCCCGCCCCGCCGATCCCGCACCACCACCCAGATCGACTGCTCCGGCGAGGCGGGCTCCGCCGGGGTCGTGTACTCCACCTCCGTCTGCGGGTAGAGCGTCCCCGTCTGATCGTAGCTCCCCTCCTGCGCGTACCACAGGAAGTACGGCTCCTCCACGCGCTGCTCGTCCTCCCCGGCCTCGGTGCGGTAGGCGTAGGTCTCCACCGCGCCCTCCGCCAGCACCGGCTCCACCCGGTAGGTCGCAGCCGCCTCCAGCTCCACCCGCACCCCCGGCGCCACCTCCACCCCATCCACCCGCACCCCGATCACCTCCGGGTTGTGGTTCGGGGTCGGGGCGAGGCTCACCGGCAGGCGCTTGTAGGCGATCTCGACCTCGTCCGGCGACCCCTCCAGCAGCGCCTCCGCCTCCGCGATGTCCCCCTCCAGCAGCCCGTCGCACTCCGCCACCGACAGCACCGTCACCAGCGCCGAGCGCCCCTCCAGCCGCTCCGCCTCAGTCTGCTCAGCCAGAAACTCCTCCGGCACCGTCCACACAAGCGGCGTCAGCGGGTCGATGCCGACGAACGACGCCCCCGCCGCCCCCGTGTCTCCCGTGCCGCTCCCCGTGGCCCCTGCGGCTCCGCTCAGCCCGCAGCCGTAGCCCCCGTCCGTGTCGCAGGCCAGCCAGATCGAGCAGTCCACCGGCTTGTCCGGCGACACGATCAGCGACCGGAACGTCACCGTCTCCCCCGGCTGCGGCTCAGCGGGCTCCGCCGCCACCGCCAGCACCCGCATCCGGTCGATCTGCCACGACTCCGCCACTTCGATGCGGTTGCACCCGCCCAGAGACCCAAGCCACAAGAACGCTGAAAGGAGATGCATCAGAAGTCCGCCTTGATCTCAAAGCCGGGGCTCGGGATGATCGGCAGCCCCCGCACATAGTCGCTCTCAGTGTAATCGTAGTTGTAGATCACAAACTCCGGGTTGATCCCGTGGATCGCGTTGAGCAGATCCAGATACAGGTCGAGCTGCCAGGTCTTGAACGTGAACAGCTTGTCGAACCGCGCCGACACCGACCAGTAGGGCGGCAGCCGCTCCCCGTTGTAGGCGGAGGTCGAGAACGCCGAGTAGCTGTCCAGATCGATGTCGTACACCCCGGACGCATAGGTGCTCGTCGGGTTGCCGGTCACGTACTGGGCCTTCGCGGAGATCTCAAAATCCCCCGGCAGCCGCCAGCCGCCGACGCCGGTCAGGATGTGGGTCTGATCATAATCGAAGAGATAAAAATCTTCGCCTGGATGATCGCGCCGCTCAGACCGCGACAGCGTGTAGCTGATCCAGCCGAACCCCGGCCCCACCGGATCCTGCCGCAGCATCACCTCCATCCCGTAGGCCCGCCCGACGCCCTCATTGACAAAGAACTGATCGTTCAGGGACTCCAATTCCGGGTTGTTCACGATCAGATCGTACATGTGCTTGTAGAAAAACTCGATGTCCCCGTGGAAGCCCTGCCCGACGTCCTGCTCGAAGCCGATCGTGCTGGAGAGGCTGTACTGCGGCGTCAGCTTTACCGGCTCCCCGTCGTCGCGGTAGGCCTGGAAGGGCTGCGGCGGCTGGCTGTAGAGGCCGACCGAACCCTTGAGGCGGCTCTTGTCCTGGATCGCCCAGCGCACCGTCATCCGCGGGTCAATCGCCGTCTGGGACAGCTCCTCAGTGACGGTGACGTACCCGATCCGCACCCCCGGCGTGATCAGGAGCTGATCCGGATCGGCCAGCGGGCGGATCTGCGCGAACAGGTAGGTGTCCGGCCCCCAGCCCGGCTGGGTGTCCGAGACCCCGTAGGGCTCGCGCTCAGCGAAGGGATCGGTCTCAGCGAAGAGCTCCGGGTTGAACGGCAGCTCCACGCTGAATTTCGCCCAGCCGCCGAGGAAGTCCACCCCCGGCACCAGCCGGAAGTGCTCAGACGGCTCCCACGGCAGCTCCAGGCGCACCTCGAAGGTGTTCTGGCTGTTGGTGGCGGTCCACGAGTCCCCGAGCGTGAACTCACCATAGTCATTCCCGAACGAGGGGATCGCCCGGAGCGACAGCGTCTGCGTCAGCGGGCGCTCGTAGTTGATCACCAGCCGGTGCGTCGAGTAGCGCGTCCCCAGATCGCCCTGGGTGTCCTGATCCGTTCCCTGCGCGAAGCCATCGGGCGTAGAGGCGATCAGCACGTCCTCGAAGCCGAACACCATCGCCGAGAACTCGTAAGGCGCGTCCCCCTGATAGATGTACTTGAGCTGGTAGTCGTACCAGCGCGGTTTTGCGACGAAGCCGGAATTGCGCGTGAAGGCCGGGATGATCAGATCGATATAGGAGCGCCGCGCCGCGATCCCCACCCCGTGCTGCCCCTGCTTGCCGAGGCTGGCGGTGAACATCCCGCCCGAGTCGAGGATGTCCGTGCTCCAGGTCAGGTGCGGGCGCTCGCCAAATTCGCGCTTTGTCGTCACGTCCACCGCGCCACCCATGCTGCGCCCGTACTGCACGCCGAAGCCGCCCGGCAGGTAGTCGACCCCCTCGACGAGATCGGGGTTGATCACCGACTCATAGCCGCCGAGGTGGTAGATGAGCGGGATGCGGATGCCGTCGACATAGACCCCGCTGTCCTCCGGGTTCGATCCCCGGATGATCAGCAGCCCCGTCCCGAACGGCGCGCGCGCCGCGCCGGGCAGGTTCTGGATCACCCGGATCGGGTCGCCGAAGGTGCCGGGGATGCGGCGCACCTCCGCCATGCTGATCGTGCGCTGCGTCACCTCGACCTTCTCGCGCTGGTAGGCGCCCACCACGCCCGCCTCCCCGTACGCCTGGTTCTTCAGCCACAGCTTCGCCTCGGTGACCTGCCCCTCGATGATCGTGATCGCGCCGGTCATCTCCAGGAAGCCGGGGTGCCGCACCCGCACCGTCCACTCCCCGGACGGAACCCCCCGGAACGCGTACCGCCCCTCCCCGTCCGTCACCGCGTCCAGCCCGTCGCTCCCCGGCGCCGAACCCGCCGGTTCGATCCGCACGGTGATCCCCTCCAGGAGCCGCCGCGTCCCCATCTCCAGCAGCACCCCCTCCAGGTTCACCGGCGCCTCAGCCACCTCGGCCGCGCCCTCCCCTCCCCCGGCTCCCTCCCCCGCGCCCGGCTGCGCCGTCAGCGTGAACCCGTACTCGAATTCGATGATCACCGGCACCGGCCCCGTCGCGTCCTCAGCAGGGGCGAAGACGAATTGCTGCGCCGCCGCGAGGGCCGCCTCGTCGAAGCCGTGCCCCGCCGGGCCGGAGACCTTCGCCGACACCACCGCGCCGGTGACGTCGATCTCCAATTCCAGGATCACCTTGCCTTCCAGCCCCGCCGCCTGCGCCTCCGGCGGGTAGGGCGCCTGCACAAACTCCAGCAATTGCGGGTTTTTTATCAGGGGCGGCGGCTCCTCGGGCGGCGGCTCCTCCGCGCGGGCCGGTGAGACAGGGCCGATCAGCCCCGCCAGCACCGCAAGCACCGCTCTCAGTCCCTTCTCCCGCAACCAACCGGCCATCGATCACTCCCCCCGCTGCGGGCGCGCTGCGCCGAGCGGGCCTGCTGAGTCTGTCTCACTGTACCTGTCTCACTGAGTCTGTACCACCTTGCACGCCTGCGGCACCCCCTGGACCGGCACCGCCACCCCGTCCTGCTCCCCCGGCGTCCAGCGGGACGCCTTCCAGGCGGCGACGCAGGCCTCGTCCAGCCCCATCCCGAGCCCCCGGAGCACCGCCACCTTCACCACCCGCCCCTCCTCGTCCAGATCCAGCTTCACCGTGATCGTCCCCTCGATCAGCGCCTTCTTCGCCTCCTCCGGCACCTCCAGCGGCGGCGCGGACTTCAGCTTCGGCAGCTTCGACACCGCCGTGTAGGCGCGCGGCAGCAGCGGCCCGCCCGCCTCGTCGATCGCCATCTTCTCACCGGTCGCCGCGACCTGGAGGCTGTTGCCGGCGTTCACCGACAGCCCGGTGTTTGCGCCCGGCGCGAAGGAGGAGGCCGAGAGGCCCTGCACCCGGCGGACGGTCTTCGGCGGCGGCTCGGCGGGCGGCGGCGGCTGATCGGGCGGCGGCTTCTCCTTCATGTCCTTGAAGTCCACCGGCTTCTTCTGCTTCGGCGGCTCCGGCTTCGGCGGCTCCGGCTTCGGCGGCTCCGGCGCCGGCGGGGGCGGCTGCGCCTTCTGCACCACCACCTCCACCCACTGCTCCGCCCGCTCGACCACCAGCGGCTGCGAGAGGCCGAAGAGCAGGAACAGCGCCAGCGCGCCCACCGCGCCCGCGCCGCCGCCCCAGCGCACCGCCCGCTCCGCCGGAGGCTCAGGGCTGAAGGGCGAGAGGCTCATGGGGTCGCCGCAGGCGCCGGGATCGGCTGTTGGAGCGGATCAACATTGATCGCGAACTTCGCCACGCCCTCCTGCTTCACCAGATCGATCACGTGCGTCACGTCCCCGTGCCGCGCGTCCTTGTCCCCCGCGATCAGGCAGACAAGATCCTTCTTCCCGTCCGCCCCGACCTTCGCCGCCGCGAGCGCCGCCCGGACCGCCTCCCGCAGCCCCTGCTCAGTCACCGGCTGCCCGTCGAGGTAGAGCGCCCCGTCCGGCCCGACCGTGATGCCGAGCGAGGAGGGCTCCGTCGCCTCCCCGGTCGCCGCGTCGGGGAGGTTCACCTTGATCGAGGGCGCGACGATATACGTCGCCGTCACCATGAAGATGATCAGCACCACCAGCACGATATCGACGAGCGGCACGATGTTGATCTCCACCATCGGCTCGTCGCCGCCCCCGCCGAGCTTCCCCGCCATCAGGCCGCCCCGCCGCGCACCCGGCTCACCAGCAGCAGCCCGAGGCTCTCCACCCGGCCGAGCTGTGACTTCACCCGCCGCGTCAGCAGGTTGTACAGCATGACCGCCGGGATCGCCACCAGCAGCCCCACCGCCGTCGCCACCAGCGCCTCAGAGATGCCCGCCATCACCATGCTCGCGCTCTCGTCCGTCTTCTGCGCCAGATCGTGGAACGCCTTGATGATCCCAAGCACCGTCCCGAACAGCCCGATGAACGGCGCGTTGGAGGCCACCGTCCCGATGATCAGCAGCCCGGAGTCGAACTTCAGCCGCTCAAAACTGAGCGTGCCGACCATCGCGTCCTCCATCGCGTCAACGTTGCTCCGCGCCGCCTCCAGCCCCGCCGACAGCACCCGCGCCTCCACCCCCTTCATCCCGGTGAGCGCCTTCTCCAGCTCGCCCCGGCTCCCCCCGGTGTAGAACCGGTGAAGCGCCCCCTGCAGCTCAGCCGCCGGGCTGCTCTGCTGGATGAAGTAGATCCACTTGATCACCGCCACCAGCAGCGAGAGCGCGCCGAGCCCGATCAGCAGGTACAGCACCCACTCCGCTCCGAGGTAGAGCGCGATCTCCAATACCTTCTTCTCCATCCAGACCTCCGGTGCCTCAGGCCGCCGAGGCGGGCCGCCCATAGCTGGGCACCTTCTATCCGGCTCTACGTCAAAACCATGTCAAGAGTGATCATGCGTTGCCGGAGAAGCTGAAAAGAAAAAAGCTGGAAATATATCCAGCTTTTTTAAAGGCGACGACCGGACTCGAACCGGTGAATCGCGGTTTTGCAAACCGCTGTCTTAGCCACTTGACTACGTCGCCAGTCCCCCCCTCTTATCCGGCGCCCCCTGACCCGTCAAGCGCACTCGCGCCTGCCCCCGAAGCTGCCCCGCGCCCGCTCAGGCGGACAGCAGGCGCGCCCCCTGCTGGTACAGCGGGAACGCCTGCCGGATCACCGCCTCCTTCCAGCTTTCTTCAGATCGGCTGTAGGCTTCGACGAAGGCGCGCTTGATCGGATGGGTGAGCAATTCAGGGCCGCTCAGCCCGCTGTAGAAGTGCAGCCGGCACTCGTCGCGCATCGCCGCCACCACCGCCAGGTTGCCCTTCGTGCCGTACTCGCAGGTGAGCCCGTCGTAGCGCACCCCGGCGAGCCGCCGCGCCAATTCGCGGGTCATGCCGCCCCGGATCGGGTAGGCGTCCGGATCGGCGGCGTCCCAGGTCTTGATCCCCTGACCGAACACCGAGCGCGCCCGCAGCAATTGCTCCTCCCCCGGCTCCCCCTCCAGCACCGGCGTCAGGTGGCCGGTCGGCCCGAGCGCGGAGTGCAGATCGAGGTGGACGACGCGCCGCCGCCCCTGCAATTCGCGCCCGAACAGCGCCAGCGCCGCCGCCGCCTCGGGCTGGAGCCGCGCGCCGCCGTAGAACAGCCCCTTCGGGAAGTCGTACTGCCCCGCCGCGATGGCGTTCTTCAGGTTCTTGAAGCCGTAGCGGACGACCTGCCAGCCTGCCCGCAGGTAGAACAGATCCACCGACGGCGGCGTCGGCGGGTTGAGCATCGCGTCCATGCGGGCATAGCCGGGATCTCCGCCTTTGTACTCCTGATCAGGCCCGATGAAATTCCGGTTCAGATCCACGTTCTCCACGTTCACCCGACGCAGGTTCGCCATCCCCCACGGGTTCAGCACATGCACCCACAGCACCGCAGGCGCCCGATCCCCGAGCGCCTGCTGCTGCTCCAGCATCTCCAATTGCGCCGCGCTGCCCGGAAACCCCTCCACGCCGTGCAGCCCGCTGGAGATGACCAGCACGTCCTGCGCCTGCGGATCGCCGGTCCACGCCCAGTCGATGGTGAGATCAGGTTCGGCGACCGGGATCGCCCCTCCCGGCTTCCCGGCAGTCGCCGCCCGGAAGCGGGCGCGGGCGGTCGCATAATCAGGCGAGAATCTCTTTCCGATGTCGGTCATGCTATCGAGGATAGCATATTCCGGCAGGGCGCCTCCACGCCGCGCCGGGCAGGCGTGATAGATCCGGCTGTGCTCTCCGCAGTGATCATCGCGCGCGACGAGGTGGACCGGATCGGGGATGCCATCCGTTCGGTCGCATTTGCCGAAGAGTGTCTGGTGCTGGACTCCGGCAGCACCGACGGCACGCCGGAATTGGCGGAGTCGCTGGGCGCGCGGGTGATCCGCACCGGCTGGCCGGGTCATGTGGCGCAGAAGAACCGTGCGTTTTCGATGGCTTCTCATGACTGGCTGCTGAGCATCGACGCCGATGAGCGGGTCAGCCCGGAGCTGGCGCGATCCATCCAGCAGGCGCTGAAGACGCCTGCCGCTCAGGGCTACCGCGTCTCCCGCCGCAACCTCTGGCTCGGCCACGCGCTCACCGGCGGGCACTGGTACCCGGACGCCCGCATACGGCTGGCCCGGCGCGACGCCTGCCGCTGGGTCGGGCAGAACCCCCATGATCACCTGCAGGTCTCCGGCCCTGTCGCCCCCCTCTCCGGCGATCTGATCCACCTCCCCTACCGCGATCTCGCTGAGCACCTCTCCACCATCGACCGCTACACCGCCACCGCCGCCCGCGAATTGCGCGCCGCCGGGCGCCGCGCCCGCTGGACGGATCTCTGGCTCAGGCCGGGCTGGCGCTTCTTCTCCGGGTTCGTCCTGAGCGGCGGCTTCCGCGACGGCGTGCCCGGGCTGCTGCTCGCCGGGATGGGGAGCCTCTACTGCGCGCTGAAGTGGGCGCGGGTCGCCGGGATCGTGCCGATCCCGCAAGAACAGGAATAAATAACAGTAATGAAGATTGCCCTGATCCACCGCAATTACACCACCTTCGGCGGAACCGAGCGCTACCTCGTCGGCTTCTCCCGCTGGCTGGTCAAGGCCGGGCACGAGGTCCACGTGTTCTGCCACGCGATCCGCGACGATCTGCGCGCCGAACCCGGGATACGCTTCCATCACCTGCCGATGATCCGCCCCACCCGCGTCCTGAAGGTGCTGAGCCTCTACGCCGCCGTTCGCCGCGCCATGCAGCGGCATGCCGGAGAATTCGACGCGATCCTCGGCTTCGGGCGCCACAGCGGCCACCACCTGATGCGCGCGGGCGGCGGCTCCCACGCGGCCTTCCTGCGGCGCTGCCACCCCTGGCGCAGCCGGATCTCGATCACCGACGCGGTGGAGTCCCGGGTGGATCGGCTGGCGCTCCGCAGCGCCCGGATCGTCGTGGCGAATTCCGAGCTGTGCGCGCGGGACATCCGGCAGGATCACCCCGGCGTGCGGGTCGAGGTGGTCTATAACGGCGTGGATCTGCAGCGGTTCCGGCCCGATCCGGCGGCGCGGCAGCGGGTGCGGGCCGAGCTGGCTGAGGCGGGAGGCACCACGGCGCAGGACGCGAAGATCGCGCTGTTCCTCGGCACGGGCTTTCACAGGAAGGGGCTGGACATCGCCATCGCCGCGCTGCCGCCGGGGTGGACGCTGTGGGTGGTCGGCGAGGGCCGCCCGCTCCCCGTGCCGCCGGGGACGGAGGTTCGCTGGCTCGGCCCTGCCCGCGATCCGGAACGCTTCTTGCAGGCGGCGGACGCGCTGGTGCTCCCCACCCGCTACGACCCCTTCGCCAACGCCTGCCTGGAGGCCATGGCCTGCGGCATCCCGGCCCTGACCACTTCCGCCAACGGGGTGTCAGAGCTGCTGCCCGAGCCCTGGATGATCGCAGACACCGCCGACGGGTTCCGCGCGGCCCTCCTCCGCGTGGAGCCCGGCCTGGGGGAACGATGCCGCAGGATCGCCGAGACCTTCACACCGGAGCGCAGCTTCTCCCGGCTGCTGGAGCTGCTGATCGAGGCCAGCCGACCGCAGACCGGCCCGCAGACCGGCCCGCAGACCGGGAGCCCGACATGAAGATCCGCCGCCTGCCCATCGGCAGCCTCCCGCGCGGCGGCAAGAAGCGCCGCGACCCTGAAGATCCTGCCCCGCCTGCCCCGCCTGCCCCGCCTCCTGCGCCCCGGCGCCGCTGGATCTGGCTGCTGGTGGCGATGCTGCTCCCCGCGCTCGCCGGCCTGGGCTGGGGGGCGTGGCTCTACAAGACGGAGGTGCTCGACTACACCGGGGAGGATCTGGGGCGGGCGCAGATCCTCTCGGTGATCGCCCAGGAGTCGCCGGTGCTCTACCGGGACGGCCAGCAGCGGATGGGCGTCTTCTTCGATCAGGAGCATCGCGAGTACCTGAGCTACGGGGAGCTGCCGGAGGACTGGGTTCACGCCATCCTCGCCGCCGAGGACAGCAATTTCTTCTACCACCCCGGCCTCGATCCCAAGCACATCCTCCGCGCCGCGTGGACCAACGCGCAGGCCGGCCGGGTCGTCGCGGGCGGCTCCACCCTGAGCCAGCAGACGGCCAAGAACATCTATTACCGCCCTGACCGGAGCTGGAAGAGCAAGTGGATCGAGCTGCTCTACACGCTCCGGCTTGAGGATCGCTACAGCAAGCAGGACATCCTCGAATTCTACGCCAACCAGTTCCACGTCTCCGCCAACGGGCGCGGCCTCGCCATCGCCGCCCGCTACTTCTTCAACGTCCCGCCTGAAAAGCTGACCCTCAAGCAGTGCGCCTTCATCGCCGGGATGGTCAAGGCCCCCTCGCGCTACAACCCGTTCATCGGCTCCAGCCCGGAGCGCCGCGCCCGCGCCCAGCAGCTCGCCGAGGATCGCACCGCCTATGTCCTGCGGCGCATGGCCGAGGTCGGCTACATCCTGCCTGAGCGGCTGCCGGAATTGCTCGCCGTGCCGCTCACCTTCTCGCGCGGCACCTTCCAGTATGACCGCTCCGTGCTGCTCGACTCGGTGGAGGGCGTGCTGGAGCAGAGCCCGTTCGACGCGCTGTTCAGCGAGGCCGGGATCGACAGCCCCGCCACCGCCGGCATCCGCGTCATCAGCACCATCGACAGCACCCTCCAGCGCGAGGCCACCTGGGCGCTCTGGCACCACCTCTCGACGCTCGGCCCCGTCCTGGAGCGGCTCGGCCCCGCCGCGCTGGCCCTGCCCGATCAGACACCCCCGCCCCCCTCCGGGGAGCCGCTGCTGCTCCACGACTTCCACATCGGGGAGGTGACGGAGAACCGGCACGATCAGATCACCCTCGATCTGTCCGGCCGCCCCTGCGTCCTCGGCGCCGAGCAGATCAGCCGCGTCGCCCACATCCTCGCCGCCGCCCGCACCGGCGACCCCGACGCGCCCGCCGACGCCGAGTCCCGCGCCGCCCTCGCCACGCTCGCGCCGGGGACGGTGGTGCTGGCCGGGGTCGCCGCCCTGCCGCCGGACGACCCGGCCCGCTGCGACCTGGAGATCCGCTCAAAGCTCCAGGGGGCGGTGGTGGTATTGGAGGAGGGGAAGGTGCGGGCGCTGGTCGGGGGGAGCGACAACCGCAACTTCAACCGGGCGCTCTCGGCAGAGCGGCAGTTCGGTTCCACCTGGAAGCCGCCGGTGTACCACGCCGCGCTCCAGCTCGGCTGGTTGCCCGACGATCTGCTCGACAACCGCCGCAACGCCTTCCCCTTCCGCGATGTCTGGTACTACCCGGGCGCCGATCACCGCTCCGACGCCTTCCTCACAATGTCCGACGCCGGGGCGCGCTCCGAGAACCTCGCGAGCGTCTGGCTGCTCTACCACCTCACTGACCGGCTCGACGCAGGGCAATTCCGCATGCTCGCGGGCGAGGTCGGCCTCTGGCCCTCCGGAGAGGACACGACCTCCTGGCTGGAGATCCTGAAAAAAGAGGCGATCCGCTCCAGCCCCGAGCGCTACGAGGAGTACGCCCTCACCCTCGCCCGCCAGGAAGTGATCGACGCCCCCCCCTTCCCCGAGGACGCCCTGGCGCTGCGCTCGCTCCTCCACGGGGCCGGGAGCGCCGCTGAGCGCGCGAAGATGAGTGGAGAAGCCGGTAATAACGCCGCAAAGCTCGCCACCCTCGACAACAGCCTGCTCGGGCTGGAGGCGCTGATGGCGGCCTGCCGCGCCGATCCGGCGATGGTCTGGGAGGCTCCTGCCACCGGGGCCACCGCCTGCGGCGAATCCCCCGGCGAAGGCTTCGTGAGCCGCGCCACCCTCGCCGCACATAAGGCCGCCCTCCCGCCGCCGCCGCCGCCACTGCCGCCACCGCCACCGCCGAAGGGCCTCGGCCTGAGCCAGAAGGTCGAGCTGCCCCCGGTCGAGGCCCTCCCTGAGCCGGTGACCGAGGAATTCCCGCCGCAGATGCTCGTCGGCGGGCGCATCCGGCTCGGCACCCTCCAGGCCCTCCGCGCCGCCGTCGACCGCCACGCCGCCGCGCTCCAGGGGCGCGATCCCTGGAGTCCGGAGGTGCTGGCGCTCAACCCCGACTTCCGCATCCTCGTCGGCATCCGGTGGCTCCAGCGCCAGATCCAGGCCGCCGGGATCACCGCCGATATCCCCACCGTCATGTCGCTCCCCCTCGGCGCCGCCGACCTCCGGCTCATCGACGCCGCCAGCCTCTACCAGCTCTTCTTCGGCGGCAACCGCTGGCGCTTCCGCAGCCAGGGCGCGGTGACCGGCTCCGATCCCGGGCTGCGCGTGCCGCTCGCCCTCCCCGATCTGCCCGCCGCATGGTCGATGATCGAGCGCATCGAAGACGCCTCCGGGAACCTCCTCTACGGTCTGATCCCCGATCCTGTCCCCGCCGCCGACCCGGTCGCCGGAGAGATGACCGGGGATATCCTCCGCGCCGTCGTCCTCCACGGCACCGGGCGCCGCGCCGCCACCGCCGTCAAGGTCGCGGGCGCCGCCCTCCCCCTCGCCGGAAAAACCGGCACCACCAACGACTACCGCAACGCCGCGTTCATCGGCTTCGTCCCGAAGTACACCGACGGCGCCGCCCGCTGGGGCAGCGGCTACACCGTCGCCGTCTATGTCGGCTACGACGACAACCGCTCCATGCGCCGGGGCAGCTTCCGCGTCCAGGGCGCCTCCGGCGCGCTCCCGATCTGGATCAACACCGCCCAGGGCCTCGTCAACGCCGGGATGGTCGGCACTCCGGGCGCGCAGGGCGCAGACTGGGTGCCCTCCGACGAACTGGAGCGCGGGGCGCCCCCCGCCGACCAGCCCCCCGGACACACCTCCGCCCTCACCCCCGCCGGGCATAACCGCCGCTACGCCCTGCCCCAGACCCCGATCACCACCCAGCCAGCCCCTGGAGAGGTGATCCCCGAATTGCCGCCCCCGGCGCTGGAGGAGCTGCCGCCAGAGGAGGGCACCGAGCCGTTTCCCGGTTAGCCCCGCTCCCATGCTGCTCGCCCTCCTCGCCCTGCTGACCGGCTGCCCCAAGCCCGTGCCGGTGGCCGCCGAACCCGTCCCCTGCGTCGAACCCGCCCCCCCGGCGCCAGGCGCCCCGCTCGCCGATCTGCAGGAGCGCATCGGGGTGCTGCTCGGGCGCGCACAGGACGGCGATCAGCAGCAGCGGCTCATCGCGCTCCAGGATCTGCTCCTCGCCCAGTACACCCGCCCCCCCGAAGACCAGCAGGCGGTCCAGCGCTACGCCGAGCAGATCCTCGACATCGAGAACCGCAGCCTGCCGGTGGAATTGGAGGTCATCCTCCCCATCGACATCCAGCCCGTCGCTCCCGAAGAACTGCCCACCATCAAGCCGGATGAGCAGATCAAGGCAGCGATGGAGGCGATCGACGCCGGACGGCTGGAGGAGGCGATCGGGCTGCTCCAGAGCATGCAGTGGCCGGAGACGGTGGAGATGCGGGAGGCGGCGACCCGGAGCCTGCTCACCGGGGTGTCGGAGCGTGTGGAGAAGATGCGGGAGAGACGGTCGGTCGAGACGCTGAAGGCGGCGGCGCGGCTGCTGGAGGAGATGATCGGGCGGTTCCCGGAGGCGGAGCTGACGCCGAAATTGAGGGAGCAGCTGGAGGAGGTGGAGGCGGAGATCAAGGTGATGGGGGGGTGAGGGAGGGGAAAGGCAGGTCTGGGAGACACAGAGGCACAGAGGACACAGAGGAAAGGCAAAAGGCGAAAGGCGGGAGCTTCGGTTGATGGTACGGATGTTGCGGCCGCCCTCAACATTGAGGTTCTGTACAGAGGCTGGGAGAAGTGGACTTTTCTGCTGGTCTGTTCTTCGGGGGTGTTCCCTGATACGCCCCGGCTGGCCCGCCGCAAGCGGGCTGTGTACGCAGAGGACGTAAAACCGACAAAGCGCCCGTCGCTA
>JBEIQZ010000177.1:0-10280 GCA_040376255.1 Alphaproteobacteria bacterium
ACGACGAGCCCTGCAACACGGCGTTCCGGTACATCTGCGAAGGCAACTGAGCGACGGCCCGCCGGGCCGCCTGCCGGACAGCGGGCGTCCGGCAGGCGGGGGACTCGGGTTTCATACCGGCTTCATCTGTTCCTTTCCTGTGTCGGGTTGTGATACGCTCCTGCCATCCCACCGGAGCCATCATGTCCCGACTGATCCTCTCTCTGCCGCTGATCCCGATGCTGCTCCTGGCTGCCTGCGACAACGGGAAGTCGGGGGGCAACGCGGACGACGGCTGCAACACGGACGGCGACAACGGCAACCGTGGTAACAACGGCGACAACGGGAACGACGACAACAACGGACGCGACGACGACTTCGGCGACGGCTGCGACACGATCACCAGCCCCGGCGACGAGGACGGCGACGGCTTCACAGAGAGCCAGGGCGACTGCAACGACGCCGACGCGACGATCTCCCCGACCAGCGAGGAGGTGTGCGACGGGGTGGACAACGACTGCGACAGGGAGATCGACGAGGATCTGCTGCAGGCGTTCTACGCCGACAGCGACGGGGACGGCTTCGGGGACTCCAGCGCAGAGATGTGGGCCTGCGAGGCGCCGCCGGGGCATGTGCCGGGCGGGACGGACTGCGACGACGCGCGGGCGGACGTGTACCCCGGCGCGGAAGAATTGTGCGACGGGGCGGACAACGACTGCAACGGGCTGGTGGACGACGGGGTGGTGTGGGAGTGGTACGCGGATGGCGACGGCGACGGCTTCGGCGACCCGGCCTCCGCCATCCAGACCTGCGAGCCGCCCGGCGGCTACGTCACCGACAACACCGACTGCGACGACAGCACCGGCGCGGTCGCCCCCGATCAAGAGGAGCGCTGCGATCAGCGGGACAACGACTGCGACGGCGCCACCGACGAGGACACGCTCAGCACCTTCTACGCCGATCTTGACGGCGACGGCTGGGGCAACCCGGCGCTCCCGCTCTCGGCCTGCGCGAACCCGTCAGGCTACGTGGCAGACGCTACAGACTGCGACGACGCGCTGGACAGCGTCAACCCCGGCGCCGATGAGCGGTGCAACGCCATCGACGACGACTGCGATGGGCAGATCGACGAGGACGCCATTGACGCGGTCGTGTGGTACGAGGACGCCGACGCGGACGGCGCCGGGGACGCCGGGGTGGTGGCGCTCAGCTGCGCGGCCCCGGCGGGGTACATCGCGGACAGCTCAGACTGCGCTCCGCTCGACGGGGCGGTCTATCCGGGGGCGGATGAGTCCTGCGACGGGATCGACAACGACTGCGACGGCACCGCCGACGAGCCTGACGCCATCGACGCCGGGACATGGTACGCCGACGGCGACAGCGACGGATACGGCGACGGGCGTGTGGCGGTCACCGCCTGCCAGGCGCCGGGCGGCTACATCGCGGACGGGACGGACTGCAACGACGGCGCGGCCACCTCCAACCCCGGCCTCACCGAGCAGTGCGATCTCATCGACAACGACTGCGACGGCGTCATCGACGAGGACAGCGCGGTCGACGCGCTGACCTGGTACCTCGACGCCGACGGCGACAGCTTCGGCGACCCCGGCGTCAGCACCACCGCCTGCGCGCAGCCGGTCGGCTATGAGTCCGACACCCTCGACTGCGACGACGGCAGCCTCGAACACTACCCCGGCGCGCCCGAGTACTGCGACGGCGAGGACGACGACTGCGACGGCCAGATCGACGAAGGCACCGCCATCGACACGCAGACGTACTACACCGACGCGGACGGCGACGGCTACGGCGACGCGACCGCTACTGTCTCCGCCTGCGCCCAGCCCGCCGGGACCAGCCTCGACTTCCGCGACTGTGACGACGCCGTCGCTGCGGTGAACCCCGGCGCTGTCGAGATCTGCGACGGCCTCGACAACGACTGCGACACCAACATCGACGACGGCGCCACCACCGCCGCCACCTGGTACCTCGACGCGGACGGCGACGGATACGGCAGCAACAGCGTCTCGGTGAGCTCCTGCACCCAGCCCGCCGGGTACGTCGGCACCTCCGGCGACTGCTCCGACGTGAACGCCGCCGTCAACCGCGGCGCCGCCGAGGCCTGCAACGGCACCGATGACAACTGTGACGGCGTCTCCGACAACGGCGGCACCCGCTGGTACATGGACGCCGACGGCGACGGATACGGCAACGCCGCCTACTCCGTCATGGACTGCAGCCAGCCCGCCGGCTACGCCGCCGCCGCCACCGACTGCGACGACGGGAACGCCGCTGTCAGCCCCGGCGATGTGGAGGCGTGCAACGGCATCGACGACGACTGCGACGGGCAGGCCGACGAGGCGGGCGCCACCGGCGGCACCGCCTGGTACCGCGACGCGGACGGCGACGGCTACGGCACCTCCGGCACCAGCACGGTCTCCTGCACCCAGCCGGCCGGGTATGTGAGCGCCACCGCCGGGGCCGACTGCAACGACGGCAACGCCGCGATCAGCCCCGGCGACACGGAGCTGTGCAACGGTGTGGACGACAACTGCGACGGCGCCACCGACGAGGCCACCGCCGCCGACGCCTCCACCTGGTACCGGGACGCGGACGGCGACGGCTACGGCTCCGCCACCAACGGCACGCAGGTCTCCTGCACTCAGCCGGTCGGCTACACCGCCTCCGCCACCGACTGCAACGACGGCGTGAGCGCCACCAACCCTGGCGCCGCCGAGACCTGCAACAGCCGCGACGACGACTGTGACGGCAGCGTGGATGAGGGCAGCATCGGCACCACCTGGTACCGCGACGCCGACTCCGACGGCTACGGCGGCGCGAGCAGCGTCCAATCCTGCACCCAGCCCGCCGGTTACACCGCCTCCTCCACCGACTGCGAGGACGCGATCAGCAGCATCAACCCCGGCGCGGTCGACGCCTGCGACACCGTCGACAACGACTGCGACGGCTACGCCGACAACGACGGGCTGTGTCCCTGCGTGGTGCTGTACTACAACAACACCCCGTACATGTTCTGCACCAGCACCACCGACTGGTACACCGCCCAGGCGTCCTGCAACAACTACGGCTACGACCTCGTCACCGTCAACAACAGCGCCGAGAACACCTGGCTCGTCGATCAGGGCTACCGCTACTACCGTGGCAAGTGGTGGACCGGCGGCAACGACGCCGCCAGCGAGGGCCGCTGGACCTGGGAGAACGGGCAGTCGTGGACCTACTCAGCGTGGCACGCGGGCGAACCCAACAATTCGAACCTCGGACCGGGCGGCGAGGACTGCATGCAGCTCGGGCGGTTCCTCGACTACACCTGGAACGATGAGCCCTGCGGGTGGTCGTTCCGGTACATCTGTGAGGCGAACTGAGGCGCTGAGGATGGTAGCGGCGCCGCCCCCCGGATAAGCCCCCTCCCTCTGGAGGCTATCCCTTGACGATCCGGCTCTCATCCTATGTCTGCGGCAATTGGAACCCCGGCGAGGGCGCAGGCGCCCCGCTCTACAACCCTGCGACGGACGCGGTGCTGGCTGAGGCGACGACGCGCGGCATCGACATGGGCGCGGTGCTGGCGCATGCGCGGCGGGAGGGCGTCCCGGCGCTCGGCGCGCTGAGCTTCGGGCAGCGGGCGCAGCTGCTGAAGGATCTGGCGAAGCTGTTCCATACGAACCGCGAAGAGCTGCTGGATCTGGCGCAGCAGAACGGCGGGAACACGCGGGGCGACGCGAAGTTCGACGTGGACGGGGCCATCGGGACGCTGGCGGCCTACGCGGAATCCGGGGCGAAGCTGGGCGAGCGGTGCGGGGGGCGCACGGCGCTGGCGGACGGGGACTTCATCCAGTTGACGCGCAGCCCGCGTTTTGTGGGGCAGCACCTCTACCAGCGGCGTCCGGGCGTGGCGGTGCAGGTGAACGCCTTCAACTTCCCGGCGTGGGGGACATTCGAGAAGGTGGCGGTGGCGTTCCTGGCGGGGGTGCCGGTGATCAGCAAGCCCGCGACGGCGACGGCGCTGTTGACGTGGCGGATGACGGAGCTGATGGCGGCGTCGGGGAAGCTCCCGGCGGGGGCGTTCCAGCTGATCTGCGGGTCGGCGGGGGATCTGCTGGATCGGCTGGGGCCGATGGATCACCTGGCGTTCACCGGGTCGGCGGCGACGGGGAACATGCTGCGGGGGGGCGCGGCGCTGCTGCGGAATTCGGTGCGGGTGAACGTGGAGGCGGACTCGCTGAACGCGCTGGCGCTGGGGCCGGACGTGGAGGAGGGGTCGGATCTGTGGCAGGCGGCGCTGCGGACAGTGCAGACCGACATGACGCAGAAGACGGGGCAGAAGTGTACGGCGATCCGGCGGGTGCTGGTGCCGGCGGATCGGATCGGGGCGTTCGGGGAGGCGCTGGCGGATCGGCTGGCGTCGGTGAAGGTCGGCGATCCGCTGGCGCCTGCTGAGCAGGGGGTGACGATGGGGCCGGTGGCGACGAAGGCGCAGCAGCGGGACGTGCTGGCGGGGCTGCGGAAGTTGGCGGAGGAGGCCGATCTGATCTGCGGGAGCCTGGAGGCGCTGGAGCCCTGCGGGGCGGGCGTGGGCTGCTTTGTGGCGCCGACGGTGCTGGCGGCGCGGGCGGGGGCGCAGGCGGTCCACGACCTGGAGGTGTTCGGCCCGGCCTGTACGCTGATCGGCTACGGCGGGGGCGCGGCGGAGGCGGCGGAATTGCTCGGGCGCGGGCAGGGATCGCTGGTGAGCACGGCGGTCTCGGACGACCGGGGCTGGCTGGAGGGGGTGGTGACCGGGGCGGGGCCGTGGCTGGGGCGGCTGCAATTGCTGTCGTCGAAGATCGCGGACCAGGCGCTCGCGCCGGGGATGGTGCTGCCGTCGCTGGTGCACGGCGGGCCGGGGCGCGCCGGGGGCGGCGAGGAATTGGGCGGGGAGCGCGGGCTGCTGTTCTACATGCAGCGGACGGCGATCCAGGCCGATCAGGTGGTGCTGAAGAAGATCCTCGGTATGGAGTGATCGGGCCGCGCGTCGGCCCTGGCAGAGGTCTTTGTCATCCGGTGTCACCGGCCTGAATACGGGCCGGTTACCCTGTAAGGGTCGCGCTGAGGGTGCCGTTCACGGGCCGCCGGGGCAGAACCATACAGGGGTGTACGATGGCAGAGACAAAGGGTGGACAGAAGGGATCTCAGTTCCCTTCGCTGAAGAAGGTGCTGGCGGGGCTGGCGGTGCTCGGCCTGCTGCCGATCCTGCTCTGCGCGGGGATCTTCGGCCCCTGCTGGAGCGCGTGGCTGCTGGACGGGATCTACGTCGGGGAGTGTCCGGCGGGTTCGGTGCGCCCGACGGCGGCGCTGAGCGCGTCGGGGCTGGGGCGGGGTCAGCTAAGCGACGGCGGCGGGTGGGTGGAGGTGCGGGTCTGGGGGAGCTACGCGGTGGGGAAGATGCAGAGCCCGCGCAAGACGGCGGTGCGGCGCTTCTCGCCTGAGCTGGAGCTGGTGTTCCCTGACGGCGGCACGCAGCCGCTGGCCGGGCTGGACTGGGAGAGCACCTACAGCTCCGGCCAGCGGGCGCAGGTGCGGCTGCCGGACGTACCGGACGGGGACTACAGGCTGCGGGCGAAGGTGCAGAGCCCGGCGGGGGAGGCGGTGGTGGAGGCGCCGCTGCGGCTCTATGCGCCGGCGCTGGTGCATGTGCTGACCGACGCGCCGCTCTACAAGCCCGGCCAGCAGATCCGCTTCCGGTCGGTGGTGCTGCGGGAGCGCGGCCTGAACCCGATGGAGGGGCGGCCGGGGATGTGGAAGGTCTACGATCCGCAGGGGGAATTGGTGCTGGAGGAGCGGGCGAAGGCGGGCGCCTACGGGATCGCGGCCAGCAGCTTCCCGCTCGACAGCGAGGCCCCGGAGGGCGCGTGGCGGGTGGTCTACGAGAGCGGCGAGGATCGGGACGAGGTGACGGTGGAGGTGAAGCCCTTCGAGCTGCCCCGCCTCACCGTCGAGGTGAAGCCGGACGCGCCCTCGCTGCATGCTGGCGATCCGGCGCGGTTCAGCGGGACGGCGCGCTACACCTCGGGCGCCCCGGTGGCGGAGGCCCCGGTGGTGGTGACGCTCAGCGCGCCCGGCGGGGGCTGGCCGCCGCCGCTGTCGTGGATGGAGCCGAGGACGCTGCGGACGGATCGGGACGGTCGGTTCGATGTCGATCTGGGCGCGGTCCCGGCGGATCTCGTCGGGAGCGTGCGGGTGTCGATCTCGGCGATGGTGACCGACCCGACGGGCGAGGTGGTCTACGGGGGCGGCGCGCTGACGCTGGCGCAGGATCGGATCGCGGCGACGACGGTGACAGAGCTCGGGGACGGGCTGGTGTCCTCGACCAACAACCGGATGTTCGTGCGGGTGACGACGGCGGCGGGCGCGACGATGCCGGGGGCGGAGATCCGGCTGAAGCGGGCGTGGGACGCAAAAGATCCAGGGCTGACAGCGGTGGCCGACGCGGACGGCGTCGCGCGCTTCCAGGTGGATCCGGGCGAGCCGGTCACCATCGTCTCGCCGGTGATGCCGCGCCGCAAGCGCCCGCGCGCCGAGCAGGAGGTGGTGTCCATCGACAACGCGCTCGACCGGCTCACCGGGGCGTCGCTGGACGTGGACGGGCAGAAGACCCTCGACGCCTGGAAGGCGGCGCTGAAGCCCTGCGCGCAGTACGCGGTGGGCGGGTCGCTCTCGACGGTGGCGGGGGTGCTGATCTCAGGGGGCGGATCGGTGCGGCAGGTGATGGCGGAGGGGTCGCCGGGGCTCGACGCCTGCGTAGAGACAGTGCTGTCGCGGCAGTCGGCGTTCGGCGGGCGGGATCGGCTGTGGGAATTGAACCTGACCTTCGACGATCCGCAGACGCCCTCGCTCTCGGCGTCGGTGGATCTGGTGGTGGGGAGCCAGGACGGGATCGACGGGGCGCTCGCGGATCGGCTGGCCGGGCTGCGCGGCTGCGCGGCGGGCGTGCAGGAGGGAGGCGATGTCCCGATGCAGTGGATCTGGCGGCGGCGCGCGGGGAGCCGGTCGCTGGACTTCGCGGTGATCCCTTACAGCGGGGACAGCGCGACCTCGGTGCCGGAGTCGGTGGGCCGCTGCGCGGAGCAGGCGCTCCAGGGCGAATTGCTGGAGGAGCCCGCTGAGGCGGACGCGATGGGCATCCTGACCCTCGGGGTCGATGTCCCCTCCGATCCCTCCGACGCCCCGCAGCAGCCGCAGACGCGGCAGGGGTTTGAGTACGAGGTGGTGGCGGTCAAGGACGGGCAGGAGGTCGGAACGACAAAAGTGTTCCTGAATCCCGGCTACATCCCCGATCTGCGCCTGCGCTTCTCCGAGGTGCTGGTAAACCCGGGCGACACGGTGGAGGTGCTGGCGCTGCGCGGGCAGGGCTTCTCCGGGTCCTTCCCGAAGGAGATGTACCTGACGCAGGGCGGCCAGTCGCTCCAGAAATTCGACTTCGACCCGGAGCGGCGCAAGGGCTCTTTGACCGTCCCGGCGGGCGCTACCGGCTACGCGACGGTGGAGTGGGGCGGGGCGCGGGCCATCCTCTACATCCGCCCGCAGGCGACGCTGTCGCTCAGCGTGCGCGCCGCCGAGAAGGACGGCGCCAGCACCTTCCGTCCCGGCGAGACGGCGACGCTGCTGATCGAGAGCCGGGGCAAGGACGGGCCGGTGCAGGCGGGCGTCACGCTCTCCGGCGTGGACAGCACGCTCGGGACGCTGGCGGCGCTGCCGGGGCCGGACGCCTTCGCGCGGGTGACGGTGCAGGCGAAGGCCGAGCCGCCCGCCTTCGGGATGCTCGACGCGCAGGCGCTCCAGACCGGCCAGATCCAGGGGGACAACGCCGCGCAGGCCACCATCCTCCGCATCAGCAGCCTCCCGGTGAGCCCGCCCGATCTGGAGCAGGTCAGCGCGCAGGCGGCCGGGGTGCTGGAGGTGGACGGCGATCTCGCCGACGCCTTCTTCACGCTCCACGCGAAGGTGCGCGACCGGGTGCGCCGCTGGGAGGTCGAGGCGCCGGAGGGCGAGGTGATGACGCCGAAGCGGATGGTCGCGCTGTGGGAGGAGGTGCTGGCGGAGAACCCGACCGAAGACCCCTGGGGCCGCCCGCTCCACCTCACCCTGCTCCCCCCCGATCTGCTGATGCTCGCCGATCCGCGCCAGATGGTGTCGGACGGGGCGCGGCTGCCGGAAGACATTGAGAATTGGCCTGCATTTGTTTCACGGGAGGCACCATGAACCCCATCGCTTTTTCCAGGCTCCGCCTGATCCTGCTGTCCGGACTCTCCCTGACCGCGCTCAGCTGCGGCGGGATGGAGGCATCCCCGTCGCAGTCCCCCCCATCGGAGATACGCGAAGAAGAAAAGTCGGTGGGATGGGGCGGCGAGGGCGGCGCGGCGGACATGCCGGCGGCAGCGGCGGCCCCGGAGGCGCCCCCTCCCCCGCCGGGCGCTTCGGCCAGGATGGCGAAGCCGAAGATGGCCACCGGCGGGGGCGCCAGGGGGCAGCTCGACGACGGGCTGTTGTCCGGCGACATGGACGGCAAAAAGGGCGCGGACAAGGACGAGGCCCAGGCGGGCGATGGGGGCGAGGCCGCCCCGACCCGCTCCTGGTTCCCTGAGTCCTTCCTCTGGATGCCGCTGGTCGAGACCGATGCCAGCGGCAGCGCCTCAGTTCAGGTGCAGGTGCCGGACACGCTGACCACCTGGCGCGTGCTGGCGCTCGGGCTGACCCGCGAGGGCGCGCAGGGCGGGAGCGTCGCGGAATTGCGCTCCACGCTCCCCGCCTATGTGGACGTCAACCTGCCGTCCTTCCTGTTCGCGGGCGACCGGTTCGCCATGCCGATCCAGGTGCTCTCCCAGCAGGCTGCGGCGCTCTCCTCGGCGCTCACCGTCACGCTCCGGGGCGGCGAGGGCGCGGGCAGCGGCGCGGTGAGCGTGGCGCCCTACGGATCGGCGGTGCAGGTGGTCGGGGTGTCGGTGCCGCGCTCGGGGACGCTGGCGGTGCGGGCGGAATTGGGCAGCATCGACGCGGTGGAGAAGAGCATCCCGATCCGCCCGGTCGGGATGCCGGTGGAATTGACGCGGGGCGGGACGCTCGGCGCGCCGCGCGAGATGCAGGTGGACGGGCCGCCGGGGGCGACGGACGGCGGGATGGAGGTGCTGGTGTTCCCGGGGGCGCTCTCGGTGGTGGCGCGGGAGATCCAGGTCGCGGGCGGGCGCGGATCGTCGGCCTGGGACGCCGCCTACGCCTGGCGGCTGACCGGGATGGCCGAGCCGATGGTCAAGACTGAGGAGGTCGCGCCCGATCTGCTGCGCGACACCCGCCTGATCGCGCTCCAGCGCCTGAGAAAACTCTCCCGCTCGCCGGATCTCGCCATGAGCGTCGCGACGCTGGCCGCGCTCGACGGGCAGCCGGGGGACAGCCCTGAGGGCCGCCTCGCGATCTTCGCCCGCGATCAGCTCCGCAGCCGCCAGCAGCCGGACGGCCTCTGGCCGGGCGGATCGACCGGGCTCGACGACATCCTCGTGTCCACCGCGCAGGCGGTCTGGGCGCTCGGCCCGGAGGAGCGGCCCGCGCGGCTGCGCGCCTCGGGCGCCTTCGAGCGGTACCAGGATCGGCTGAAGAGCCCCTACGTCGCGGCCTGGGCGCTGGTCGCGGACGCCGTGGAGCCGCAGCGGCGCGAGGAGTTGCTGAAGCTCGTCACCGACAACATCCAGAAGGCCGCCGACGGCAGCAGCTACCTCGACGCCGCCGGGACCCGCCCCGACGGATCGGCGGCCACCCGCGCCGAGGCCACCGCCCTCGCGGCGCTCGTCGTCGCGGACGAGGCGGTGCGGGCGGATCTCTGCTCCTGGCTGCTCGCCCACTACAGCCCATGGAGCGGTTTTGGCGACGGCCTCTCCGGGCTGCTCGCGGTGCGGGCGCTGGAGAAGGGGCTGGCGGGCGAGATCCCGGCGTCGGTGAAGCTCACGCTGACCATCGACGGGCAGCCGGTGGCGACCGGGCTGCTCGACGCGAAGCAGCCGCACCAGCCCGTCCGGCTGGAGGCGCCCGGCGTGACCGGCTCGCACCTGGTGAAGATCGAGTCCGATCCGCCCGTCCCCGGCCTCGCCTTCGCCCTCGCCCAGCGCAGCTACCTGCCCTGGGTGCAGGCCGAGCCGAAGGGCCTCGACGTCGCGCTGGCCGCCCCGCGCGATCTCAGGAACGGACAGACCGCCTCCATGGAGGTGTTCGTCGCCGGTCCGGCGGGGCGGCGCGTCACGGTGCAGGTCGGGCTGCCGGAG
>JBEIQZ010000737.1:0-2327 GCA_040376255.1 Alphaproteobacteria bacterium
GCAGGGTCCGCAGGATCGCCTCCCGCCACCCCACCGGCCCGCCGTCCAGCCGGATCACACGCAGCCCCACGATCATCCGGCCCGGCGTCTGCCCCTCCAGCATCGCGTCCGCCACCGTGTACCAGCCCCAGTCCACCAGGAACCACACAACCATCACCATCCCGAAGCTCCCCCCGGACATCCCGAGGCTCCACCCGATGATGGCAACGGCGAGCGCGACGATCGTCAGCAGGATCACCCGGAAGCCCGCGTCGATCATCCACGCGATCCCGCGCGGCCCCGGACCCGCCACCCGGTAGTGGAACAGGACATGCTCCGGAGTCTCCACCTCCATCCGGGTGTCGAGCGGCACGGGAAGAACCGTCTTCGTCTTCACTGCGATCTCTGCTGATCCAGCCTATCCGGTTTCTGCACGCCGGACATCCCCATGAAACCGTCAGCCGAGGTGATCGCGCCGCCAGATCTCCATGTCGTCCGCCAGCGGCACCTCCCACCGCAGCGGCTGCAGCGTCAGCGGGTGCGTGAACCCCAGCACTGCGGCATGCAGCGCCACGCGCGGGAACAGCCGCTCCACCCCCTGCCCGCCGTACAGCCCGTCCCCCAGCAGCGCGTGTCCCGCCTCCGCGAGGTGGATGCGGACCTGGTGGGTGCGCCCCGTCTCCAGCCGCGCCTGCACCAGCGTCACCCCGCCCTGCCCCGGCTTCCCCCCCTTCCGGTACGACGGCATCAGCCAGGACAGCCCCCGCACGAACGTCACGCTCTCCTTCGCGTCCTCCGGCGGCCCCGCAGGCGCGCCGCGCTGCCCGCCCGGTCTGCCCTGCTGCCCGCCCGGCCTGCCGTGCTGCCCGCCGCCCGCGCCCTGCGCCACCGCATCCCGCCCGCGCCCCGGCCCGGCCTCAGGCGCGCGCCCCGCTCCGCGCCCCGGCCCGGCATCGAAGCCCCGCCCGCGCCTCGGCTCAAACCCGCGCCCGCCCTCCTGCCTGTCCCCGCGCCCGCCCTCCTGCCTGTCCCCGCGCCCGCCCCCGTGTCCGTCCGGCTGCTCCTCCGGCTTCCAGCTCCCCCGGCGCCCGTCCCCGCGATCCCGGATGAGGAAGCTGTGGACGCGCCGCTCCTCCTGGCTGACCCGCCCCAGCGCGAGCGCGAGGTAGGTGCGCTCGACCCGGTGGGCCTCCCACAATTCCTTCAGCCGCTCCTGCGCCTCCGCCGAGCGCGCCACCACCATCGCCCCGCTCGTCCCCTCGTCGATCCGGTGGACCGCCAGCGCGCTGCCGAGCAGCCGCCCCGCGAAGGCGAGCATGTTCGTCTCGGTGCGGCCCGTCGCCGGGACGGCCAGCATCCCCGCAGGCTTGTACAGCACCGCGAGGTGCGCGTCCTGGTAGAGCAGCGCCGGATCGCGCCCCGGCTGCATGCGCGGGCGCGACGGATCGTAGCGCACCGCCTCCGGCGCGACCTCCCGGCCCCCGTCCGCCGTCGGCACCCCGGAGAGCAGCACCTTGCCGGTGTGGAGCGCCTCCCGCGCCTCCTTCGGGCTCAGGCCGCGCGCCTTCAACACATCGATCAGGCGCACCGCCTGAGGAGCCGGATTACTTTCCAAAAAACCCCGCCTTCCGCTTCTCAACGAACGCCGCCATCCCTTCCTTCTGATCCGCCGTCGCGAAGCACAGCGCGAACAGCGTGCGCTCCGCCTGCAGCCCGCTCCGCAATTCCAGCCCGTCGGTGTCCAGCACCGCCCGCTTCGCCAGCCGCACCGCCACCGGCCCCGCCGCCGCGATCTGCGCCGCCAGCTCTATCGCCGCCGCGACCACCGCCGCCGCCGGGGTCTGCCCCTCCGCCGCCTCGACGATCCGGAGCGCCAGACCGATCTGCGCCGCCTCCGCCGCCTTCACGTTGCGGCCGGTGAAGATCAGCTCCCGCGCCCGCATCGATCCGACGCGCCGCACCAGCCGCTGCGTGCCGCCGAAGCCCGGGATCACCCCCAGCTTCACCTCGGGCTGCCCGAACACCGCCGTCGTCGACGCCAGCACCAGATCGCAGCTCATCGCCAATTCGCAGCCGCCGCCGAGCGCGAACCCGTTGACCGCCGCGATCACCGGGATCGGCAGCGCCTCCAGCCGATCCAGCGCCGCCTGCCCGCGCGCCGCGAAGTCCAGCGCCTCCTGCGCCGAGAACACCCGCATCTCCGCGATGTCCGCCCCCGCCACAAACGCCTTCTCCCCGCCGCCCCGCACCACCACGGCCCGCACCCCGGCGCGATCAGGCGCATCGTTCATCGATGCGAGCCGGTCGAGCGCCGCGTTCAGATCGCGGATCACCTGCGAGTTCAATGC
>JBEIQZ010000730.1:0-2357 GCA_040376255.1 Alphaproteobacteria bacterium
CCCCGCCCGCCCCGGCGCCCACGCCGTTCCACTGGCTCAGCAGCCCCACATCGGCGGTCTGGACGTGGTTCGCCAATTGCTGGCAGGACTCCTCATAATAGATCTCCGGCAGATCCATCAGCCGCTGCACGCCCTGATCCCGGCTCTGGACGAGGCTCCGCACCGTCTCCAATTCTTTCTCGGCCCGCGCCAATTCGCCCCGCCACTGGCCGCGCGGCTCCTCCACCTTCTGCCACGCGGGCAGCACGTCGTCCCCGAAGTCGTCGAGGCCCAGCTCCCGGCAGATCCGGTCGCCCGCCGCCCACTGGCGCCAGTAGGCGGGCTGCCACCACCGACCGGTGAACTCCGGGGTGTCGTACCCGATCTCCACCAGCTCCGCGAAACCCTCCAGCGCCTCGAACCGGCGGCACTCCTGCTCCCACGGCTCCAGCATCTCCCGGCACTCCGCTACCCGCCGCACCAGCCGCCCCATCGGCCCGGCCAGCCGCTCCCGCTCGACGTAGCGCGGGTCGGCCTCGATGCGGGCGACCGTGTGCTGCAGGTGGACGCGCTCCTTCTCCATCGCCTTGAACGGATCGCGCCGGGAGAAGCCCCGGTAGCCCGTGCGCCGCTGCGCGTCCTTCACCCGCTCCTCGTCCAGCACCGGCAGCCAGATGCGCGCCAATTCCAGCGCCACCGCCCCGATCTGCTCCTGAAGCGCCCCGAGCTGCTGATCGGTCTGCGCGCGCAGCGCCTCCAGCGCCTCGCGCTCGCTCCGCACCATCCCGGCGAGCTGATTGATCCGCGCCGCCGCCTCAAAGGATCTCATGCCGTCATCTCCGTTGCAGCCGGTGGGCAGGCACTATTCTTCCGGCAGCCCGTCTTCGCAGAGCTTCTCGGTGTCCTTGTCGTACTTCTCCAGCTCGTTGAGCAGCGTCGCCTGGAAGCCCTCGCCGTCGGTGTTCAGCCCGCTCCCGATGTCGAGGTGGCGCCAGAGCGGGTAGACGTGCATCAGCCGGTCGCCGCTCTCATAGAAGATCTCCATCTGGAAGTCCTGATCGAACACCGGGCCGTCCTGCTCAAAGACCGCCGGCTCGGTGATCCAGGCGCGGGCCAGCAGGATCGGGCCGACCGGGCTCCCGCTGTCCTCGCCCGCCTCCAGCACCGCCACGACCTCCTCCTCCGGCGCGTCGATGCGGCGCATGCTGCCGTTGAGGACGCTGTCATAGCGCCCGGAGAGGACGTTCTGGGCGGTGTAGGTGGTCGTCCAGGTGATCGTGTCGGCGGTGCGGGCCTTGTAGGCGTCGATGTCGGAGGTGTAGACGCGCTCATACACCTCGTAGTCCGGGTACAGCTCCTCCTGCTTCAGAAAATACAGGTTCCGCTCCATCAGATCCAGGTCGCAGACCAGCGGGTTGACCAGCGACAGCCCGGCGGAGATCGACGGATCCACGTCCTGCTCCACCACCAGCGCCTCCTCCCGGCTCAGGTCGGTGACCGTCCCGTGCAGCGCCTCCTCCATCGCGGCCCCGCCGACCAGCTCCTCCACCCGTGCCACCGCCGCCCCAAGCTCCGCCGCCTCGCCGTCCTCGGCGTGCAGCCACAGGAAATGGAACAGCCCGTCGAGATCTTCCGGGAGCGGCTCGACCTTGCCGCAGGCGATCAGGGAGAGCGTCAACCAGGAGATCGGGGAGAGCAGGGCTGGGGACATGGCACCTCTGGCGACAAGATAGCCGGGGGAGCGGCGGGCAGGCAAGCACAGTCCCCCTCACCCCTCCTTCCCCATCACCGCCTCCTTCCCCATCAGCACCTTCCGGATCGCCGGCGCCTCGCTCAGATCGATCCACGTCTGATCCCCCGCCGTCCCGTCCGCGTTCCTGATCCGGATCGCCCCCGGCCGCGCGAACTGCTCGGCGGTGCGGACGACCCCGGCGGTGACGACCCACTGCCCGTCGGCCAATTCCAGCCGTGTCCCTGGCGGGAAGGAGCCGAGGGCGTTCACAAAGATCTGGAGCAGGACGGGATCGTAGCGGGTGCCGCTCCCGGCCTGGAGGTGCCGGATGGCGAGGGCGGGGGCGATGGCGGCGCCGCCGGGGCGGACGAGGTTGTCGAAGTCTTCGGCGATGCGGACGATGCGACCGAACAGGGAGGGGCGGCCGTCGGGGTCGTTGTGGTCGAGGTGGTGATCGAGGCAGCAGAGGGCGCGGCGGATCTTCGCCTCGTGGAAGCCGCGCTGCTTCAGCAGCAGGCGGGCGCCCGCGCTGCCGTGGCGCTCGAAGGGCGGGGCGTAGCCGGGGTGATCGGGGGTGGCGCCCTCGCGGGCGGCGTAGCCGACGTCGTGGAACATTGCGGCGACGCCGAGATCCTGCAGATCGGCC
>JBEIQZ010000962.1:0-1060 GCA_040376255.1 Alphaproteobacteria bacterium
CCACGAAGCCGTCCGCGAACAGCCCCGCGAGCGCCAGCCCCCGCGCCTCCCGGTCGCCCGCCGCCTGCACCGCCGCCACGATGGCGCGCAGGTCCGCGACGACACCTGCAGGCGCCTCCTGCGCCCGGCGTTCCCGTTCGGCGGAGAGGTCGATCAGCGCCGCTGCCTCCCCCGCTGTCTCCGGCTCGCCCTGCGCGTCGACCGGCTCGACCTCAGGCGGAACCGGGGCGCGCTCAGGAACCGGACTCTTGCCGCTGCCCTGGGCGCCGTCCACCGGGGGACGCCGTCCACCGGCGATCCAGCGGGGCGCTTCGAGCGGGCGGGCGCTGCCCTTCTGCAGCCCGCTCCGCACCGTCTCCCGGATCTCCCGGTACGCAGGCTTGACAGAGACACCGGCCTCGATCAGCTCCTCCTCTGCGGTCTGCCGGTCGAGCAGGTGCAGCAGCCCGCCGATCCACCAGCTCTGCGCCCGGATCGTCTCGTGCCTCCCGCCCTTCCCCGCCTGCCGGATGCGCTCGCAGGCGCGGGCGAGCATCTTCAGCGCCCAGGCCCGATCCTGCTCCGCCTCTGCGATGGACGGGTGCGGACGGTCGCGGGCGGGGGCGGGAGCCTCCGGCACCTGCTGGACGAAGCGGACGAGCCAGGCGGGCGCCTCCCCGATGGGCGCGTCCAGCTCCACCCGGTAGAGCGGCCCGTCAGGATGGACGGAGGGCGGCAGGACGATGTAGCCGCCGTTGGTGCGGACATCGAGGCCCGCCTTCTGCCCCCCGACACGCATCTTGATCCGGTTCGTGACGCTGGCGCCGTCGGGGAGGGCGAAGATGAATTGCAGCCCGCCGCCCCCGGTGCGATGGGTGAGCGTCGGCGGGAGGGGGCTGTGCAGCCGCTCCAGCGCCGCGAGTCCCTCCGGCCCGGTGATGCCGCCCTCCGGCGCCTTCACATCGACATCGAGGACGAGCAGCCCCTTCGTGTGCGCGCCGATGTTGGCGGCAGGGGTGGCGGCCCACCAGGCGCGGAGCTGCGCCTCGTCGGTCGTGCCGTCATAGCAGCCGTTCCCGCC
>JBEIQZ010000746.1:0-2222 GCA_040376255.1 Alphaproteobacteria bacterium
CCGCGATCATCACCGCCCGCTCGTCGCGGAAGTCCGCGCCGCTGAAGCGGAAGCGCGCCACCTCCGCGCCGCCCGCCGAGATCCGCAGGTGGCTGGCCCCCGCCGCGCTGAAGGTCGGCGCGCCGTCGATGGTGGCGGTGAACACCAGCCGCCGCACCGTCGCCGGGAGGCCGCCGAGGTTCAGCGCGAACACCTGCTGCTCCGCCCCGGCCGCGCCCTTGATCTGCATGGAGCGGCAGGGAGACACGGTCTGGTTGTAGAAGATGAAGTACCGATCGTCCGAGAGCCGCCCGCTGGCGTCCAGCCCGAAGCAGCTCACGTCGATCGTCATCCCGGCGGCGGCTCCGATCCCCACCCCGACCTCCAATTCGAGGCCGGGCGTGAGATCGGAGAGCTTCATCTTCTGGCCACGCTGCAGATCCATGCCCTCTCCCTGTGCTCTCTGTATGAACTGATGATCCCGCTCAGCCGGGGATCAGCCGAGGTTGACGCCGTACTGCGCCGCGAGGAAGCCCAGCCCCTCGCGCGAGCCCTGGCCGACCGCGCGGAACTTCCACTCGGCGCCGTTCCGGTAGATCTCGCCGACGATCAGCGCCGTCTCCACCGAGTAGTCCTCGGAGAGATCGTAGCGCACGACGACGTTGCCGGTGGCCGAGTCCACCACCCGGATGTAGGAGTCGGACACCTGGCCGAAGTTCTGGCGGCGGGTGTCGGCCTCGTTGATCGTGACGATGAACGCGATCCTTGACACGTCGGCCGGGACGCGCGCCAGGTCGATCTTCACCGACTCGTCGTCGCCCTCGCCCTCGCCGCTCTTGTTGTCGCCCGTGCTCTGCACCGAGCCGCAGGCGGACACCTTCTGGTTGTAGAAGATGAAGTCCGCGTCCGAGCGCACCTTGCCGGAGGCGTTGAGCATGAACGCCGACACATCCAGGTCAAACCCGGCCCCGTCCGTCTTGCGGACCTGCCAGCCCAGCCCGACAAGGATGTTGCGGAGGCCGGGGGCCTCCTTGGAGAGCGAGATGTTCTGACCCTTGGAGAGCGAGACCGGCATGTAAAACCCCTGTTGGCATGAACCCGACACCAGCATCGGGAAGTCTACGGATAGTCCCGGCTCCGCCTGCGTCAACTGCTCAGCGCGAGCAGAATTCGCGACCGATCAGCCGACCTGCACGCCGAAGTGGTTGCACATCGCCATCAGCCCGCCCGCGTAGCCCTGCCCGACGGCGCGGAACTTCCACTCGACGCCGTTGCGGTACAACTCCCCGAAGATCATCGCCGTCTCGGTGGAGTAGTCCTCAGAGAGATCGTAGCGGGTGATCTCCTTGCCGTCAGCGTTATTCACGACCCGGATCGAGGCGCCGCCGACCTGACCGAAGTTCTGGCGACGAACATCCGCCTCATTGATGGTGACGGTGAAGACGATCTTCGCAACGTCCGCCGGGATATTGGCGAGTTCGACGATGATCGCCTCGTCGTCGCCGTCGCCCTGGCCGCTGCGGTTGTCACCGGCGTGCTTGACCGAGCCGCAGACAGACACAGGCTGGTTGTAGAAGATGAAGTCGGCAGTGGAGCGGACTTTGCCAAATGCAGAGAGCATGAAGGCCGAGGCGTCCAGGTCGAACTCAGCGCCGTCCGTGGAGCGGGGATCCCAGCCGAGCCCGATCAGGACGCTGCTGAGGCCCGGTGCGCTCTTGGAGAGGCTGATGTTCGCACCCTTGGAGAGATTGATGCTCATAGAAATGCTCCCTGCCCATCCGGGCCGTTTGTGAAATGGCAGGCAGAAGTATCCGCCTGCACAGCCCCCTGCAAGCGGTTAACCTGCCGTCCATGGCTCAGTCCGCGACATTTCTGATCCTGCCGGACGGCTCCCGCGCCGGCCCGATCACCGGCTCCCCCGTCTACATCGGCAGCGACGCGCGGTGCGCCGTGCGCCTCGACGGACTCCGGCCGGTCCATGCCCGCCTGAGCGCGACGGCGGGGAGCCCGGGCGGCTGGAGCGTCGCGCCGGGCGAGCCGGGGGCGGCGATCTTCCTCGTGGAGGGCCCGAACCGCGTCCGCCGCATCAACACCGAGGCGCCGCTGCGCTCCGGCGACAGCTTCCGGCTCGGCGGCACCTCCGGCCCCGCGATCACCCTCGACTGCGGCCCGCCGGTCGGCCTGCCGGTCGGCCCGCCCCGGGATGACGCGCCGCCGATCGGCCCGGATCGCGGGCGCATCTC
>JBEIQZ010000239.1:0-8661 GCA_040376255.1 Alphaproteobacteria bacterium
GCAGCGTTGCATCGGTGCCTCAGCCAACGGCAGACAGGCCGGTGCAGCGTTGCATCAGTGCCTCAGCCAACGGCAGACAGGCCGGTGCAGCGTTGCATCAGTGCCTCAGCCAACGGCAGACACCCCCATGCAGCGTTGCATCAGTGCCTCAGCCAACGGCAGACACCCCCATGCAGCGTTGCACCGGTGTCTCAGCCGACGGCAGACATGCCGGTGCAACGTTGCACCGGTGCCTCAGCCGACGGCAGACATGCCGGTGCAGCCCGCAGGATAGATCTCTGTGTGGAGTGCCGGGCATGCCGCTGATCCTGATCCTGCTGCTGCTCGCCTGGCTCGCAACGCTGCTGGGGGATCTGTGGTGGCCGCTGGACATGGCGCGGCACTTCCCGGTGCAGCTCGCGCTTGTGGCGCTCCTGACGGTGATCCCGTCGCTGCTGCTGGGGCGGCGGCGCTTCGCCGGGATGCTGGTCGGGGCGGCGGCGCTCCATGTGTGGCCCGCGCTGCCCGATCTGCTGGGGGAGGCGCCGGAGGCGGGGGAGGGCGCGGCGCTGCGGCTGATGCTGGCGAACGTGCGGACGGAGAACCGGGACTATGCGCAGTTCCATTCGCTCGTCGCGGCGCACAGGCCGGATGTGCTGGTGGCGGTGGAGGTGGACAGCGCGTGGGTGGAGGCGATCCGGGGGGAGGGCTGGGCGCAGACGGTCGAGGGGCCGGGACCGCTGCACTTCGGGATCGCGGTGTTCACGCGGCAGGCGGTCGCAGGGTCGGAGGTCTTTGTGCTGGATCGCGTCCCGGCGATCCGCGTGCGCCTGGAGTCGCCGGAGGCGGATCTCACCGCCGTCCACACCTACCGGCAGGCAGACGGAGGGATCGCGGCGCGGCAGGCGGAACAATTCCGGGTGCTGGCCGGGAGGATGAGAGAGGCGGGGCCGCATGCGATCCTGGCCGGGGATCTGAACGCGACCCCGTGGTGCGCGGGGTTCGGGCGGCTGCTGCGGCTGAGCGGGCTGCAGGACGCGCGGGAAGGGTTCGGGCTGGGAGGCACATGGCCTGCGAAGCTGCCGGACGGGTTCCGCATCCCCATCGATCATGTTCTCGTGTCGGGGGACATCGGCGTCCGCGCGCGAGCGGTATCTCCGGCGTTCGGATCGGATCACCGGGCGGTGATCACCGATCTGGTGCTGCGATGAGGCTGCGCGCCGGGATCAGTACCCGGTGACGTAGTAGTTGAACCGCTGGCCGGTGTAGGTGGTGGCGGGGCCGAAGCTGTCGGGGAGGGGGTCGCTGAAATTGTGGGCGCGGTAGGCGACGGTGTCGGGGTAACTGTAGGAGATGCCGACGCTGGCGTACTGGTCGTAGACCGCCACGATCCAGTAGTCCCCGGCAGGCAGCAGCGGAGCATCCAATGAAGGCACCTCCAGCACCCCGACGGGGAGCGGCGCCGGGGCGCTCTCCAGCACCAGCAGATCGGGCGCCCCCCCGGCGTCGGTGTACAGCGCGAGCTGCACCGACGGCCCGGCGCTCCGGCTGATCAGGCCGAAGGCGGTGACGGTGAGCGGTACGGGCAGGCTGAGCGGCGCGCCGAGCAGGAAGCCGGGGGCGTGGCCGGAGTCGCCGCCGAGGTCGGCGTCGTAGCCGAAGCGCGTACACTGCCAGTCTGCCGGATCGCCGTCGTCGCAGTCGCTCCCGGCGCTGACCCCTGCGGCGGGCGAGACGGCGCCGCGCCCGTCGCCGTCGGCGTCGGTCATGCAGGCGGCGGCAGAGTCGAGCGGCGCCGCGCCGGGGCGGGTGGCCGCGTCCGTGTCGTCGCAGTCGGGGGCGTCGTCGGCGGTGCCGGGCGGCGCGACGCAGGCAGGGAGCCCGTCGCCGCCGGGGTAGCCGTCGCCGTCGCCGTCGCCGTACCACGCGGTCTGGCCGCTCACACTGTCGTCTGCGTCGTCGGTCAGCCCGTCGCAGTCCTCGTCGGTGGCCTGTCCGTCCGCCCCGCAGACCTCCGCCGCCGCGGGGTTCACGCCTGCGTCCCCGTCGTCGCAGTCCCCGGCGACCGCGACCGCGCCCGCAGGCAGGGCGCAGGCCGCGATCTCCTCCGCCCCGTACCCGTCGCCGTCGCCGTCGAGGTACCAGACGCCCTGCCCGCCCACCCCGCTGTCCGCGTCGTCCGTCAGCCCGTCGCAGTCGTTGTCGATCCCGTCGCAGACCTCCGCCGCCGCGTCCCCGTCCGCGCCGTCCACCGCGCCGTCGCAGTCGTTGTCGATCCCGTCGCACCCCTCCGCCGCGCCCGGGTGGACGCCAGCCGCGCCGTCGTCGCAGTCGGCGTCCGCGCGGTAGCCGTCCCCGTCCCCGTCCGGCTGCCCGGTCTCCTCCGGCTCCGGGGCCGCGCTCTCCTTCGCGGGCGGGCAGCCGATCAGCAGGAGCAGCAGAAAAGCGTGCATGGGTCATTCTACACCGGAAGCCGCCGCTGTACACTCCCGATGTCATGGCCGACTACCCATCCTTCTTCCTCCTCCCTCAGACCATCACCCTCTACAGCCCGATGCCCCCCGACCGGATCGAGGAGATCCTCAGGCAGCAGGTGGACGCCCGCAGCATCCCGTTCATGAGCAGCCTCCCCTTCCACGGAGAAGTGAAGCCCGGCGGGTTCAACATCAGCAAGGTCATCCGGTACCGCAACTCGTTCAACCCCACAATCATCGGCACCGTCGAGCCCGCCACCGGCGGCAGCACCATCCACCTCACCCTCCGGCTGCACCTCTTTGTGATCGGCTTTCTCCTGCTCTGGACACCCCCGTGGTTCATGGTGCCGTTCGCTGCAGTCATCGCAGCGATCTCGGAGCAGCGGGTGGAGCCGCTGATCGGGGTGTTCATCCCGCTCCTGCCGCTGGTGATGCTGCTCATCTTCAACTGGGCGTTCCACCGCGAGGCGAAGAAGGTGTTGGAGCTGTTTGATACTTTGTTGAGGGCAACACCGGTCGCGCGTTGACACTGAGCCGGGTTCCTGCACATCATACAGTATGAGACTCCTGCTCGCGCTCCTCTCTCCTGCTGCTGCCTTCTGCGGGACCTACATCGGCGATCTCGGCGAGGATCTGGCGAACACCCGGAGCCAGATCATCATCGCCCGCGAAGGCCAGCGCACGACGCTGACGCTCTCGCCGGACGTCCAGGGCTCCACGACCCGGTTCGGGATGCTGCTGCCGGTGCCGGAGGTGCTGCTGCCGGAGGATGTGACGCTGGCGAGCGCGGCGCTGTTCGGGGTGTTCGGGGACTGGTCGGTGCCGAGGCTGGTGTCCTACGACTGCGGCGACTTCTATCAGGAGGGCGATTCGGATACAGACGCCGACACAGACGCAGACGCCGACGCGACATCGGACGGGGTGACGGTGGAGTCGACCTTCTCGGTCGGCGCCTACGACCTGTCCGTCCTCTCCGCCACCGGCGCCGACGGGCTGACCCCCTGGCTCCAGGATCGCGGCTTCGTCGTGCCGGACAGCGCAGCGCCCATCCTGCAGGGCTACATCGACGCAGGCCAGTACTTCCTCGCCGCCCAGGTCGATCTCCAGGCGCTGCCCGACGGCGGCTACCTCCCGCCGCTCCAGTTCGGCTATGACGACCCGGCCTTCAGCGTCCCCATCCGGCTCGGCACCACCGTCAGCACCGGAGAGCAGGATCTGCTGATCTACGTCCTCGCGGAGAACACGACCGTCGGCGTCGCCAATTACGACGAGGCCGAGCTGGAGAGCGACTGCATGGTGCCGCCGGGCCAGGAGCCCGACGATTATTACGCGCAGGCGCTTGATGAGAGCTTCTCGCGCGGTGTGTGGCTCAAGGAGTACATGTGGTGGCCCATGAACTGCGATCCCTGCGCCAGCGAGCCGCCCACCGAGGCGGACATCCTGGCCACCGGATACAAGGGCGACGCCTATGGCGCCCACTTCACACGCCTGCACCTGCGGTATACCCCTGAGGAGGCCACCCAGGATCTGATGCTCTACCCCAACAGAGATCTGATGTATTGGCAGGTAAAGTACGTCACCTACGACCAGGAGCTGGAGTCCACCCTCCCGATCTGCGGCGGGATCATCCCCGAAGAGCCCGGCACCTGCCCTGAGCAGCGGGACAGCGGGGACAGCGGAGCGGGCGGAGCGGGCGGAGCGGGCGGTCAGGGCTGCGACGCGGAGTCGGCGGAGGGCGGCCAGGGCTGCGACGCGGAGCCGGCGGAGGGCGGCCAGGGCTGCGGGGGCGCGTCGCGGCCTGTGAGCAGCCGGATCTCCTGGGGCTGCGGGGGCGGACACGCGGCGCTGCTCGGCGTCGGGTTGCTCGGCTGGAGGCGCCGCAGGAAAGACCGCCTGTAAGATGCATGAAGGGTGTTACCGGCGTCCGGTTCCGGCTATTCCGGTGCCAGGAGAACCCCATGCTTTCCATATTGTTCGCCCTCGCCTGCTCAAGCGACATCCCGGCCCCGGTGGTCACCGCCGCTGTCCCCGCCTCCACCGCAACCGCCGCGCCCGCGCCCGCCGCGCCCGCCGCCCCGGCCTCCGCGTGGAAGCCCACCGAGCTGCCAGCCTGCCACGAGCTGTCCCTGCTGGTGAAGTACGACTACGCCTACATCCAGCAGCACTACTGCGAGCTGTGCAAGGACGTCGACGATCAGGCCTGCGTCCTCGACTGGCCCAGCTCTGACGTGCCGAGCTGCAGCTACTTCGATCAGCTCCGCAACGGCATCTACGCCTACTACGGCTACAACTTCCAGAAGGCTGAGTGGAAGGACTACTTCACCACGCAGCCCTGGTACAGCGCCGACCCCGCCTTCGACGCCGCCCGCATGTCGGCGCAGGCGAACCGGAACATCGCGCTGCTGAAGACGATGGTGGAGAAGAAGCAGGGGTGCCTGTGATCCTGGCCTGTCTCTGAATGCAACGGGCGATCACAGAGACGCGCTGGAACCTCGCCTGAGCGTCCCCATCCGGTTAGCCCCCCTGTCTCTCTGGAGTTCCGGATGTCTCTGATGCTCGTTTCCACCCTCCTTCTCGGTCTCGGCTGCGCCTCCAAGCAGGAGACCGCCGATCTGGAAGCCCGGATCAAGTCCCTGGAAGAGAAGATCGCCGCCCAGGACGCGAAGGGCCCGGCCAAGGCGCAGGGGCTCAAGGATCGCCCGGCCCCCGCCGCCGACGACCCCAACGAGAAGGCCGCCGGGGATCTGATGAAGGAGTCCCAGCAGGCGATGAACGCCGCTGACTTCATGACCGCCAAGGCGAAGCTGCAGGAGCTGCAGCAGAAGTACCCCGAGACCCGCGCCGCCAAGGCCGCCAGCCGCGTCATGACTGAGCTGGCGATCATCGGCACCGACGCGCCCGCGCTCGACACCGAGAAGTGGTTCCAGGGCAAGGCGGCCTACGGCAGCCAGCCCACCCTGCTGGTGTTCTGGGAGCAGTGGTGCCCGCACTGCCGCGAGGAGATGCCGCAGATGGAGGCGCTCTCAGCGAAGATGAAGGGCAAGCTGAGCATCGTCGGGATGACCAAGGTCACCAAGAAGTCCACCGACGAGCTGGTCATGCAGTTCATCTCTGAGAACAAGCTCACCTTCCCCATCGGCAAGGAGAAGGGCGGCTCGCTCTCCCAGGCGTTCGCGGTCACCGGCATCCCCGCCGCCGCCATCGTCAAGGACGGCAAGATCATCTGGCGCGGCCACCCCAACAAGCTGACCGACGAGTTCCTGGCCAAGCTGCTCGGCTGAGATTTGTAAAGGCTGGACAAGCAGGGGAGGGCGCGCAGGGGGTATGATCCCGCCATGCGCGCCCTCCGCCCGTTTTCCGGCATCGCCCTCCCCGCCTTCCTCGCCGTCCACCTCGGCGCGATGCTCCTGTGGCTGCCCGGGCTGGACAGCGCGGGGGCCCTGCCGGTGTCGCGGCAGGTGCGGCCCATCCCCACCGAGGTCGCCCAGACGCTCACCGAGGAGAAGGCCAACGTCAAGCGGCGCAAGGAGTGGGTGCGCGCCCGCCACCGCGCCCCGCCGGACACCGACTGGCAGCAGATCGAGCGGGCGAACGGGCGGCGGGTCATCGAGCGCCGCCGCGATCTTCACCGGCAGCCGCCGGTGGACGACGGCAGCGTATGGACGGAGCGCGGCAGCATGAACCTCGCCGGGCGCATGATGACCGGCGAATTGCTCGCGGACGGCACGATCTACGCGGGCGCGGCCAGCGGCGGCGTCTGGCGCCAGCGGCCGGGGGCGGAGTGGGAGCCGCTGGGCGACAACCTCTACGGGGGCGCGGCCTGGCTGGAGATCCTGCCGCCCGATCAGGAGGGCGGCCCGGCGGTGATGCTCGCCGCGACGGACTGGGGCTACCTGCACCGATCCGCCGACGACGGGCAGACCTGGGAGGCGCCGCAGGGGCTCCCGGCGTTCAACGAGCTGCGCCGGATGCTCCACGCGCCGGACGGGTCGGTGTGGCTGGTGATCGGGGAGTGGGGGAGCTACACCGTGTGGCGCTCGGCGGATCAGGGGCGGTCTTTCAGCCGGATGGTCGATCTGGGGCAGTCTGCCGGGGATATCTGGACGCCGCGCGACGCGGACGGGCCGATCTACCTGTTCGCCTCCGGCGCCCTCTCCGTCAGCACCGACGACGGGCAGAGCTGGGCGCCCGCCTCCGGCCCGGTCGATGACGGCGCTGTCGGCGACGCCTGGATGTGCGGCAGCGAGGCCGATCCGCAGGCCACCGGCCACCCGCGCCTCTACCTCGTCGGGGCGGTCGGGGGCGGGCGGGGCGTCTTCGTAAGCGACGACAGCGGGCAGACCTGGGAGCGCCGCGCCGACCCGCCCGAATTCTGGTCGGTGCTGGAGTGCTCGCGCCGCGACCGGGAGCTGTTCGCGGTCGGCGGGGTCGAGATGTTCCGCAGCCGCGACGGGGCGCAACGGTTCGAGCGCGTCAACGTCTGGTCGGACTACTACGGCGACCCGGCCACGAAGCTGCATGCCGATATGATGGGCTTCGACGCCGAGCAGGACGGCAGCGGGCAGGAGGTCTGGTTCGTCGCCACCGACGGCGGCCTCTACCGCTCGACCGACGCGCTGGAGACGGTGGAGAACCTCTCGCTCTACGGGCTGCGCGTCAGCCAGTACTACAGCACCCACACCTCCCTCGACGGCAACCTCGCCGCCGGGGCGCAGGATCAGGGCTACCAGGCGAGCGCCACGATGGCCCAGGACGGCGACATCCTCCACCTGGAGCAGCTCATCTCCGGCGACTACGGCCACCTCACCTCCGGGGACGGCACGCACGGCTACGTGTTCTCGACCTATCCGGGCTTCATCCTCGTCCAGATCGGGGAGACCTCGCCCCGGCTCGACTACATCGACTACCCCGACAACGCCGACGCCCTCTGGCTGCCCCCGGTCGTCGCCGATCCCGCCGACCCCAGCGCCTTCTTCTTCCTCGGCGACCGGCTCTGGCGCTACTCCCTCGCGAACCGCCGCTGGACGCCCGCCCTGTGGTCGGAGGAGAATTTCCAGTCCCAGAACGGCGAGTACCTGAGCGCCCTCGCCTTCTCGCCCGTCGACCCGGATCGCGCCTGGGCCACCACCAGCACCGGCCGCATGTTCGTCTCTGACGATCACGGCGTCACCTGGGCGCCCTCCGCCGATCAGGGGCCGTCCTCGCAGTACTTCTACGGCACCGCCCTGCTCGCCTCCCGCTACAACCGGGACGTCGTCTACGCCGGGGGCAGCGGCTACGGCTCCCCCGCCGTCTACCGCAGCGCCGACGGCGGGCAGACCTGGGCGCCGTTCAGCGACGGCCTGCCCGACACCCTGGTCTACGGGCTCGCGGAGGCCACTGACGGGAGCGGCGTCCTCGTCGCCGCCACCGAGACCCTCGCCTTCCGCCGCGATCCCGCCGACGCCGCCTGGCGCGACATCACCGGCACCGCCGCCCCGATCCTCACCTGGTGGGCCGTCGAGGCGCTCGCCCCCTCCGCTGCGCCCTCCACCTTCCGCTTCGCCAGCTACGGGCGCGGCGCATGGGACTACCGGTTCGAGCCGCCCGCCTGCGCCCCCGGCGCCGACGTGGATCTGGACGGTGCTGACTGCGCCGCCGACTGCGACGACCTCGACCCCGCCCGCGCCCCCGGCCTGCCCGACAATTGCGACAGCATCGACGCCGACTGCGACCCCGCCGGAGAGCTGGACGCGGACGGGGACGGCGCGCTGGGCTGCGCCGACTGCGACGACGCCGACGCGGCGGTCGGCCCGACGGAGGCGGAGGTCTGCGGGGACGGGCTGGACAACGACTGCGCGGGCGGGGACGCTGCCTGCCGGGAGCCGAAGCGGGGCGGGGATACCTGCGGCTGCGCCGCCGATCCTTCCGGGCTCGCGCTGCTGCCGCTCATCGGGGCGCTCGCGGCGCGGCGCAGGCGGGCCCCTCCAGCGGCCTACTGCAGATCCCGGACGACCTCGTAGTAGTCCCCGAAGTGGACGCGGTTGACCTGCTTGCCCTGCTTGATCAGCTCCCGCGCGATGGCCTCGATGGCGTGGGCCATCCCGACGTCCTGGCGGCGCGAGGAGGCGAGGATGCAGGCGTTGATGGAGGCGTTGATGATCGAGCCGCCCGCGATGGTGAACTGATCGGCGAGGTACTTCAGGTTGAGGTTGGGGTCGCGCGGGGC
>JBEIQZ010000092.1:0-14445 GCA_040376255.1 Alphaproteobacteria bacterium
ACGGCCCTGCGACCCTGACGGACGCGCCGGGCGCCGCACCTGTCGACTACGACCGGTACCTGACCCGCGTCCTCGCCGGACAGATCGCGTGGCCGCTCCGCTGGGAGCTGCCGCCGCGCTATGACAGCCTGGAGGCGGCGGGGGCTGAAGAACTGGACCGTCTCAGGCCCGCAGGCGGCGAGCGTCGCGCCCCAGAACAGCCCGATCGCGCCCGGCGCGGCGAGGACGCAGAATTCTTCCGGCGGGCCGCCCTCGCACAGCCGCCAGACATGGATCGCCCGCTCAGGGGCCGCGCCGCTGAGGACGGCGAAGCAGCGGCTGTCGGGCGACCACGCGAAGGCAGGGCCAAGCTGCTCGCGGTCGGCGTGGGCGGGGGGGAGGGAGACAGCGGAGCGGAAGGTGCCCTGCTCGTAGAGGAGGACGCCGGGTGCGGCGACGCCTGTTACAGCGTCCCCGTCGCCTTCGTCCGCCTCGTTCTTGGTCACCAGCGCAGCCAGCCACCGGCTGTCCGGGCTGAAGATCAGCGCCTCTGCGCCGGTGTGCCTGATCGCCTGATCGGGCAGCGGCAGGCCGGTCTCCGGATCGTACCAGACCAGCCCGCCGGGCGACATCACCAATTGTGTCCCGTCCGGGCTCATCGCGCAGGGCTGGCTCGCAGGCACCGACCAGCGGATCGCGCCGGTCGGCGGATCGATGCGGACGAGCTGCCGGTGATTGCTCCAGCCGAGCAGCAGATCCATGCGCGGCCACCACGCCTCTGCGAACGGCTCCAGCGTGGGCTCCCCGCTGGCATCGGACGCCGGGGCGGCCCAGCGCGGCTTCGGGCGCTCGATGGTGGCGTCGACAAAGGCGCCGTAGCTCAGCGACGGCCCCCAGCAGGCCACATAGATCTGCTTCCCGTCCGGCGACCACGTCCACGCCGGCGGGCGGCTCCAGCCGTCGGTGATGTAGCTCAGCATGTCGAACCCGGCCGTCAGCCGGAACGGGGACACCACCCCGACCCCGTTGGTGTCATGCCCCAGCCCGATCCGCTGATCCGGCGCGCTCTCAGCAGGGCGCCACTGGATCTGGGCCGGGTAGTCCGGCCAGCCCACCCCGCCCGCGATCCGGCGCGACCCCACCGGACGCCCCGCTGCCATGTCCCACACCATGAGATCGCCGCCCCGGTCGTAGTCATCCCCGACCCAGGAGCCGGTCGCCAGCCAGCGCCCGTCCGGCGACATCCCGACAGAGCCGATGTCGACATCGTGGTGGGCGGCATGCTGGAGGGGCATCGGGGCGTCGGGCTTCGCGCGGATCTGCGCGGTGGCGTAGCGGTGGGCCTCATGGACGCCGTGCTGCCGCTCCTGCTCCAGCAGCCGATCCCGCAGGCCCGCCCCGTCCCGCTCTGCGTCGAATTCTCCCCACGGGATCGCCTGGAGCGTCGCCAGGAACGCCGCCGGGGAGGCGCCTGCGTCCGGCAGCGCGAGCGGCGGCCCCTTCACGAGGCTGAGCGCCTCCATAAGCTCCTGCTCAGAGCAGATGCGCACCCGGTACGCCTGCGCCATCTCCAGCTTTGAACCGGCCCCGGCCCCGGCGAACACCAGATCGGTCTTCGCGCTGACGCTGCTCTTGACGCCCGCCCCGAGCGCGGTGAGCCGCTGCTCCAGATCCTTCCGGGGGCGGGTGAAGGTTCCGGTCAGCACAACTGTTTTCCCGTGGATCTGGATCGGAGCGCCCGGCATCTGTCTTCCAGCGAGCCTGTCCTCTATCCTGAGCCTCTCTCCCGAGCCTCGTCAATATGTTTCCGTGCTGCCGGGGCTGACGACGCCGGATCGGTGCCTACCGTAATCCGGAACCTTCCACTCAGAGAGAGGAATGCAGGAAGCACCGGACAGCGGCCTCTATGTGGCCATCGGAGACAAGTCCTCCGGCCCGTTCACCCGACAGCAGCTCAGCGCGATGCGCGCCGAGGGGAAGATCAACCCGGAGGCCCTCTTCTGGTTTGAGGGGCTCCCCCAGTGGACCCGCATCGCCGACCACCCGATCTGGCGGCAGATCGCGGGCAGCAGCGCCCCGGCCAGCAGCGCCAGCAGCGCCAGCAGCGCCAGCAGCGCCAGCAGCGCCAGCAGCCACGCCGCGAGCGACCGCGCCCCGACAGCGGACGACCACGAGCGCCTCTTCGGCGACATGCTGAAGGAGAGCTGGAAGTACCACAACGCGCACTTCGCCGCGACGGTCATGGACGATGTGTTCATCGGCCTGCTGATCGCCTGCACGCTCGACAACGGCTGGTCGCTGATCGACATGAACAGCGACGGGGACAACCACTACCTGCGCTTTGAGAACTTCAAGGATCAGAGCCGGGTCTACTACCGTGTCCGCCACCTGACCCGCACCCTCACCGAGCAGAAGACGCTCGGCAACCGCGTGGCGATCATCGTCGGCTACGGCGAGCGCACCTCGGACTTCTCGCGGCTGTGGTCGACGCTGAAGCAGGAGCTGAAGAGCGGCTACCTGCAGTCCCCTGAGCCCGGCACCATCACCTTCGACGCCGACATGACCGCCGGGTACATCTACGTCCAGGTCGACATGTTCTGGAAGATGGAGGACTTCATCGGCGACGGCTTCTCCACTGATCCGAAGCGGCTGGATCGGGACGTCGACGCCTGTATGCACACCCTGAAAAAATACCTGCGCGGTCGCACCGGGAGGAGCGCATGATCTCGATCCTGTCTCAGTTCACCCACAAGGCCGAGATCCGCGAGTCGAAGGACGAGATGCTGATGGGCGAGGTGGTGCGCGCCATGTACCGGCGCAACTACGTCTCCACCAACTTCTTCGCCAACAACGACTTCCAGCGCATCCGCTTCCGCGCGCGCCAGGACGCGGTGCTTCACAACGTCTACATCACGCTCAACCGGCTCTCGGGGACTGGCGCGATCTCGGCGATGCTCATGGGCTCCAAGGCGACCCTCACCATCACCGCCGAGATCAAGAACTACCTGTCTGATCCGGACGATCTGCTGGAGATGTATCGCACCGATCTCGCCAACATCTTCAAGCTCGGCGTGATGGGCGGGATCAAGCTCAACCACGAGCTGAACAGCGTCTTCGCCACCACCTCGATGATGATCGAGATCGACGACTATGTTCAGAAGGGCGATCCGGGCGTTGACAAGCTGGTGAGCCTGCTCTCCGGCCATATCGAGAAGCTGAGGGAGAAGCTGGTCCCCTACAAGAAGGGCTGAGCCGGGCGGATCAGAGATCCAGCCCCTCGACCTGATCCAGCCGCGCCACGATCTCGCGGAGGCGCGGCGCGGGGTCCTTGCCCATCAGGTCGGCGATCATCTGGTCGGTGAGGAGCAGCTGGCCCTCGGCGATGCAGACCTGGAGCAGGCGGCGCTTGCGCGGGTCGAGGGTGGTGTCGTAGAGGGTCTTCGGCGGCATCTCCCCGAGGCCCTTGAACCGGGTGATCTCCGGCTTGCCGCGCGCGCCGATCTTCTTCAGGATGCGATCCTTGTCCTGATCGTCGGCGGCCCACCAGGTCTGCTGGCCGAGGTCGATGCGGTAGAGGGGCGGCTGGGCGAGGTAGAGGTGGCCTTTTTCGATGAGGCGCGGCATGAAGCGGAAGAAGAACGTCAGCAGCAGCGTGGCGATGTGGCAGCCGTCGTGATCGGCGTCCATCAGCAGCACGATCTTGTGGTAGCGCAGCCGAGCCGGGTCGCAGTCCTTGTCGATGCCGCAGCCGAGGGCGGCGACGACGTTGGAGAGCTCCTCGTTCTCCAGGATCTTCTTCAGCGTTGCCTGCTCGGCGTTGAGCACCTTGCCCCGGAGCGGGAGGATGGCCTGCGTCTCGCGGTCGCGCCCCTGCTTGGCGGAGCCGCCGGCTGAGTCGCCCTCGACGATGAACAGCTCCGAGCGGCGCGGGTCGGTGCTGGAGCAGTCCGCGAGCTTGCCCGGCAGGTTCAGCCGCCCGGAGGTCGGGGTCTTGCGGCGCACCTGCTCCTCGGCGGTGTTGCGGGCGAGGCGGGCGCGGGCGGCCTGGACGATGCGGTGGACGATGAGGTCGGCGACGGTGCGGTGGGCGTTGAGGTACTGCTCGTAGGCGCCGCGCAGCACGCCCTCGACGGTGGCGCGCAATTCGGGGTTGTTGAGGCGATCCTTGGTCTGGCCCTGGAACTGCGGGTCCTTCAGAAAGACCGAGGTGATCAGCACCGAACCCTCGCGGACGTCCTCAGCGGTGATGGTGACGCCGCGCGGGGAGAGCTGGTGGGTGTCGATGTAGGCGCGCACGGCCTTGACGAGCGCATCGCGGGCGCCCTGCTCGTGGGTGCCGCCGTTCTGGTTGGTGATGCCGTTGGCGAAGGAGGCGGACAGCTCGCGGGCGCCGTCAGTGTAGAGGATGGCGATCTCGATGCGGACCTCGCCCTTGCGCTCGATGAAGAAGGGCTCGGGGGTGATGAGGCTGCGTCCGGCGCGCTTCGCGAGGGCGGCGGCGTACTCGCGGATGCCGTCGGGGTGGTGGAATTCTTCGGTCGTCCCCGCCGCCTCGTCGGCCAGCTTCAGCTTGAGGCCCCGGTGCAGGAAGGAGATCGTCTCCAGCCGCTCGCGCACCCGGTCGGTCTCGAAGCGCAGATCGTCGCCGAAGATCGCGGCGTCCGGCGTGAACTGGACGCGCGTCCCGCTGCCCCGGAAGTCCCGCAGCCGCTCCAGCGGCCCGCGCGGGATGCCCCGGTGGAACACCATGCGGAATTCGCCGCCGTCCCGCCGCACCGTCGCCGTCAGCTCCGAGGAGAGCGCGTTCACCACCGAGGAGCCGACCCCGTGGAGGCCGCCGGAGGTGTTGTAGGCCTTGTCGTCGAACTTCCCGCCCGAGTGCAGCACCGTCAGCAGCAATTCCAGCGCCGGGCGCTTCTTCTCCGGGTGGATGTCCACCGGGATCCCGCGCCCGTTGTCGATCACCAGCGCCGAGCGCCCCCCGTCGAGCAGCCGCACCTCGACCGAGGTGGCATGCCCGTTGATCGCCTCGTCCACCGAGTTGTCGACGATCTCCCACAGCAGGTGGTGGTAGCCGTTGAGATCGGTGCCGCCGATGTACATGCCGGGGCGCTTCCGCACCGGGTCCAGCCCTTCGAGGATCTGGATCGAGGCGGCGTTGTAGACGGGGGCGCCGGAGGCAGGGATCGGGGTGTCGTGTGCCATGCGCGCAGAACCTCAGAGCGGAGAGATCGGGAGAGATCGGGAGAGCGGAGGGGAGGGGAGAGCGTCGGAAAAAGCAGAGGCTGGCGCAGGATCAGGCTGGCTCCTCTCCCTCCTCAAACGAGAGCCGGATGTCGGGGGCGCGCTGCCAGCGCGTCAGCGCGCCCTTCTTGATCAGGCGCCGCCCCTTGCCGAGCCGGGCGCCCCGGTGCTTCGCCGGACAGACGGTCTCAGGCTGATCGGCGCCGGTCACCACGGTGAGCCCCGCCGCAGGCTCCCGCGACAGCCCGAACGCCAGGACGTCGTCGCCCTCGCGCAGATCCATCGCCCCGACGCCCTTCGCCGCGCCCTTCGACGCGCTCACCTCCGTCACCGGGAAGCAGAGCGCCCAGCCCTCGCGCGTCGCCACGCAGCAATGTTCTGTCCCGTCCGAGAGCCACGCCGCGATCAGGCTGTCGCCCTCTTCGAGCCGCATCAGCCGCCGCCCGTTCTTCGTCGAGACCTCGCGGTGCGCCTGGACGGGGGTGCGGATCACGCGGCCCTGGCGGCTGACGGCCACGATCCACGGCCCCGGCTCCTCGCCCTCCGCCCCCGGCTCAGGCGCGGGCAGCCCCCGCCCGTCGAGCGGGATCACCCCGACCACCGCCTCCCGGTCGGCGAAGCTGAAGTGCCGCTGCACCGGCTCGCCGTGACCGGCGGTGGCGGTGATCGCGTCCGTCCGCAGCACATAGGCGCCGCCGGTGCTGGTCACGAAGATCACCGGGGCCACCGTGCTGGAGCGGTAGAGCCACTGCACCGCGTCGCCGTCGCGCACGCGCACCTTCTCCACGGTCGTCACCGATCCCTGTCTCTTTACATAACCATCACGCGAGCATATGACAAAAGTGTCCTCGGCCACGATGTAGTCCTGCTCGTTGTACTCCGGCTCCGCGATCCCCGCGCCTGCGGTCGGCTCCATGTTCTGGATGCGCGTCAGCCGGTCGCGCCCGTGCTGCCGCCGCAGCGACTTCAATTCGTTGCGGACCAGCGCGGTGAGCTGGATCGCCGAGGCCAGCGTCGCCTCGATGCTCCCGGCCATCATGCGCTTCTCGGCCAGCTCCTCCTGGATCACCAGCAATTCCATCTTCGCCAGCCGGTACAGCTTCAGCTCCAGGATCGCCTCCGCCTGCTCGTGATCCAGCCCGAAGCGCGCCTGCAGCTTCTGCGAGGCGTCCCGCTTGCCCTCTGAGGTGCGGATGATCCGGATCGCCTCGTCGAGCGCGTCGAACAGCTTTTCGTATGCTTCCAGCACATGGATGCGCCCCTGGAGCTGCGCCAGCTCGTGCTGCAGCCGCCGCCGCACCGTCTCCACCCGGAACGCCAGCCAGTGCTCCAGCACCTCCTTCAGGTTCAGCCGCCGGGGAGAGCCCACCTCCGGGTTGTCCGTCGGGATCAGGCAGGTGATGTTCACCGGGAAGCTGCCGGAGAGCTTCGTGTGCCGCCAGAGCCACGCCATCGCCGCCGCCGCGTCCGCCGCCGGATCCGCGCCCGCCCGCAATTCCAGCACGATCCGCGTCTCCGTCGTCGACTCGTCCCGCACGTCCACTACCTGCGGCAGCCGCTTCTCGCCGACGATCCCGCCGAGCTGCTCCACCAGCGGCGCCTTCAGCAGCCCGTAGGGGATCGAGGTCAGGATCAAAAAGTGCTTGCGCCCCCGCTGCTCCGTCGTCCACGTCGCGCGCAGCCGGACGGGGCCGTGGCCCTCGCGGTACACCTCCAGCAATTCGCCGGGCGTGGACGTGATCTCGCCGCCGGTCGGGAAGTCCGGCCCCCGGATCACCCCGCACAATTCCTCGATCGTCGCCGCCGGGTTCTTCAGCAGCAGCAGGCATCCGTCCACCACCTCCCGCAGGTTGTGCGGCGGGATGCGCGTCGCCATCCCCACCGCGATGCCCTCCGAGCCGTTCACCAGCACGTGCGGCAGCTGGGCGGGCAGCACCACCGGCTCGAAGTTCTGCCCGTCGTAGGTGGGGCGGAAGTGGACGGTTCTGGCGTCAAGCTCTGACAATAAATCTTCGGCGATGGGACGAAGCTTTGTTTCTGTATATCGCATTGCGGCCGCGTTATCCCCATCAACGCTACCAAAATTCCCTTGTCCATCCACCAGCGGATGTAACAATGAAAAATCCTGCGCCATCCGCACCATCGCCTCATAGATCGCGCTGTCGCCGTGCGGGTGGTACTTCGCCATCACCTCGCCGACCACCGCCGCCGACTTCCGGTAGCGCGCTGAGGGGTGGAGGCCGAGGTTGTGATACATCGCATAAAGGATGCGTCGCTGCACCGGCTTCAGCCCGTCCCGCACGTCCGGCAGGGCGCGGGCGTGGATCACCGAGAGCGCGTAGAGGATGTACCGATCCCGCGCCGCGTCCAGCAACGCAACCGGCATCTCACCTGTGTTCTCTGCAAAAAGATCCATCTCCCTCTCCCATCGGCTCACCCGGTATAGCACGCCCCCGCGCCGATCTGCCATCGGCGGGCGGACAGGATCTGACCGGCGGCGGCCAGATCCTGTCCCGATTCTATACAACGGTACAGCCGCTCGTCGGCTGCTGCGCGGGCAGCACCGGCGGGGGAGGCAGGTTAAGCTGGAGCACCCCTGAGGCAACCATGCGTCCGCTCCGCCCGCTGCTCCCGCTCGCGCTCCCGCTGCTCCCGCTGCTCGGGCTGACCGGCTGCCTGCTCTTCGATCTTGCGGTCGGGGAGGCCGGGGCTGCGCCGGTCGCGCCCCCCGACATCGACGCGCCGCTGAAGACCGGGCACACGGCGCCGGGGGACGTGGCGGTGGTGATCGGGAATGAGGACTACGGGAAGATCGCGGATGTCCCCTACGCCCACCGGGACGCGGACGCCTTCGTCACCTTCCTGAAGTACACGCGCGGCGTGCCGTCTGAGCGGGTGCGGACGCTGAAGGACGCGGACGCCGATCAGATGCTGGCGGCGGTGAAGGAGATGGCGGCGAAGAGGCCGACCGGGATCTTCTGGATCTACTACGCCGGTCACGGGATGGCCGATCCAAACGGCCATGACCGGCTGCTGCTCGGCTGGGACGCAGCGGGGACGGCGGATAATCTGGCGAAGAAAGGCGCGCCGGTCGAGGGGCTGCAGGCGGCGGCGGCGGCGGCGGGGGCGAAGGTGGTGATGCTGATCGACGCCTGCTACAACGGCGGCACCCGCACGGATCAGCCGGGGCAGGCCAGCCTCACCGGCGGGGCGCGGATCGCGGTGCCGGAGCAATTGCTCGTCCCGCCGCAGGTGCTGGAGTGGTCGGCGTCGGCGCCCTCCCAGCTCGCGCTGCCGCTCAATTCCGTCCAGCACGGCGCGTTCACCTGGATGGCCATCGGCGCGCTGCGCGGGTGGGCGGACGGCGAGCGGGACGGGCGGCGCGACGGGATCGTGACGCTCGAAGAGGCGCAGATGTATGTGGAGAACCGGTTTTCGGCCATCCAGCTCACCTCCCAGCAGCCCCGCGTCAGCGGCGAGGGCTGGGCGCAGCCGCTCTCCGGGCGCGCCGGGGCCACCCTGGAGCGCGGCCCTGCAGACGACACGATGCAGCAGGTCGCCGGGCGCGCCCCCGCGTCGACCCCCGCGTCGCCCCCCGTTCCCACCATCGCCACCGTCCGGCCTGCGCCGACCGCCGCGCCGACCGTCGCGCCCACCCTCCAGACCCGCGTCGACCTCAGCGCCGAGCAGGAGGCCCGCCGCAAGCGCGAGGAGGCCGTCGCCGCCGTCGCGAACGCCGAGCGGCTGAAGCAGGAGGCCGCCCTCGCCCAGGAGCGCGCCCTCCGCGAGAAGACCGAGAGCCACCAGTCCGCCGCCCGCGCCGACTGGTCCGGGGTCGTCGCCTTCGCCGCCGGGGGCGGGCCGGAGGCGATCTCGGCGCTTGAGAAGTTCATCCAGACCTACAGCCGCCCGGTCATGGTCGAGGGCGAGCAGCGGAACATCTCCGTCCCCGAGGTCGAGCAGGCCCGCGCCCTCCTCGCGCGGCTCCAGACGAAGCCCGCCCCGACGCCCGCCCTGACCCCGGTCCAGAGCGCCCTCCAGACCGCGCCACCCGCCGGCAACACCGGCAAGGTGCTGGCGATGTACAACCAGCAGATGACCGCGATCTCCGCCGGGACCTTTCTGATGGGCTCCCCGATCGACGAGGTCGGGCGCGACACCGACGAGACCGTCCACACGGTCACGATCACCGCGCCCTTCTGGCTCGGCACCACCGAGGTCACTCAGGGGCTGTGGGAGGCGATCACGGGCGAGAACCCCGCCCGGATGCGCGCCGAACACTACGAGAGCGGCGAGAGCCTGCCCTGCTCAGAGATGGGCGTGCGCGCCGATCTGCCGGTGTTCTGCGTGAGCTGGCGGGACACGCTGGTCTTCGCCAACAAGCTCTCCGCGCTTGAGGGGCTCACCCCCGTCTATGTGATCGAGCCGGACAGCGTCACCTGGAACCAGAAGGCCAGCGGCTACCGGCTCCCCACCGAGGCCGAGTGGGAGTACGCCGCCCGCGCCGGGACCTACGGCGCCCGCTACTCCGGCACCAACAGCGACGCCGACATCTGCCGCTACGCCAACGTCGTCACCGCCGCCACCCGCACCAACAACCGCTGGATCTCCTGGGACGTCTTCGGCTGCACCGACAGCTACACCGGGGTCGCGCCGGTCGGGAAATTCCTGCCCAACGCCTGGGGAATCCACGACATGACCGGCAACGTCCGCGAGTGGGTGTGGGACATGCACGCCCCCTTCGACGGGACGGCGGCGGTCGATCCGCTCGGCTCCGGCAAGGGGATCAACCTCCAGAGAGGGGGCGACTGGGCGGCCATGCCCTCGATGTTGCGGGTGGCCGAGCGGAGCGCGATCCCGCGGGAGTACGACACGCTGGTCGGGATGCGGCTGGCGAGGAACAGGTAGGCGCTACTCCCCCCTCCCCGACCAGATCCAGAACCGCGCCGACCCCCCGTCCCCGATCCCGAGATCCGCCCGCCCGTCCCCGGTCACATCCCCGATAACGGACAGCCACGCCCCGAACCAGGGTGTGTTCTGCCCCGTGAGGCTGAGGGTGGGGGTGCCGGAGGGGCCGTAGTACCCGGCGACATAAATATCGGCAGCGCTGTCGCCGAAGTATCGGGCGTCGAAGGCGCTGTGGGAGGCGAACAGGTCGTCGAAGCCGTCGCCATCGACGTCGAGGACGGCCATCGCCCCGCCGAGGTGGTGGCCCGGGCCGCCGCCGGAGAGCAGGAAGCCGCTGCTGTCGATGTCGGTGCTGCCGGAGCCTGCGCCTGCCGGGTCGAACCGGTAGACCGCGCCGCCGCTCAGCTCGTCCTCGCGGTGCGGGGCGCCGATGATCAGCTCCGGGCGCCCGTCGCCGTCGCCGTCGCCGCTCTCCAGGCTGATCCCGAAGCCGTCTCCGCTGGAGCCGCTGTAGCGGAGGGTGTGCCAGCCGCCGGGCTGTCCGGACTCCAGGGCGGCTGAGTCGAGGAGGAAGACGCGGCTGGTGGCGGCGCTGTCGCCGGAGGGGGCGCTGACGGCGAGGTCGGTCGTCCCGTCCCCGTCCCAGTCGCCGGAGGTGAGCGCGCGGCCGAGGAGGGCCTGCTCTGCGTCGCCGGTCAGGATCCACGCCGCGACGTCGTCGAGCAGCCCGTCGCGCAGCTCGGCCGGGCCGGGGGCGCTCAGCACATAGACGATCCCGCGCCCGACGGTCTCGCTGGTGAAGGGGGAGCCGACGGCGATCTCGTCGAGGCCGTCGCCGTTGAGGTCGCCGACGTTCTGGACGGTGAGGCCGAAGGCGAGGTGGCGCTGGCCGCTGGTGAGGATCGCCGGATCGGCGGGGAACCCGTCGATGGGCATCAGGATGAGCCGATCCTGGCTCTCCACGTCCTCATCGGCGGATCGGTCGTCCTCGGCGACGAGGAGCGCCCCGTTGGCGGAGGCGGCGCCGCAGATCCCGCCGCCGGTGAGGCCGAGGGGGTAGTGCAGGATGACGCTGGAGAAGGGGAGATCCCCGACCACCGGCCCTTCAAACAGCCAGACGTTCTCGCCGTCGCAGCCCGCGCCCCGGTCGCTCACGCCGAAGCCGTAGAGCCGGCCGGGCAGCGGGAACGCCTCGGTGCCGAAGTCGCCGGTGTCTGAGCTGATCCCGGCGCTCAGGGTGATGTCGCCGCTCTGCCGGCAGTCCACCGCGCAATTCTGATCGGTGCCGTCGCTGCAGATCTCCGTGGCGTCGGGGTGGACGGTGTAGTCGTCGTCGTCGCAGTCGCCGTCGACGGCGCTGGTGCCTGCCGCGCCCGCGCAGCCCTGGACGGGCTCCGCGCCGTAGTGATCCTGATCGCCGTCGGCATAGAGCGGCACCGTCGCGTCCTGATCGGCCTGCCCGTCGCAGTTCTGGTCGATGCCGTCCCCGCAGACCTCGGCGCCGCCGGGGTGGGCCGCCGGGTCGCGGTCGGCGCAGTCATCGGCGTTGTCGGCGGAGGGGGCGGGGTCGCAGGCCGGGAGCGCCGCCGATCCCGACGCCCCGAAGCCGTCCCCGTCCGCGTCCGGGTACGCCGCCTCAGCCAGCGCGTCCTCGTCGATCTCATCGTCACAGTCCTCGTCGCCGCCCCCGCACAGATCCTCCTTCCCCGGAAAGATCGCCCCGTCTGCGTCGTCACAGTCCCCGTCCAGCTCGGAGAAGCCGTCATTGTCCCCGTCGTCCGGCTTTGACGGCGCCGGGAAACACCCTGAGAGCAGCGCGGCAAAAAGCGGCCCCATCAGTACCTCCCCGTGATCGCGAGCGCCGCCCCGCCCGCCGGAGAGAGCGGGGTCACCTGCACCTGCACCTGCGCCGCATGGATCTGGAGCGCCACCCCCGCCCCGGTCAGCCCCAGCCCGATCAGCCCGACGACCCCGCCCCCGCCCGACCACACCCGGCTCATCCCGTAGGCGCCCTGGAGCTGCCAGTAGTCCTCGCTGCCGCCCGCCGTCGCGTCCTCGCGGTGCGCCGCGCCCCACAGCCGCCCGGCGAGGAACGTCCCGCCGCCCACCGCCGTCGCGGTCAGCCCGCTGGCGATCAGCCCGGTCGGCAGCCCTCCAGCCCTTCGGGGCGCCTGCGCCTCCGCGCCGCCCTTTACGGCGACCCAGTCCCCCGGCCCCTGCCAGACATGCCCCTCGTTCACCACGAACACCCGCTCCCCGCCGGTCCCCGTGTCCGCCCCTGCGCCCCGGAGCGCCGCCGCGATCCCGTCCCACAGCCGCGCCGGGGTCGACCACGCGGCCCCGCGCAGGTCCCCGCTCAGCGCCCCCAGCAGCGCCGCCTCTCCGATCAGATCCACCTGCATCGTCTGGATCGGATCGCCGAGGATCTGGATCAGGTGCGTCCCGGCCGCCAGCTCGGTCCCCTCCGCCCCCGGCTGCATCACCCGCCCGTCCAGCCAGATCGGGGCGGTCACCCCCGACACCCACAGCCGGGTCCGCAGGCCCTCCCCGGCGACCTCCCGGTACAGATCCTGCGCGACCGGCGGCAGCCGCTCGTCGTAGGGGAGGCCGGGCTGGAAGTGCTGCGCCCGCCGGAACGCCGCCGCCGCCTCCGCCTCCTCTCCCGCCCCGTAGGCGGCGATCCCTGCGAGCAGGAACATCCGGCCCGCCACGGACGCCTCCGCCGGCTCGCCGAGACAGCCGAGCGCTGCGATCCCCGGTCGCAGCGTCTCCAGCGCCTTGCCGTACTCCGCGTAGTTCAGCCGCCCCTCGGCCATCGTCACCGCGTCCCGCACGCCCGCCGACGTCGATGCCGGGCCGCTGCAGCCCTGCGCCTCCGCGCCCAGCACCCTCACCCCCTCGCGCGGATAGAGCGCGTCGATCTCCTGCAGATCCAATTCCCACGCCGGGACGAGCGGGGAGAGTATCGCCGCTGCCTGAGCAGGGGCGCCACGGTAGAGGACGAGGTCATCGGCATAGACAACAGAGAGGAGCGCGAACATCGGGAGAAGATAGCGTCAAAAAGACCGGGAGCGCAAGTTGATATCACATGGGCTGCGCCTGCTCCAGCAGCATCCCCGACCGCGTCCACGCGACGATCCTGTCCGCCTCCCAGACGCCGCTCGCCGGGAGCGGCAGCCCCGGTACGGTGAGCGGCGGAGCGGCCGGGGGGGGGCGGCGGCGGCGGCTGTGGAGGCGGCCGTCCGGCCAGCGGAGCTGCTCCTCGCCGTCGAGGCTCTGGATGTGGATGAGGCCGTCCCGGAAGGCGGCGGCGACGGGGCGGTCGCCGAGGCGGTCGAGCCCGTGGGGCCAGCCCGGCGCGCCGAGCGGGCCGCAGCCGGCGGCGGTGACCTCCCAGCACTCCGCCCCGACGAAGAAGGGGATGCCGCTGATCGATCCGGCGGCGGCGCCGCTGTCCAGATCGTGGCAGCGCAGCCCCGGCCCGGCGAGCCGGGAGCCCTGCCGCGCGGGGGGCGCGCCGCACAGACCGGCCCCGATCCGGCCGCCCGGCGTCCAGAGCGCCCCGTCGGAGGTCAGGCAGACATCCGCCCCGACCAGCCGCCCGCCCGGCGACGGGAGGGCCTGCCCCCCGCCCTGCCCCCCGTCCTGCTCCGCCCGCTCCGGCATCGGCAGCAGCGGCACCCTGAGCATGCGCGCCCCGTCGCTCAGGCACAGCAGGGCCGCCCCGTCAAAGAACGCCGATGACCACCCGTGATCCAGCAGCCTCGGCGTCCCGCCTGCCGGAGCGATGAGCGTCTGCCGCCCGTTCCCGGCCGCGAACGCCCCGCCCGCCCCCGCTGTGAGCCATACCGGGCGCCCGATCTGCCCCGCCGCCCCCTGCGTCCGCCGGACGCTGTCGCCCTCAACCCAGACCACCCCGATCCCCGCCGCCCAGGGGCGCAGCAGCGGGCTGCGGATCGCGCCGGTCGGCAGCAGCAATTCCCGCCCGTCGTGCATGCGCCACGCCACGTTCCCGCCCGGCGCGCACTCCACAAGCAGCTCCCGGCCCTGCCACGCCTCCGCCCATGCGTGCCGCCGCGCGACCTCCGCCGTCACCCCGCCCGTCCGCCGATCCACCCGGAGCGCCCCCTCCGCCATCAGCACCCCGATCCACCCGGCCCCCCCCGCCAGCCCCTCCGGCGCCTCCGGCAGCCGCAGGCACTGCAGCTCCCCGCGCCCCGCCGCTCCGTCGTCCCCGGCCGCCCCCAGAGCCCCCCCGCTCAGCCGCTCCCCCCCGCGAGCGGCAGAGCACCCGGCTGAACGCCCGGCCCTAGC
>JBEIQZ010000143.1:0-11511 GCA_040376255.1 Alphaproteobacteria bacterium
ACCACTGAGAAGTTCTTCTCGGGCGATCTGAAAGAATAAACAATATCCAAAGAACAACCGCCCTGCACCCACACCTGAACGGAAGCAATGATGACTGACTATACCGCGCTGCTTGAATCCAAGATCGTCAAGAACCTGCACCAGGACAGCGACATCATCCTGGAGGGTCAATATAAAGAGGCGTACGACGCGATGCTCGACGCCTACCACGCAGGGCTGTACGTCGGGCTGATCGGGCCGGTGGGATCGGGCAAGACGGCGCTGTGCCGGAAGTTCGCCAAGGACGTGGGGCGGCCCTTCGACTGGGTGACGTTCTCGGATCTTGTGCGCCCGTCGAACCTGATCGGGTCGTTCGATCCGACGCTGGTGTTCAAGTTCGGCTTCTCGACGCAGGCGTTCGTGCCGGGGCCGTTCACGATCTCGGCGCTGCAGGGCGGGGTGTTCCTGGCCAACGAGATGAACCGGGGCGACGAGTACGTGCTGAACACGCTGCTCGACGCGCTGGAGGAGAAGAAGCTGTACATCCCGGCGCTGCGGACCTGGTACAGCGTCGACAAGGACTTCTACCTGATCGCGGCGATGAACCCCTCTGAGCAGCGCGGGACGCGGCGGCTGCCGGGGGCGGTGAAGGATCGCGTGAAGGTGTGGGTGCAGCTCGGCTACCCGAAGCGCTCGGTGGAGCAGAAGATCGTGCGCTCGCACTCGGCGGAGTACGACCTCCCTCCGGCGCGGATCGAGGCGATCCTGGAGCTGATCCACTCCACCCGCGAGGAGCCTGCAGTGGAGCAGGCGGCGTCGATCCGGTCCTCCATCGGGATCGCGCGGCTGGCGGCGGAGCGCGCGAAGCGGCTGGGCACACAGGTCGACAACACGGTGCTGGCGCAGGCTGCGCGGCTGATCCTGACCGAGGCGGTCAAGATGAAGCCGGGCCGGAACATTGACACCTACCTCGACAACCTGCTGACCCGGGTGCTCGGGACGACGGGCTGATCATGGCGGACAACACAGCAGACAAGACAGCCGACAGCACAGCAGACAAGGCTGACAAGACGTCGGAATTCCGGCGCATGCCGGGAGACACGGTCCAGGACACCGATCCGCAGGCGTTCGCGCTGGAGTTTGTCACCCGGATGCGGCGGGCGAAGAACCTGTCCCACCTGCCCTCGCTGCGGACGAGCATCGCGATCCCCCGGTTCCTCACCGCGCGCTGCCTGCGGCAGGGGGGGCTGACGCCGCGCGACTACATCGAGTCGGCGGTGCTGCTGTCGCCCTATGAGGATCAGAAGATCGCCTGGGAGGTGGCGCGGGAGCTGCTTTTTCCGAAGGAGGAGAAGCCCGCCGCGACCGCCGCCCCGCTGGAGGCGAAGGCCGCGCCCGCCGGACAGCCGCAGCAGGCGGCGGACGCGACGAGGTCCATCCTCGACGGGCTGGACGGGCTGGGGATCGATCTCGACGATCTCGGCGCGCTCGACGACATCGACGCGCTGCTCGCGCAGGCGGAGGACGAGCAGCTCCGGGCGTTCGATCTGCAGGAGAAGATACTGACCTCCCAGGATCCGGCTGAGCGATCCACCGGCAACCTCGTCGGCCGCTACGGCGGCGCGGGCGAGCTGCAGTCGGCGGGCATCAACACGGTGGCCGGGGCGCTGGAGATGGTGCGCGAATTGCTCCGGGGGCGCATCGGCTCGCTGGAGAGCGAGGAGGTGGCGGACGCCTGCGCGGCGGGGCTGGGCGATCTGCTGAGGAAGGAGGCGATGCACCCGTGGGAGCTGGCCGGGGCCCTCGCCGGAACCCGCGACTTCGACCGGCTGCGCGACCACGTCCAGGAGATCATCCAGGGCGGCACCGCCACCGACATCGGGCGCACCCTCCGCTTCCTCGACCCCCACGCCGGCTCCCTCACCGGCTCGGAATTGGTCGCCTTCCGCGACGCGGGCCTCGCGCGCACCCGCGATCTGTCCGAACATGCCGAATTGCTCGACGGGCTGCGCCGCTGGCTCCCGCCGCCCGACGAGCTGCTGCGCCGCTCCGCGCAGGACAACCCGGTGCGCGCCCTGGAAGCCGCGAAGTGGCTGCTCGGGCGCTTCGGGGAGAACCTCCAGCCGCGCATCCTCGACCACTGGGCCGACAACCTCGGGCGCGCGCCCTCCCTCCAGGAATTGCTCCAGATCCCGGTTGACTGCCCGCGCTGGGAGTCGCTGCTGCACGGGGCGTGGCGCGACTGGCTCAGCGCCGGGGATCGGGCGCCGGTGCTGGACGGGGCGCTCGACGTCGACGGGGCAGGCACCGCTCAGGCGCCCGGCCTCGACGCCGATCCCGATCTCGCGGTCGGCGGCCCGGACGGCGCGACAGACGGCGCGGCAGACGACACGGCAGACGACACGGCGGGGCGCCCGCTGCTCCCCGGCGCGCTCGCGGCGATGCAGAAGGCGGCCATCGGCGGCGCCGATCCGCTGGATATTGCTCCTGCCAAAAATATATCTGTACAGAATACTCCGGCTGAATATTCTCCCCCTGCCCTCCCCGCCGCGCCGACCACCGCCGAGTGGCTCGGCATCGCGGAGCAGCTCCAGCGGACGGGGCTGGAGGCGGCGAAGAAGCTGGCCGGGGATCTTGTCGTGGAGGCGATGGTGCGGGTGCAGGCGCGGGACGCCTTCCTGCCGACGCTCGACGCCTTCCTCGACCGGGGCCTCTTTCCGTCGCAGCCGAAGGTGGTGGTGGACGCGGGCGTGCGCCTCGGCCTGCCTGAGCAGCTCATCTACGAGCGGCTGGGCCGCCCGATGGAGCAGCTCATCGCGCTGATCGAGGGCGACACGATGGAGCCGGATCGCTACCGGCGGCTGGTGGAGAAGATCCAGTCCCTCCCGCGCGACGTCCTCCAGCGGCTCGCCGCGCAGTGCGTCAGCTCACAGAACTTCTCCGGCATGGCGGCGCTGCTGGCGATCGACATGGCCGGGGCGGTGGGGGTGGTCCCGGCGGACTTCGCCTGCTCTGCGATGGGCTACAAGGGCATCGGCGGCGGGACGAACCTGCTGAAGCAGTGGTTCGACGGGCGCGGCAAGCTCACCGACGAATTGCGGCAGCGCATCAAGCACATCGCCCGCAACTCGCTGATGGAGCTGGCGTTCGACTGGATCGCGCGCGGCACCGGTACGACCTCGCTCGGCATGATCCCCCAGAGCCAGAGCCGCCCCTACCGCGCGGGCGACGAATTGGAGCAGATGGATCTGGAGCAGACGCTCGACTCCCTGATCGCCTCGGGCCGGACGCTCGACCAGATCACGGAGGAGGACATGTCGGTGCCGGTCACCGCCAAGGGCCGGGCGGCGATGGGCGTCCTGCTGGACATCTCCGGCAGCATGGGCGGGCGCGAGCTGGCGAATTGCGCGATCTCGGTCGTCATGCTCCTCGGGCGGCTGGCCCCGGAGGAGGTCGCCGTCGCGCTGTTCGAGAGCGACACCCACGTCGTCAAGGGCTTCAACCAGGATCAGGATCTCGACGCTGTCGCGGATCGGCTGCTGGAATTGGAGGCGACCGGCGGGACGCGCGTGGACGCCGCGCTGGACTGGCTCGCGGATCAGTTCGATGAGGTGCCGGAGGCCGAGTTCCGGCTGATGTTCCTGCTCTCGGACTACTGCTTCTTCGAGAGCCCGAAGGAGCTGGAGAAGCGGGCGCTGCGGCTGGCGGACGGCAACGTGCGCTTCCTCGGGGCGGCGCACGGGCATGTCCAGCAGAATACGGCGGATCTGTTCAAGAGCGTGCTCGGCGGCCAGATCATCAAGCTGCGGGATCTGGACGCGGTGCCTGGGCTGATCTCGGACGCGATCACCCAGGCAGGGAGCGGGTGGTAGGCTACTCGCCCTTGCACTCGGTCAGCAATTGCGCCGCGATCAGCGACTGCACCGCTGAGCAATGGCTGACTGAGAGCGACGGATAGCCGCCCGTGAACGTGCACTTCTGCTCCTTCACGTTCTCCACGGAGCGGTTGACGTAGCCGGTCTCCTCGTCCTCGGCGGACCAGACGAGGGTGCTGGTGCCCTTGCGGTCGGAGGAGGAGACCTCGCTGCCTTCGAGGCTGTCGATGGGCTCCTCGGTGTTCCAGAGGACGTAGTGCTCGAACTTCATCGAGCCCTTGGCGGTGGCCATCTCCCAGGCGCCGTAGCCCCGGTAGAGATCCCCGCCGATGAAGCGGCTGGCGCCGGCGGTGGCGGTGAGGCCGGAGCCCTTGCGCGACCCGGTGAGCACCTCGAAGGAGGTTTTGTTGGCCTTGGCGAGCAGCTTGGTGGCCTCGGGCTTCTCCTCGTCATAACCGAAGACCTCGCAGAGATCGTCCTCGAAGGACTCCTTTACGTCGGTGATGAACCACGCCTTGAACTGGATATCGGTGCCGACGTTGCAGGCGGCGTCGACGCCCTTGGCGCAGGCGCGGGAGTAGAGGGAGGCGGCCTTCAGGATGTCCATCTGGACGCCGGTGCCCTTCTCGTACATCTGGCCGAGGAGGAAGCAGCCGTTGTAGCCGTCGTTGGCGCAGGCGCGCTCATAGTAGCTGGCGGCCTTGGCGAGATCGGGCGTGCCGTTGTCGCCGCGCTGCCAGCTCTCACCGATCTTGTAGCAGGCGTCGCCGTCGCCGCCGTTGCAGCCCTGCTCGTAGAGGGAGAGCGCCTTCTTCACGTCCTTGGGGACGCCGTTGCCGGTCAGGTAGGCGTCGGCGAGCAGCAGGCAGGACTTGCCGTGGCCGTAGTCGCAGGCCTGGACGAACAGGCCGTTGGCCTTCGCCGGGTCGGCGCCGGGGCCACGGTTGGCCTGGTACATCTTGCCGAGGTGGTAGCAGCCCTTGCCGCTGCCGCCCTTGCAGGCCTGCTGGTAGAAGGTGGAGGCCTTCACCAGATCGGGCTTCTCGACGCCCTTCTCGTAGTACTCGCCGAGCGCGTCACAGCCGTCGGCCTCGCCGCCCTTGCAGGCCTGCTCCATATAGCCGAGGCCCTTGCCGACGTTCTTGTCGACCCACTGGCCCTTGATGTAGAGGCGGCCGAGCCGGGTGCAGGCGTCGAAGCGGCTGGCGGCGCAGGCCCGGTCATAGACCTCGACCGCGTCCTCGGCGTTGCAGCCCTTGCGCTCGCCGCTCTCGCAGCGGATCGCGACCCCGAGGCAGCCGTCGAGATCGCCGACGGTGCAGGCGCTCTCGTAGAGGGCCTCAGCCTTCTTCACGTCGAGCGGCACGCCGAGGCCCTTCTCGTAGAGCCGGCCGATCTGGGAGCAGGCGGCGGCGTAGCCGTCCTTGCAGGCGGGCTCGAAGAAGGCGAGCGCCTTCGCGGGATCGGGGGTGCCGATCTTGCCGCTGAGCTGGAGCGTGCCGAGCTGCACGCAGGCATGCGGGATCCCGTCCTTGCAGGCGCCGTCATAGTAGGAGAGCGCCTTCTGGGGATCGGCGGCGTCCACGCCCTTGCCGCTGTCGTAGAGGGTCCCCATCAGGTAGCAGCCGTAGGGATCTTCCGCGACGCAGGCCTCATTGAACAGGTCGGCGGCCATCTTCGGGTCGGCGGCGGTGCCGATGCCGTAGAGATACATCTCGCCGAGGTGGGCGCAGCCGGGGGCGTAGGTCTTCTGGCAGGACTGCTTGAAGGCGTTGAACGCCTTGGCCGCGTCGGTGGGGGCGAGGTTGCCCTTGACGTCGCGGCTGTAGTAGAAGCCGACGATGACGCAGGACTGCGGCTCGCCGGGGCACTTGCTGGCGAGGGTCTGGAACGCCTTGGTAAGATCGCCGCCCGTATCGACGATCCAGCTCTCGTACTTGCAGGCGTTGGTGCTCTTGTTCTTGCATGCGCTCTTGTAGAGCTCGACCAGCCTGTCCTTGGCGATGGCGACCCCCGCCCAGCCGAAGTCCAGCCGGAACGCCTGCATCGCCGCTACGCGCCCCGGATAGCTGTCCTTGCTCGCGGCCAACGCCGGGAGCACCAGCATCAGCACGCAGAGCGAAAACACCACGGAAGCGACGGTATTGGCCGTCACCCACTCACTCAACGTCCCCTTCTTCTGCTTATCCATCGCCGGTAGAATCTCCATCTTGCGGGCCTGTCGGACGTGGTATCATACCCGCCCGACAAAGTGAACCCTGCAGAGAGCCTTCTTCTGCCCGACCTGATCAAAACGCTACGGATCTGTGCGTTTTTTGGGATTCCCAGGGCGGGGGCTTGAGTCCTTCCGGTAGACGCGCTTCTGCATCCACTTCGCGTCCGGCTCTGCGAACCCGGCCTTCTTCTGCTTCCGGCCGGCGCGCTCCGGGGTCTCGCCCGCCGCCAGATCGCGGAGGCGGCCGATCTCCTCGCCGTTGAGGGCGCGGAACTGACCGGGGGTCATGTCGCGGACGGAGACGGTGGCGAAGCTCTCGCGCTTCAGCTTGCTGACCGGGTGGCCGACAGCGGCGAACATCCGGCGGACGAGCCGGTTGCGGCCCTCGGTCACGGTGATCTCCAGCCATGTGTTCCCGGCGTCGGTGGACTTCATGATCCGGACCTTGGCGGGGGCGGTGCGACCGTCCTCCAGGACCACGCCGTTCTGGAGGCGGAGCATGTTGGACTCGTTCGGCTCCTTCCAGACCTTGACGAGGTAGCGCTTCGGCACGTGGCGGCTGGGGTGGGTGAGCGCATGCGCGAGCGGCCCGTCGTTGGTGAGCAGCAGCGCGCCCTCGGTGTTGATGTCGAGGCGCCCCACCGCCTCGACGCGGGCGGGCAGATCGGGCAGCAGCTCCATCACGCTCTTGCGGTCGTCCGGGTCGGAGCGGGTGACGATGTAGCCCTTGGGCTTGTACAACAGGTAGTACGCCTTCCGGCTGGCCTCGGGGATCGGCTTCTGATCCACCTGGATGGCGCTGCTCTCCGGGTCGACGGGGTGGCCGGGGTGGGTGACGGCGAGGCCGCCCACCGTGACGCGCCCGGCCTCGATCATGCGCTCAGCCTCGCGGCGGCTGGCGACCCCGCGCGCGGCAAGCACCTTGGCGAGCCGCTGCTCTACAACTTCCTTCGACATCTCAATCCTCATACCGGTGTGTGGTCAGGGCGCAACGCTGCGCGCGGGGGCCGTTTAACCGATCCTGCGCCGCCTGTCGCTTCGATAGCAGCGGGTGGCTGGTAGAACACATCGGGACAGGCTAAACACCGGCCATGCTGCTGCTCCTGCTGGCCTGTGGCCCCTCCGATCCATACGCGCGCGCCTACACCGTCGAGTCGCTCGATCAGGTCATCGGCGGGCCGAAGGCGACGCTCAACATCGGGGACTTCGTGCTGGAGAACGACCGCATCCGCATCGGGATCGTCGGGGAGCGCTACTCCCTCGGCCCCAGCCCCTACGGCGGCACCATCGCCGACGCCGACATCCAGCGGCCCGATCCGCGCTACGGCGCCGGCCACGGGCGGGACGCGATGGCGGAGATGTTCTCCACGGTCAACATGAACCTGGTCGCCGCCGACACGGAAGAGGAGGTCCAGATCATCGCGGACGGCAGCTCCTCCGAGGACAACGGCGCGGCGACGATCCGGGCGGACGGCGAGGCGGAGCCCTTCCTGAGCCTGCTGGACGCGCTCTGGGCCATCGTCGGCCAGCCAGACTTCCGCATAACGACCGACTACACCCTGGAGCCGGGGTCTCCGGCGCTGAAGATCACCACCACCGCCTCGTTCACGGTGCCGGGCGGCGAGGTCCCGGCGTCCGAGCTGGCGGACGGAAAGACCGGCGACTTCCCGCTGCTGGACTACGCGCTGTTCAGCGGGTTCTCCTTCGGCGACTTCTATCTTCAGGGCGGGAGCGTGGATGTGTTCACGCCGGGGCTGGGCTTCGACGAGGATCGCCGGGTGTACGAGTCGATGTCCTCGGGCAAGAACACGTTCCAGAACCCGTTCGAGGTGCCGTTCGTGGCGGGCGTGGCGGACGGGGTGAGCTACGCGGTGGCCACGCCGCAGGGCAGCCTGTACATCCCGCTGTTCACCTCCTCGCAGACCGCGATCTTCGGCGCGGGCGTCGAGGGCGACCCTTGCGACGAGGACGGCGAGACGGAGTGCGAGGACGACCGGTTCCCGGCGACCGCCGCCTACCGCTATGAGCGCTACCTGTCGGTGGGGCGCGGGGACGTCGGGAGCGCGCTGGACGGGCTGATCGAGGTGCTGGAGTGGCCGCACGGCGAGGTGGGCGGGCATGTCGTCGAGGCGGGGACGGGGGTGGCGCTGTCGGGGGCGTCGGTGCTGATCTACCAGAAGGGCGCAGACTACGCCTGGAGCCAGTGGCTGTCCGACGTCGGGGACGACACCCAGCCGGACGGCTCCTTCGGCGGGCACATGCCGCCGGGGGAGTACGAGGTGCAGGTCCACAAGCGCGGGCGCCCGCCGGGGCCGCGCGTGCCGCTGACGGTGGAGGAGGGCAAGTCGGTGACGCTGACGCTGACCTCGCCCCGCCCCGGCAGCGCGGAATTGACGGTGGTGGACGAGAGCGGGCGCGCCGTCCCGGCGAAAGTGACGATCTACCCCGACGCGGGCGGCGCGACGCTGAAGCCGGATCTCGGCGATCCGTACATCGCCGACGATCCCTCCGAGGTGCTGTTCCTGCCCTACGGCGAGGGGACGGTGGTGTTGCCGCCGGGGTACTACCGGGCGATCGCCTCGCGCGGCACGGAGTACGAGCTTGGAAACTCCAGTATCTTCGAGGTGAGCGCCGACGGCGTGGCGACGGTCGACATGCAGATCATCCGGTCGGTGCAGTCGGACGGCTGGGTGACGGCGGATTTTCATGTCCACGCCCGCAACTCCTTCGACAGCGGCACCCAGCTCTCTGACCGGGTCATCACCATGGTCTGCGAGGGCGTCGAGTTCTTCACCTCCTCGGATCACGACAACATCACCGACTATGAGCCGGTGGTGGAGGATCTGGATCTGGAGGCGTGGGTGAAGACGGGGATCGGGCTGGAGACGACCACCCTGGAGGTCGGCCACTTCATCGGCTTCCCCCTTGAGAACGACACCCTCTCCATCGGCGGCGGCGCCTTCGACTGGACGGGGATGCCCCCCGCCGACATCCTCGGAACAATAGAAGACCTGGGGAAAGATGGTGTCTCACCGGTCCGTATGGTCGCCCACCCGCGCGACGGCATCCTCGGCTACTTCGATCAGTACGGCTGGAACCCCTACACCGCCGAGGTGCAGACCCCGCTGACCGCGATCACCAACCAGGTGCTCGCCGCCCCGAACTTCACGCTCGACTTCGACGCGCTGGAATTGCTCAACGGCAAGCGCTTTGACTTCATCCGCACCCCCACCCAGCCGGAGATGGACGCCTACGCCGCCACCGGCGACCTCGCGATCTACGACATGGTGTCGCGCACCGTCGAGGAGCAGGAGCAGCTCCTCCAGGGGACCTACACGCTCGGCTACGGCTCGCTCGGCCAGATCGACGACTGGTTCACGCTGCTCAACACCGGGCTGCGGATCGTGGCGCTCGCCAACAGCGACACGCACGGGAAGTTCTCGGTCGAGGCCGGATGCCCGCACAACTACGTCCAGGTCGACATCGACGACCCGCAGAGCATCGACGCCTTCCAGATCGCGGAGGCGGTCAAGGCCGGGAAGGTCGTCGCCAGCTACGGCCCGTTCGTGCGGTTCTGGGTGGACGACGCGGCCAACGGCCCCGGCAGCACGGTCAGCGTGAGCGACGGGACGGCGACCGTTCATGTCGAGGTGGAGGCGCCGGAGTGGATGGCGGTGGATCGCGTAGAGATCTACCGGAACGGGACGCTGGTGCTGGAGCTGACGGGGCTGGACAGCAGCGGGGTGCTGCGGGTGGCGCAGGACATCGAGATCGAGGTCACCGAGGACAGCTGGTTCGTCGCGGTCGCCATCGGGGACGGATCGCTCGCGCCGGTGTACACCCCGGTCGAGATGCCGCCGGTCGAGCTTCAGGACGTGGTGACCGAGGCGCTCGGCGAGGTCCCGGCCATCGGCTCGCTGCTCTCGGCGGGCGTGCCGATCCCGCTGACCGGGGACGTGCTGCCCTACGCGCTGACCAACCCGGTGTGGGTGGACGTGGATGGCGGGGAGTGGACGCCGCCCGGTATCCCCGCGTGGATGGTCGAGCCGACTGAGCCGGAATGAACCGCCCCGGATCAGGCGACATCCCGCCGGACGCCTCCGTGCGCGCGGTCGATCTGGCCGCGCTCGACATCGAGATGACCGGCCTCCGGGCAGGGCGGGGCGACCGGGTGATCGAGGTGGCGGTGGCGCGGGGCCGCTACGGCGCGGTTCCTGAGGTGTGGTCGACGCTGATCAACCCGGGCCGCACCATCCGCACCAGCGAGATCCACGGGATCACCACCGCGATGGTGGCCGGAGCCCCCGGCTTCGCCGCGATCCGCACAGAGCTGGATCGCCGGCTGGAGGGCGCCGTCCTCGTCGCCCACCACGCCCGCATGGATCTCTCCTTCCTCCAGACCGAGTACCGCCGCTGCGACCGCAGCTTCCCGGATCGCCCGGTCATCGACACCCTCGGCCTCGCCCGCAACCTGCCCGGCCTCGACAGCCGCACCCTCGCCTCCCTCTGCGCCCGCTTCAGCGTCGATCACGCCGACGCCCACCGCGCCGCCGGGGACGCCCGCGCCACCTGGGCGCTCTCCACCCGCCTGCTCGACGCCCTCGACCCGACGCGCAAGCTCACCGTCGCCGGGGCCGTCGCGCTCGGCCAGCGCCGCCGCCCCGTCGACCGCATGGAATTGCCCGATCAGCTCCGCGACCTCGTCGGCGGCCCCCCGGTCTGGATCGAGTACCGCGCCGCCGAAGGCCCGGTCACCCGCCGCGCCATCCGCATCCGCGCCCTCTCCTCACGCCGCATCGAGGCGTGGTGCTGCCTCCGCGACGCCGAGCGCGTCTTCCGCGTGGATCGCGTGCGCCTCCTCACCCAGCAGGAGATCCAGCAGGAGATCCAGCAGGAGATCCAGCAGGAGATCCAGCAGGAGATCCAGCAGGTGCTTGACGCCGGTAACCCGGCCGGATAAACCGCCGCCCTACCTGTTTATGGAGACTACGTGGCAAATCACAAGGACGCACTCAAGAAAGATCGCCAGTCGAAGAAGGCTCGCGCCAGCAACCGCGCCTACCGCTCCGAGCTGCGCGGCCAGATCAAGGCGGTTCGCGAGCTGATCGACGGCGGCAACACTGAGGGCGCCCAGACCGCCTTCCGCACCGCCCAGTCGCTCCTGCACAGCCTCGCCCACAAGGGCGTGATCCACGGCAACAACGCCAACCGCCGAATTGCCCGGCTGGCTGCGGCGATCAAGGCCGACTGATCCCGTCTGCGGATCGCACAGCGGCCCGGCGCGCAGATGCGAGCCGGGCTGTTGTGTTTTTCCCGCCAGCGCCGGAGATCGGTTAGATCGCCTGCGCTGGAGGCTGGATGCGGCGATCATGGATACCGGGGCTGGTCGGGCTGGTGTTGGCGGCGGGGTGCGCGAAGAGGATGTCTGAGCCGGGGTACGCG
>JBEIQZ010000297.1:0-7680 GCA_040376255.1 Alphaproteobacteria bacterium
CCTCGTCCATCTCCGCCAACCGCCCCTGCCACTCCTGCACCCGGCGCTCCCGGAATAACCGGCGTTCGATCTCTTCCATGAGCACCTTGATGTTCTCCCCGGTGAGCGCGCTGATCGCGATGGCGTTCCACTCGCTGCAGAGGTTCTTGACCACCTCGGGGTCGGCGTGGTCGATCTGGTTGAGGACGACGAGCACCGGCACCTGATCGGCCTCCAGCTCCTTGATGACGGCGTCGACGGTGGCCTTGTAGGTCTCGATCTCGGGGTCAGCGGCGTTGAGGACGTGGAGGAGGAGATCGGCCTCCATGGCTTCGTCGAGGGTGCTGCGGAAGGCGTGGACGAGATCCTTGGGGAGGTTCCGGATGAAGCCGACGGTGTCGGTGAGGATGATCTCGCGCTCCTGCGGGAAGCGCATGCGGCGGGAGGTGGGGTCGAGGGTGGCGAAGAGCTTGTCCTCGGCGTCGACGGTGGCGTTGGTCATGCGGTTGAGGAGGGTGCTTTTTCCGGCGTTGGTGTAGCCGACGATGGAGACGAGCGGCAGACCGACGCGCTGGCGGCGGGCGCGGCGCATGGTGCGCTCCTTGGCGATCTCCTTGAGCTGCTTCTCGACGCGGTGTTCGCGCTCGTCGGCGCGGCGGCGGTTGATCTCCAGCTTGGTCTCGCCGGGGCCGCGCCCGCCGATCCCGCCGGTGAGGCGGCTCATGGCGGTGGGCATGAGGGCGAGGCGGGGCTTGCGGTAGCGGAGCTGGGCCAGCTCGATCTGGAGCTTGCCCTCGCGGGTGGTGGCGCGGCGGGAGAAGATGTCGAGGATGAGCTGGGTGCGATCGAGCACCTTCAGGTCGGTCTTGGTGGCGATGTTGCGGAGCTGGGAGGGGGAGAGCTCCTGATCGAAGACCAGCACCTCGGCCCCGGCGTGCATGCAGCGCAGCAGCAGATCCTTGAGCTTGCCCTGACCGACGAGGGTGCGGCCATCGACGGCCCGGCGCACCTGCAGGGCGCGGTCGACGACGGTGAGCCCGGCGGTGTTGGCGAGGCGTTCGAGCTCTTCGAGGGAGAGCTTCGCGCCGCGCGCGTCGCCGGTCACGACGCTGATCAGGATCGCGGACTCCTGGCCCTCGACCTTCTTCGTGCCGTCGCGGGTGCCGAACCGCGCCTCCAGATCGCGGATGAACACGCTGAAGTCGTCGTCCCAGCCGTGGACGGAGGCGCGCTTCTCGCGGCCCCAGATCGTCTCGCCGCCCGGCGGCAGCAGGTAGCCGTACTCGACAGCGCCGGGCAGCCCGTCCATGCCCGCCTGCACCATGATGATCGCGTCGAGGCGCAGCAGGGTGAGGTCGGTGAGGTCGTCGCGGGACAATTCCTCGTTGCGGAGGTGGGTATGGATCAGGCGCAGGCCACGGAAGCGGCCCGATCCGGCCCGGAGGCGCCCGAGGTCGGGGATGAACAATTGGTGCGCGTCGCCGACGATCACCTTGTCGACGACGCCGAGCCGGTCGACGAGCAGCCCGACCTGGCGGCTGCAGGCGCGGGAGACCTCGGTCAACCGGCGGGCGAATTCAGCGGAGAGGAAGCGGTCGGCGGGGACGCGGCGCTGGTAGAGGGCCTGGAGAGACTTGTTCTCCGAGGGCTTGAGCCCTTCGGTGTTGCCGTGGAGCGTTTCTATGGGGGACTCCGGTGCATGGGGATCAGGGCCAGCAGCAGCCAGCCCGCGATGAGGCTGACGCCGCCGAGCGGGGTGACGGCGCCGAGGATGGGCAGGTCGAGCAGCACCAGCGCATAGAGCGTGCCGGAGAACAGCAGGATGCCCAGGATGAAGGTTCGCGCTGCCCAGGTGGCGTACCGCGCCGATGAATCAGACGCAGGCGGGAGCAGGGTGAGCGCGAACAGGACTAGACCATGGATCAGATGATAACGCGCTGCGGTCTCCCAGACAAGGAGGCGCTCGGGGGTCACCGCGTCTTTCAACCCGTGCGCGCCGAAGGCTCCGGCGGCGACCGCCGTGGCGCCCAGGATGCCGGCCCATTTTCTCAGGTGCATGTTGTACTCCGTGGAGGGTCAGGGTTCAGCCAGCGCCCGCACGGCCTCCTCCAGCGCGGCGCTGCTGTCAAAGCGCATCAGGGTGCCGTCGAGCTTCGCCAGCAGGCGGATCTCGCAGGCGTCGCAGCGGTCGAAGCAGTCGGTGAGGGCGACCGGGTTCCCGCCGATGGCGGCGCCGAGCAATTCCGGGGCGTGCTTCTGGAGGCCGGTGCGGCAGCAGAGGATGGCGACGGGGCGGGCAGCGGGGGAGGCGGGCATCTTTGTGGCTCTGTCGGCTCAGGGGCCGGGGAGGGCGTGGAGGGCGGGGCGCAATTCGTTCTCCCAGACCTCGCGCAGGCCGTCCCCGAGCGGCATCGGGGCGAAGCCGAGGGCGGCGGCGGCCTTGCGGGTGTCGTAGCGGATGCTGAGCGGCAGCGGGAGGGCGAGGATGCGGGGGGTGCGCCCAGCGAGGGCGCCGAGGGTGCGGATGATTGCGTCGAGGCGGGCGGGCGGCCCGGCGAGGGTGTAGGCCTGCCCGCCGGTCTCCGGCTGCCGGACGCAGGCGAGGACGGCGGCGGCGACGTCGCGGGCGTGGAGCATCGGCACGCCGACGGTCGGGAGGACGAGGAAGGAGCGGCGCCAGAGCCGCAGGATGCGCTGGGTCCAGCGGCTGTCGCGGGAGCCGTAGATCGGGCCGGGGCGCAGGACGGTGAGGGAGATCCCGAGCGTAGCAGAGAGCTCCAGCGCCCGATCCTCGGCGATGCACTTGGTCATCGAGTAGCGCCAGTCGGTCGTCAGATCCGACCACGCCAGCCGCCGCCGGTGGCCGTAGCGCGGGTGATCCTCGGTGATGGCGACGCCGGGCGCGTTCCGGTACACCGCCACCGAGGAGATGTAGATCACGCGCCGGATGCCCGCCGCCGCCGCCGCCTTCAGCGTGTTCTCGGTTCCGGTGACGTTGGTGCGCCGGAAGTCCTCCAGCGTGCCGAGGTTCGACCCGAGCGCCGCGTTGGCGATGAGCACAGACGATCCGGCGAACGAGGAGGTGAGCGCGTCCGTGTCGGCCAGATCGGCCCGCCGCAGCGCCATGCCCTTCTCCGCCAGCCACGCGCCCTTCTCCGGGCTCCGCACCACCCCGCGCACCGGCACCCCCGCCGCCAGCAGCGCCTCCGCGATGTGCGATCCGAGGAAGCCCGTCGCCCCGGTCAGCGCCACCGGCAGCGGCGCGATCATGCGGAGAACCGGCGCGCGTCCACCGCCTCCGCGAACGGGTGCCGCCCCTCGGTCACGATCCCGCAGAGCGCCGCCCCCGCCAGGAAGGCGAAGCCGAAGCCGTGCCCGGTGAACCCGCCCGCCACCAGCGCCCCCGGCAGCCCCCGCGCCGGGCCGACCAGCGGCAGCCCGTCCCGCGAGAAGCCCATGATGCCGCTCCAGCGGTGCGTGATCTCCAGATCCGGGGCGTAGCGCCTGAGGTAGCCCTCCATCCGGCTCTGGATGCCGTCGTGGAGGATCTCCGCGTGGCCCACCTCTGTCCCCGGATCGAGGTTCCGCCACCCCCCGAGCGCCACCCGCCCGTGCTCGTCCTGCCGCCAGTAGTCGTAGCCGTGGTTCGCGTAGACCGGGCAGGGGAACAGCCCCTGCGGCAGCGGCGCCGTCCCCAGCATCTGCCCGCGCACCGGATCGACGCAGCCCGCCAGCGACGGCACCAGCTCCGTCAGCCGCGCGTTCGTGCAGATCAGCGCCACCGACGCCCGCACCTCGCCCTCCGCCGTCCACGCCCGCACCTCGCCGGGGCTCCCCGCGTCGAGCCCCAGGATCGGGCTGCCCTCGAAGATCGCCGCCCCCGCCGCCTCCGCCGCCCCCGCCAGCCCGCGCACGAACCGCGCCGGGTCCAATTCCCCGTCCCCCGGCAGCCACACGCCCAGCCGGTAGCCCGCCCGCCGGAAGATCTCCGGCAATTCCGCCGCCGCCTGCATCCGCGCGTCGAACCCGTCCTCCATGAGCAGCGCCGCCGACTCCTCCAGCGACCGCTCCTCTTCCTCTGCGTCCGCCAATTGCAGCGAGCCGCGCCGCATGTAGCCGCAGTCCACCGGGTTCTCTGCCAAAAATGCTGTCATCATCCGGTGGTTCTCCACCGACCACGCGTGGATGTCCCGCGCCCGCGCCCGCCCCATCACCCCGACCGCCCGGTCGTACCGCTCCGCCGTCCCCTGCAGGATGAACCCGGCGTTCCGCCCCGACGCCGACATCGCCACCTGCCGCCCCTCCACCACCGCCACGGAGATCCCCGCCCGCGCCAGGTGCCACGCCGCCGACGCCCCGCACAGCCCCGCGCCGATCACCAGCACGTCGCACCGGTGAATCCCCCGCAGCGGCGGGCGGGGGGAGGGGAGCGGATCGAGCCACAGGGAGAGGGACATTCGGTTCGCCTCGGATCAGGGGGAGCGTCGGATCAGGGGGGAACGTATGTATCATCGGGGCGGCGGTTGAGCCTGCCCGCTGTTTTCATAGCGGTGAGCATCGTCCCACCGCTCAGATTCCATCCCTCACCCGGCGCTGCGCGCCACCCTCTCCCGGCGGGAGAGGGGAAGGTTACGAGTTTGCCAGGTTCCGCTCTTTAAATCATATATATGCTTCTATCCGCATAGATGCATAGAACCCGTCACACCCTCCCCGCAGAACCCTGTACCCCGCGCATCCTCCCGGCGGGACGGTCGATAAGCGTGTGGCAGGGGGCGCGTAGCGGGGGGCGTCGGGGGTGGCACCGCGCCGGGGCGCATCGCCCCGGACGTGCCACCCGGGGTCCCCCCGCGTCACAGCCCCCGCCACCACACGCGGTATCCACCCCCACCAAGATGCCCGCCCACTAAGATGCCTGGTACAACCCCCCCAGAATATCGGCCACCGTGTCCCGCAGCGTCTCATTGGGATCGCGCGGCACCCACCCCAATTCTTCGCGCGCCTTGGAGTTGTCGAGGTACCAGAAGTGGCTGGCCATCTCCAGCTCGATGCGATCCAGCTCGCCGCCCATCCACCAGGGCAGGTCGAGGGTTTTGGCGGGCATGAGCGGCAGCAGGTGGCGCATGAGGCCGGGCATGCGGACGGCGGGCGGGTCCATGCGGGCGATGCGGGCGAGGCGCTGGTAGAGGGTGTGGAAGGTCATGTTGGCGGAGCCGAGCAGGTACTTCTGTCCGGGGCGGCCCTTCTTGAGGCAGAGCAGGGCGGCGTCGGCGACGTCGCGGACATCGACGAAGGAGAGGCCGCCGGGGGGGACGCCGGGGAGGCGGCCTTCGAGGAAGAGGCGGACGGCGCGGGTGGAGCCGCCCTGGGTGTCGCCGGGGCCGAGGAGGAGGCTGGGGTTGAGCGAGGCGACGCGGAGGTGCTTGCGCTGCTCGAAGACGAGCTTCTCGGCGAAGTACTTGCTGCGGTAGTAGGGCCAGCGGTAGAGGAGGTCGGTGGGGGGAGGGGAGTCCTCGGTGGCGGGGCGGTCGCGCTCGGAGATGGCGAGGGTGCCGGAGGTGGAGATGTGGAGGAAGAACACGACCCCGGCGGCCTGGGCGGCGGCGAGGGCGTTCTCGGTGCCGCGCAGGTTGAGGGTGGTGGTCTCCTCGGCGTCCTCAAGGCGGTGGGAGACGGCCCCGGCGGCGTGGACGACGGCGTGGCAGCCGCGCATGGCCTCGGTGAGCGAGGCGGGGTCGAGGACGTCGCCGGTCACGACCTCGGTGGCGCCGGGGATCTCGGCGGGGGTGAGCGGGCGGCGGCAGAGGGCGCGGACGCGGTGCTCGGTGGCGAGGCGGGGGAGGAGGTGGCGGCCGAGGAAGCCGGTTCCGCCGGTGACGAGGAGGTTCATGCGGGCCCCATGCGGAAGGCTTCGGTGAACTTCATGAGCAGGGGAATCTCGCTGGTCTTGATGGCGCCGGACATGAACTCGGACACCTCCGGGGCGTAGGCGTCGCGGATGATGCGGGCGATCATCTCCGGGCTGGTCTTGATCACGCAGTCGGCGACGCCGCCCTGGGGCTTGCCGGGGCGCACCTCGCAGGTGAGGTTGTCGGCGCGCACCGTCCAGCGGAGGTTCTCGCCGTCTCCGAGGCTGAAGTACCAGCTTATCGGGGCTTCGAGGACGTCCTGGCGGAAGCGCCCGGGCAGATCGCGGAACAGCGCGACCATCGGATCGACGGCGGGCTCTCCGGTCAATTCCTCGCGGGTGACGCGCTCCGGATCGACGAGGCCGCCGTCGCGGAGGGCGGCGACCGCCTTCTGCATGAGGCGGGTGACGAGCCGGGCGGCGTCGTTGGGGCGCATGCCCTCGGTGAGCGCGCGCATGCGCTCGTAGCGGATGACCGGGCCGATGCGGACCTCGACCTTGCGCCCGCGCGGGACGGGGGCGCCCTTCGGGAGGATGCGGTGGGTGCCGTCGAGGTACATCGGCAGGACGTCGCGCCCGGTGTCCAGCGCGAGCTTGCCGATCATCGGCTTGAACGGGCCGATGCGCCCGTCGGGCTGGCGGGTGCCTTCGGGGAAGATCAGCACGACGTTGCCCTGCTCCACGGCCTGCTTCGCCTGATCGAAGCTCTTGCGGAAGCCGCCCTCGCGGTCGAGGGGCTTCAGGTTGGTGAGCTGCTCCCAGTAGGCGACCCACCAGCGGTTGCCCTCGAAGAAGTAGTCTGCGGCGGCCATCGACACCATCTCCCGCCCGTAGTCGCCGAGGCCGTACTTGACGAGGCCCATGTCGAGGTGGGAGGCGTGGTTGCTGATGACGATGGCGGGGCGGTTCTGGGGGATGAAGGCGCGGCCGGTGACGCGGGTGTCGAGCATCGTGCCGTTGGCGAACCGCTGGACGACGCCGAGCGCGTCCTTCATCGGGCCGACGAGCAGGTCGGGGATGTGGATCTTCTCCACGGTGTCGCCGGTGTCGTCGGCCTGCGGCTCCAGGGAGGCCGGGGCGCCGCGCCGGACGAGCGCCTCGACCTCGCCCACGCTCTCGCAGCGGGAGAGGGCGTCGATGGAGGGCTTGACCGAGACGTTGCGCTCCAATTCCAGCGACAGGTCGGTCCACATCAGCGAGTCGAACGCCAGATCCTCGCGCATCCTGAGCGCGGAGTGGACGCGGTCGGCCTCGAACCCGGCGACGCGGGCGATGGCGCGGGCCACCCCGGTGTCGGCGGTGACCTTCGCCGATCCGTCGCGGGCCAGCTCCTCAGAGCGCAATTGCTCCGCCAGCCCGGCGGCGATCTCGCGCCGCTTCAGCTTGCGGATGGCGGTGCGGGGCAGCGCCTCCTCGCGCACCTCGATGACCGCCGGGCGCTGCGCGGCGGGCAGGGCGTCGATGGCGTCCTTGATGCGGGCGCGGGCCAGGATCTTCGTCCGGGCGGGCTCCTCGCCCTCCACCGGCTTCACCACCGCGACCAGCGCCAGCCGCTCGCCGCCGCGCCCGTCGGGCAGGCCGAGGGTGCAGAATTCTTCGACGCCGGGGATCGTCCCGAGCCGGGCCTCCAGATCGTCGAGGTAGATGTTCTCGCCCGAGGCGCTCACGACGACGTCCTTCGCGCGCCCGACGATCACCAGCCGCCCCTTCGGGTCGATCCGGCCCAGATCGCCGGTGTGGAGCCAGCCGTCGTCGTCGATCACCAGCTTCGTGTGTTCATCGTTGGCGTAGTAGCC
>JBEIQZ010000246.1:0-8501 GCA_040376255.1 Alphaproteobacteria bacterium
CGTAATCCGGGTTGTCGGTGCGATCATAGCGGCTGAGATCGATCTGCAGGATCTCCCCCTCCGGCGCCGCCGGATCGGGCTGCGTCCCCCCGATCCGCGCCTCCGGGTGCGCCGCCATCAGCCAATACTCCCCGTCCACCGTAAAATCCACCGTGAACGCCGCCCGCCCCTGCGCGTCGGTAACCGCCGTCCGCGCCGTGCCGGGCTGGGTGAGCAGCACCTCCGGCGCGGGCTGTCCGTCCAGCCGCACCTCGACAAAATATGTCCGCTCTATCGGGAGATCTTCCTGGACAGGGGCGCTCTCTGCCGCGCCGGTCGGGGTGTCCGCCGGCGCAGGCCCGCCGCCCGATGTACACCCGATCCCTCCCGCCAGCACGATCAACCGGTGCAGCCGCATCTCCGCTGTCCCCTGCCGCCAGCATACAGGATCGCGGCGCATGGTGGAACGGCTGGATGCTCCAGCGCAGGGACGGGAAGATCTCCAGCCGGTTATCTCTGCTGTATGACACTCTCCTGCCCTGACTGCCGCACCCCCTACGCCGCCGCCGACGTCGACCTGAGCCAGCGGCTGGCCCGCTGCCTGCGCTGCAACCGCGTCCACCTGATCGGCGGGACGGCCCCGGCGGCGCTCCGGCCCGTCGTCGCGCGCCCTGAGAACATGACGGAGGTGCCGGACGGACTGTCCTGGCGGTGGTTCTCGCCGATGGCGTTCTTCCTGCTGTTCTTCTGCATCGCCTGGGACGGCTTCCTGGTGTTCTGGTATGTCAACGCCCTTAGCAGGGACGGCGGGCCGGAGATGCTGCCCTTCCTGCTGTTCCCGCTGCTCCATGTGGCGGCGGGGGTGGGGCTCACCTGTTACACGGCGGCGCTGTTCGTGAACCGCACGACGCTCACCCTGCGGGACGGCAGCCTGCAGATCCGCCACCACCCGATCCCCTGGCGCGGCGCGCGGACGCTCCCCGCCTCCGGGCTCTCGCAATTCTACGCTGTGCGCCGCGTCCACCACAACAAGAACACAACAAGCACCAGCTACGACCTCATGGTGCTGGACGGGCAGGACACCGCCACCCACCTGCTGCGCGGCCTTTCGACGCTGGAGCAGGCCCGTTATCTGGAGCAGTGGCTGGAGCAGGCGCTCGGCATCAAGAACCGCCCGGTCGAGGGCGAGGCGGACTGATCTTCAGCGATCCTGCGGACGCCGCGCGCGCAGGCGGCGCACGACGTCCTCAGGGAGCACCTGCCGCTCCAGCACCGCGCTGATCTCCGCGCCGATGCTGGCGCCCCGCCCCCTTACGGCGCGAGGGGTGGCGGTGTCGCCGCTGTCGGCGCTGTCAGTGCCGCTGTCGGTGTCCCCGGTGTCGCGGGTGGTGCTGTCCCCGGTGTCGCAGCCGGTGTCGTTGCTGTCGCAGCCGGTGTCGACGTAGTAGTCGAGGCAGGGGCCGGTGCCGGTGTCCCTGCCGGTGTCCGTGTCGATGGGGCTCAGGCAGGGGCCGGTGGTGTCGGTGTCCTCAGAGTCGTACTTCATGGACAGGCAGGCGACCATGTTGAGGCAGGGGCCGCATGCGGTGGAGCTGAGGCCGAGCGCGGCGAGCAGGGTGGAGGAGAGCTTTTTTGAGGGCATCGGGGCTCCTGTCTATATTTATTTTTGCCGCTCGCGCAGCCGCTTCACCACATCCTCAGGGAGCACCTGCCGCTCCAGCACGCCGCTGATGATCTCCCCGACCGACCGGGCCTGGCGCTGCGCCCTGCCGGTGTCGGCGGTGTCGCCGGTGTCGGGGGCGCTGTCGCTGTCGGGCGGCTGGCTCAGGCAGGGGCCGGTGGCGGTCTCGGCGGTGTCATCGGCGGTGTCGCTGTCGATGACCTGGGTGAGGCAGGGGCCGGTGTCCGTGTCGACGGCGTAGTCGAGGCAGGGCGTCATCTTCAGGCAGGGCGAGGCGGTGCACGACGAGGTGACGCCGAGCGCGGCGAGCAGGCTGGCGGACAGGCGGCGGGGCGGGACGGGCATGTATCAGATAATACCGTCAGATATCCTCAGACGCAACCGGATCGCCCTCCCAGGAGAAGCCGTGGTGGCGGCTGCCGTAGACCCAGCGCGGGCGGGCTTCGAGCTCAGCGGCGATGGCGCGGAGCGAATCATCCAGATAGTGCCGGTTCTCTTTCAGCTTCCGACGCATCTCACCCTGCAGATACTCGCGGGTGTCGTTGTCCTCGCCGTAATAATTCTTGTAGGCGTGGTAGCGGGACAGCTTCTTCAGCCGCCCGATGGTCTTCGGGCCGTTGGGGAGGGGCAGCAGATCGACGTGCTCCTTCTGGCGCGCGCGGCGCTCCAGCCGGGACAGGACGACGTCGTGGCTGTTCTCCAGGAACGTCTCGTCGCAGTGCTCGGCGAAGTCGTCGTAGAGCAGGTTCATCACCGCCTGCGCCTCGTGGATGGGCATGCGGGCCTGGCGCTCGCGCTGGATGCGGCGGAGCAGCAGCATGAACGGGACGGGGCGGTTGCCGGTCTCGCGGATGAGATCGGGGTGGCGGAAGTCGGGCTGGCGGTAGGGGAAGTGGCGGGGGTCGATGACGTCGAAGCCGCCGCGCCCGTAGAACAGGATGCGCTGCCAGGACTGGCGCTCGTCGGGGGAAAAATACTCCATCTCGGCGGCGAGGTTGATCCGCATGCCGAAGTGTTTCGCGGGCTGGTGCGGCTCGGGGAGGGCGAACAGCCCCTTCTGGTGGAGGTCGAGCAGGTACTGGAGCGCCAATTCCATCGGCGCGGTCCGCAGCCAGTACGAGAGCACGGTGCCGCGCGCGGGGCGGCTCATGTAGATATGGGCGAGGTAGATCACGCAGAGGCCGGGATCGTACTTCGGGTTGACGAGGATCGATCCGTCGCGCACGCCCAGCACCCTGCCGTCCTTGTCGCGGGCGGCGAGCATGAAGTAGCGGTGGAACGTCCCGTCCTTCCGGGTCGGCTCGAAGGGATCGGCGTCGCAGGCCGCCTCCAGCACCTCGCGCCGCTCCACCTCCCCCGCCGCGCCGAAGCCCTCCCACAGCAGCTCCCAGCAGGGCGCGAACAGCGGATCAGCGGAGGACGGCACCTCCCAGATGGAGAATTGGCGGGTCTCCCGTTCGATCATCTCGACCACGTCCTGGTGGTAGAGATCCTTCAGACAGAGGCGGATGCGCGCAGCCACGAAGTCTTCCCGTGTGGAGACAGGATAGCATAGCCCCGCAGGGGGCGACATGGGCGAGCTGGAGCAGGCGGGCCGGGCGCGGGCGGGCCGCCTGGATGTGGACGCGAACCGCTCGATCTGGACGCTGGAGCTCCCGCCGTACACCCCCTCCCCGCCGCTGCGGGAGCAGACCACCGCCGACGTCGTGATCCTCGGCGGCGGCTTCACCGGGATGTCGACGGCGTGGCACCTCCACCGGCGCTTCCCGGATCGGCGGATCGTGCTGCTCGAAGCAAAAGAGATCGGCAACGGCGCCTCAGGACGCAACGGCGGCCAGCTCCTCAACTGGATCAACGGCATCGACCACACCGACCCGGAGCTGACGCGGCAGGTCTATGCGCTCACCAGCGGCGCCATCGACCGGCTGCTGCAGCTCATCGCGACCGAGAAGTTGGACGTGCCGTTCCGGCGGGACGGCTCGTTCGAATTGTTCACCGACGCGCGCCGGGCGGAGGCGGCGGAGGCCGAGGCGGCGCGCCTGCAGTCCTGGGGGGTGCCGGTGCAGTGGCTCGGCGCGGCGGAGGCCCGGCGGCGGCTGCGCTCGGATCGGTCGCTGGGGGCGATCTCCGATCCGTTCACCGGGATGATCAACGGGCTGGCGCTGCTGCGGGAGATGAAGGCGCGGCTCGCGGCGTCGGGGGTGGTGTTCTGCGAGGACAGCCCGGCGATCCGGGTGACCGAGGGGCGGATCATCCGGGTGGAGACGCCGGAGGGCGGGGTGCGGGCGGGGGCGATGGTGCTGGGCCTCAACGGCTACGCGCCCCGGCTCGGCTACTTCCGCCGCGCGATCTGCCCGATGCACGCCCACAACATCGCCACCGCGCCGCTCTCTCCGGCGGAGTGGGAGCGCCAGGGCTGGCGGCAGCTCTCCTCCTTCTGCGACGATCTCGACCGGATCTCCTACGCGGGCGTCACGCCGGGCGGCTCGCTGCTGTTCGGCGGCGGCGGGAATTTTGCGTACGGCTACCGCTACGGGAACGGGACGAGCTTCCCGGAGGAGGCGACCGGGGCGGCGGCCTCGAAGGTCCGGAGCCGGATGCTCGACTACCTGCCGGGGCTGGCCGATCTCCCCGTCCGGGCGCGCTGGAGCGGCACCCTCGGCGTCACCCTCGACCGCACCTGCAGCATGGGCGTGCGCGGCGAGCACCGCAACGTCTACTACGCGCTCGGCTACTCCGGCCACGGCGTCACCCTCGCCAACCTCGCCGGGGAGGTGCTGTGCGACCTCTACAGCGACGTCCACGAGCGCTGGCGGGACGCGCCCTTCTACCAGCGGCGGCTCTACCCGATGCCGGGGGAGCCGCTGCGCTGGCTGGGCTACCACGTCGTCACGAAGCTGACCGGGCGATCTCCCCGCAAGCGTGGATAGAAGGCTGGATAACAGGGGAGGCTCCGGTTAGTTGACGCCCGGAGGCAGCTATGGCCCAGAACATCTTCCAGGCGCCCGCCGCGCTGGAGACCAACCCGCTGATGACCGTCTCGGTCCAGGTGAGCCTGCTGCCCTCCGGCGCGCTCCGCATCGATCCTGAGCTGGACGCCCGCATCCTCGGCCACAGCGCCGAGCAGATCGACACCGCCCGCATCACCGCCCTCCAGCACACCGAGGGCCGGAACCGCCTCGCGCTCACCGTCGCGGATCGGGCGCCCGCTCACCCTTCGCGGGCACGGCGCGCAGCTCGCCTGGATCTGGCTCCAGGCCCTCGCCGAGCAGGGCAGCCTCGCCGCGATCCCCTCCCTGCCCTGCGCCCGCGAACGCACCCTCGCCGACGTCGCCGGGCACCTGATCCTGGGCAGCCGGGGGTTCGGCTTCGCCGGGGATGAGGCCCACCTCCTCAGCGGCGGCTCGCTGGCCGAGTGGCGCAACTTCGCTGATCTCGTCGGGATGTCCGTCGGCGGCCGCCTCCAGCTCTTCTTCCGCGACGGAGCGGTGTGGTCGCTGGCCGGGAGCAGAACCGCTGAGATCCAGCAGCGGCTCATCGACGGCTGGCTCCGCGATCCCGCCCGCCCGACCGACCCCGTCGCCGGCCCCGCTCTCACCCCCGCCGCGCCCGCCTGGAGCCTCTCCGCCGCCGTCCGCCGCGCCGACAGCCTCCGCTTCGGCGTCCTGCGCCTGGAGCCCGCCGGACTCACCCTCCGGAGCGCCGACGGAACCACCCAGCTCCTCGTCGGGCGCGCCCACCCCCTCCACCTCCACGAGGCCGCCTCAGGCGCCCCGGACGCCACAGTGAGCGTCAGCCTGGAGGCCGCAGGGCAGCGGTTCGGCCTCCACCTGCGCTCCGCCGCGCCGCTGCACGGGCTGGCCGCCTCGGTCGACTGGCACACCCGCGCCGACGCCCTCGACGTCCTCAACAAAGAAGACCTCCGCCTGCTCCGCCCGCGCCCGCGCAGCTTCCGCGTCTGGCAGATCGATGAGAGCGGCGAGGACGGCGACAGCTCCGTCCTGCTCGCCGAGCAGTACGCCCTCTCCTCCTTCCAGCCCGCCCCCCTCTCCTTCCATATCCACCTCCACCAGCGGCAGCCGCCCCCCTCCCTGCCCCTCCCCGTCCGCGTCGAGATCGGCAACCGCCGGGGCCGCTTCCTCCTCCCCGCGCTGCTCTACGTCGTCCAGCCCCTCCCCGACACCGACCTCCACACCTGGCAGCTCCGCTGGGTCGACCGCCCCGTCGACGCCAACCGCCGCGCCGCCTACCGCCTCACCCTCACCGAGAACGTCGAGGCGCTGGAGATCGGGGGCCGACCCGCCCCGCAGGCCTTCCTCAAGAACTTCAGCAGCCAGGGCGCCGCCCTGCTCTCTGAGGAGGCCATCCCCCCGGCTCCCGCTGCCGCTTCGGGATCCGCCTCCCCTCCGACCCCGCCCTGCTGCGGGACACCCACATCCCCGCAGCAGCCCTCCACCGGAGCGCCGCCCAGTCCTTCCTCCCCGTCGCCGGGATCGTCCGGTGGAGCCGCCCCGACGGCCACCGCTTCTGGATCGGGGTGCAGCTCGACGCCCACCCCTGGCTCGGCCACCTGTTCGCGCTGCGGGAGCGGGAATTGCTGAGGCGGGTGGCGGACATGCGGACGGGGCAGCGGAGAGGGATCTCTTCGATGGAGACGTTGAACAACCTGGACCCGTCGCTGCCACGAACCCGGTGATGCCGGCGCGGCCGCCATAGCGCCCCCTCAGATCTTCTCCCAGATTCAGTTCAGACGTTGACAGCAATCACTGTAATGATTACAGTGATGGCATGACCCCACCGCATGATCCGCTCGCCCCCTGGCGCACCGCAGACCTCGACCTCCCCGGTCTGGTCGCCGCCGCCACGGCGCTGCTCGCCCGATGCCCGCCGCCCACCGACGAGCGGGTGAGCGCGCTGCCGGACGAGCGCACCATCCGCTACTACCAGACCAGCGGCCTGATCGACCGGCCTGCCCGCTACGAGGGGCGGACGGCGCGGTACGGGCTGCGCCACCTGCTGCAGGCATGCTGCGTGAAGCTGCTGCAGGGGCAGGGGCTGAGCCTCGGCCAGATCCAGCAGGCGCTCGCGGGCGTGCCGGACGGGCTGCTGGAGTCGGCGCTCCGGCAGGGGCTCGGCATGGGGGCGCCGGTCGCGCCGCCTGCGCCGTCGCCGGTCGCGCGGAGCTGGCTGGAGTACGAGCTGGCGCCGGGCGTGCGGCTGCTGCTCGATCCGTCGCTGGTGCCGGATCCTGCGGGGCTGGTCCAGCGGATCCTGCTCGCGCTCTCCTCCGCTTCCTCCCCTCTCTCTCCTTCCTCCCCTCTCTCTCCTCTCTCCAACAACTGAAACCGCACAGAAACCCCAGGAGCCCCCCATGAGCGCCATCGAGATCCCCGCTTCCTCCCTCTTCACTGACCCCCCCGACCCGCGCGGCCTGGGCGGGCTGATCATCCTCTTCCAGCGCCGCGAGGTGCCGCTGCCGCTCCGGTCGGTGAAGGTCCGCGCGTCGATCTGCGGGCCGTTCTGCCGGACGGTGATCGAGCAGCGGTTCCGCAACGACATGGACGCGCCGATGGAGGCGACGCACATCTTCCCGCTGCCGCCGGACGGCGCGGTGGTGGAGATGGAATTGCGGGCGGGCGAGGTCGTGGTCCGCGCGGAGTGCCGCCAGCGCGAGGCGGCAGAGCAGGCGTTCAATGAGGCGCGGCGGGCCGGTCACCGGGCGGCGCTGCTCTCGGCGGAGCGGGCGGACGTCCACACGCTGAAGGTGGCGAACCTGCCGCCTAAGACCGATGTGATCGTCCGGATCGTGATCGTGGAGCAATTGGAGGCGGCGGACGGACGGATGCGCTGGCGCTTCCCCACGGTGATCGCGCCGCGCTACATGCCGGGCCAGGGACAGGGCCACAGCGGTACCGGGGTGGCGGCGGACACGGAATTCGTGCCGGACGCCTCGCGGATCTCGCCGCCGCTCCGGCTGGCGGGCGGGGTGCCGCTGGATCTGGAGGTGGAGATCGAGGGGCCGGTGCGGTCGCTGGAGAGCGCGCTGCATGCGCTCCGGCTGGATCTCGGTACGACCGTGCGGGTGGCGCCCTCCGCGAAGGCCACGCTCAACAAGGACTTCATCCTGTCGTTCTCGACCGCCGAGGAAGCGCAGACCGTCGCCCGCGCCTGGACTGACGGCCAGCACACTGCGCTGCTGTTCGAAGGCCCGGCGGTCGCCACGCTGCCCTCGGTGCCGCGCGACGCGGTGTTCGTCGTCGATATCTCCGGCTCGATGGACGGCGGCAAGATGGAGGCGGCCAAGCGGGCGCTGATCGCCGCGCTGCACGGGCTGATGCCGGGCGACCGCTTCCGGCTGATCGCCTTCGATGACCGGCTGGAGCACTTCCGCGCCGACTTCTGCACCTACGACGACACCAGCCTGAAGGCCGCAGACGCCTGGATCGGGCGGCTCTACGCGCGCGGCGGCACCGAGATGCTGCCCGCCCTCACCGCCGCCCTCGACGGGACGACCCCGGCGGGCCGGATGCGGACCGTGCTGTTCATCACCGACGGCCAGGCCGGGGACGAGAGCCGCCTCGCCGCCGCCGTCGCCAACCGCCGCCAGGCCGGGCGCCTGTTCACGCTCGGCATTGACACCGCCGTCAACGCCGCGCTGCTCCAGCAGCTCGCCCGCCTCGGCGGCGGCACCTGCGAGCTCTGCGCCCCCACCGACGACATCGAGTCCGTCGTCGTCCGGCTGGAGGCCCGGTTCGGCTCGCCCCTGCTCGAAGGCATCCTCGTCGATGGCATGATCGCCGCCCGCCCCGAGCCGCAGGCGCTGTTCTCAGGCCGCCCGGTC
>JBEIQZ010000705.1:0-2509 GCA_040376255.1 Alphaproteobacteria bacterium
GCGGCGGGGAGCAGACAGCCCCGCTGTCCGCTCCCTGCCGCTGGCTCCATGCCGCTACTGGCACACGGGCTCGCCGGACTCGCAGCCCGGGCAGTCGTTGTCCGCCACCTCGATCAGCTCCAGCCCGTCCACCAGATCGCCCTCCAGATCGGAGGCGGCCAGCGTGATGCAGAAGCCCTCGCCGTCCTGCGGGCAGGCCTCGCAGGAGGCGCCGAACGCTCCGAGCAGGTTGCAGGCGTCCTCCGGCGTGTAGCCGAGCAATTCAGCGACCTCGCGCATGTCGATGGCGCCGCGCAGGGTGCCGTCATTGATGGAGCTGCCGTCTGAGGCGAAGGTGCCTTCGAGCTCCATCCCGTAGAGGGTGGCCGAGTAGCCGCCGACGGTCAGCACCGTGTCCTGGGGGCCGACGGCGAAGGAGGGCGCGGTGGAGAAGTCGGCGGAGGGGAAGCCGATGGTGGCCGAGCAGGTGTCCTGATCGGTGCTGCCCTCGATGGCGAGCGAACCCATGAACTGGATGTTGCTGGCGTCGGCGGAGACGACCTGCATCAGGATGAACTCGGGGAGCTGATCGGCGAGGATGCCGCCGACCCCGGCAGGCTCGTCGATGCTGGCGTTGCGGAGCTCCAGGGCGTAGGTGTGGTCGGCGATGTCGATGTCGAGGGCCTCCACGGTGCTGAAGGAGACGGACTCGCTGCCGCCGCAGAAGTCGAGCGTGACGGTGTAGGTGGTCTCTGCGGTGAGCGCGCCGGTCGGCGTCCAGGTGAGCGTCAGGCCGTCTTCGCTGGCGGTCATCGCGCCGTCATAGTCCGCCGAGATGCTGGCGGTGTCATCGACCTCGCTCAGGGTGAAGCTGACGGTCGCGTTGAGCGCGATGTCGGTGGCCCCGTCCGCCGGATCGGTGCCGGTGACGGTGATCTCGCACTTCGGGGCGGTCGTCCCGCTGTCGCCGAGCTTCACCTCGCCGCCGTCGCACCCGGCCAGCACCAGACCGGCCAACCCGAACACCCCCATCATCTGAACCGTACGCATCGCTGCCTCCATGTCGTCCCACCATAGCTCAGCCGCCCGCCCTCCGCCCCATCCAGAGCGGATTATTTGCGCGCCTCCAGATCCTCCCAGCGCGCATACAGCCTCGGGAGCTCCTTCTCCAGCGAGCCGAGATCCTGCTGCACCGCCCGGAGCGTCGCGAGCGGCCCCCGGTACATGACGGGGTCAGCGACCTGCGCCTCCAGCGCCGCCTTCTTCGCCTCGGCCTGCTCGATCTTCAGCGGCAGCCCCGCCAATTCCTGCTGCTCCTTGAAGCTGAGGCGCCCCTTCTTCTCCTCCGGCGTCATGCGCTTGCGCGCCTCAGCCTCGCGCCGCTCCGCCTCCTGCCTGCGGGCGTTGTTCTGCGCCCGCTCCTGCGCTTCTTTGTCTGCCTTCGCTCGACGGAACTGGCCGAAGTCGCCGTAGCGCACCACCAGCCCCTCCCCCTCGAACGCCAGCACCGAGGTCGCCACCCGATCCAGGAACCAGCGGTCGTGCGTCACCACCACCGCCGCCCCGCCGAACTCCAACAACGCCTGCTCCAGCACCCGCAGGGTCACCAGATCCAGGTCGTTCGTCGGCTCGTCGAGGATCAGCACGTTCGATCCCATCCGCATCAGCCGCGCCAGCACCACCCGCGCCCGCTCCCCGCCGGAGAGCGCCCCCAGCCGCACGTCATGGACGTCGCGCGGGAACAGGAACCACTCCAGGTAGCCGTAGAGCGTCATGTCCTGATCCCCGATCCGGACGCTGTCGCCGGGCACATCCCCCGGCCGCTCCGCCCCGCCGACCGCCTCGCGCACCGTCATGCGCGGGTCGAGCTCGGCGCGATCCTGAGAGAAGAAGCCGATCTTCGTGCGCCGCCCCCGCAGGACGTTGCCGCTGATCGCGGTGTCCGGCCCCGCCGTCTCCGCCGTCAATTCTCCGAGCAGCACGCGCAGCAGCGTCGTCTTGCCCGACCCGTTCGGCCCGATCACGCCGAGCCGCTCCCCGCGCCCGATCGACAGATCCAGCCCCTTGATGAGCTGGCGCCCGCCGCGCCGCACCGAGAGCGCCGCCGTCTCCAGCACCGTCCCGCCGAGCCCCTGATCGGCCACCAATTGCAGCTTTACCGTCCCCTGCTTCAGCAGCGGGCGCCGCGCCTTCAGCTCCTCCAGCCGTGAGATCCGCGCCCAGTCGTGCTTGCGCTGCGCCCCCGGCCGCCGCAGCGCCCACTCGGTCTCGGTGGTGATCAGCCGCAGCCGCCGCTCCTCGGACTTCTGCAGGATCTCCATGCGCTCGGCCTTCGCCAGCAGCCAGGTGCTGTAGTTGCCCTCGTACTGCACCAGCACCCCGTCCTCGACCTCGACGATGCGCTCCGCCACCTCGTCCAGAAAGTACCGATCGTGGGTGACCAGCAGCACCGCGCCGGGGAACGCCGAGATCTCGCCCTGGAGCCAGTCGACGGTCTCGGCGTCCAGGTGGTTTGTCGGCTCGTCGAGGA
>JBEIQZ010000875.1:0-1466 GCA_040376255.1 Alphaproteobacteria bacterium
GCTGCTGTCGGTGAGCGAGAAGCTCGCGGCGCTGCCGTCGCCGTCGAAGCTGACGACAAGCGGATCGCGGTAGTAGACCCCGGCGGCGGCGTCGCCCGGGGTGGCCGAGAGGACGGAGGCGGTGCAGGGCGGGGCGGTGTCGGTGTCGACGGGGCTGTCCTGGGTGTCCTCGGAGTCGACGGCGGAGTCATCGCCGCCGGTCTGGCTGTCAGAGTCGACGGGCTTGTCCTTCTTGCAGGCGGCGAACGCCAGCGGGAGGGTGAGCAACAACAGGGCGCGGGCAGAGAGAGAGGCGGGCATCGGGGCTCCGGGATGCAGAGGGCGGGAGGGGCGGTGCAGGGACGGGGCGGGCGCTACTGGTATTCAGCGGTGACCACCAGCGTGTACCAGTGGAAGCGGCTGCCCTTCTCGTCGGGGTTGAACACCTGGAGGTACCAGTCCTGCGCGCCCTCGGTCTTGATCTCGGCGTGAGGATCGAGGTCGTAGTCGATCTCGCCGCTCGTCACCCACTTCACGATGTCGCCATCTGCGTCGCGGATGACGAGCGAGGTGTTGAGCGGGGAGCCGAGGGAGTAGGCCTCGATGTCGAGGATGACGGCGGTGGCGTCGGCGGGGGTGGTGATGTGGAACCAGTCGATGTCCTCCGAGTCGGAGATGGTGCCGAAGATGCGCTCCTCCAGCAGCAGCGGCTCGGCGTTCTCCTGGGCGGGGCCGTTGGTCTCCACCTCCTCGCGGCTCCAGCCGATGGCGGGCTTGGAGAGGCTGGCGCGCATGAACCATGTGTAGCTGTCGCCGCTCTGGAGCGGGTCGTGCTCGGACACCCAGCCGAGGTAGGTGCCGGGGACGTCGGCGGGGAACACGATGCGCGGATCGGTGCTGAGGTAGCCGTCGAAGACGGTCACTGTGCGGTCGCCGTCGGTGATCGCCAGATCCATGTCGGCGAAGGAGCCCCGGCTGGCCGCCTGGAGGTCGATGGTGATCCAGCCGGGCTCGGTGGTGGTGAGGCTGTAGAAGTCGGCGTCAGCGACCTGGTCGATGTTGCCGCAGACCCAGGACTCCATCGGGACGGCCATCGCCTCCTGCAGCGTGCCGTTGGGTTCGGGCTCCTCCAGCGTGCAGAACACCGGCGGGCCGCTGTCGGGGGGGCTGTCGCTGTCTTCGCTGTCGACGGGGCTGTCCTTGGAGTCCTCCTTCTGCGAGTCATCGTCGTCGTCGTGGTTGGACGGCAGGTCCGGATCGACGCAGGCGCGACAGGAGACGAGCAGGAAAAACCAGCGCATGGGAAACTCCATCAACATACAGAGGATATCCGGTATAGCTGAGGATATGCTACCCCTGAAGACGAGGAGATGCATATGTGGATGACGCTGCTGCTTGCATGTACAGGAGAAGAGCCGACGCTGACCAAGCTCCAGCCGGAGGCCGCCGTGTTCCCGGAGATCGTCGACTTCGGTGAGGTGATCGCC
>JBEIQZ010000324.1:0-7110 GCA_040376255.1 Alphaproteobacteria bacterium
CAACGGCGGGGCTGGTGGTGCGGGTGCGCTGAGGCGGGGCACGGTCAGGGCGGGAGGGGCGGATGTATCTGCGGGAGGTGCGCGTCCAGGGGGTGAAGTGTTTTGAGGATGTCCGGATCAGTTTTATGGGGCCGGACGGGGAGGTGCGGCGGTGGACGACGCTGATCGGGGAGAACGGGCTGGGGAAGACGACGCTTCTTCAGTGTATGGCGATTCCGCTGGCGGGGCCGGGGGCATGGGATGAGTTGTTGGAGAAGAATGATGTGGATGAATGGGGTGATGCTTCGATGATGTTGAGTGCATCTGCTCTTCTTGAAAAAGAAGATGATGCTGTTTCAATTAAAAATCTTTTTAAATCTTTGAATTTTGCTAATTTAAAAATGAAATTTTCATTTATTAATAATAATCTTGATGGTGATTTTACTGTTTCAGAAGTCCTGTCTTTTCTTGATAGCTTTCCATCTGAAAACTCTCCCGCCTTCGCCGCAGGCTACGGCCCGTTCCGGAGTCTCTCCGGCGGCTCAGAGGACGCGAACCGGATCCTGCATGCGCGGCGGCGGGCGTCGCGGTTCGTGACGCTGTTCAGGGAGGACGCGGCGATCTCAGATCTGGAGCGCTGGCTGGTGGATCTGCGGAACCTGTCGCGGGACGGCGAGGCGCAGGCGGAGCGGACGCTGGGGATCGTGCGGGATCTGCTCCTGCGGGACTTCTTTATGGAGCCGATCCAGCTTGAGGTGACGGCGACGAAGGCGCGGCTGCGGTTCGGGGAGGGGCCGCTGCTGGCGCTGGACGCGCTCTCGGACGGCTACCGGGCCATGCTGGCGCTGGGGCTGGATCTGCTGCGCGGGCTCACCGAGTCGTTCCCGGCGGCGGAGCGCCCGACGGAGATGCCGGGGGTGGTGCTGATCGACGAATTGGACGCGCACCTGCACCCGCGCTGGCAGCGGATGCTGGGGCTGTGGCTGCAGGATCGGTTCCCGCGCCTGCAATTCATCGTGGCGACGCACTCGCCGTTCCTGGCGCAGGCGGCCCCGGCGGGGGGCAACGTGCTGCTCCGGCGGGACGCGGCGGGCCGGGTGGTGGCGGAGCCGCAGCCTGAGGCGGTGGCAGGCTGGCGGGCTGAGCAGATTTTGACCGGGATTTTCGGTTTGAGCAGCACGCGATCCCCGCGCGCTGAGGAGCGGCTGGCGCGGCTGATCGCGCTGGAGCAGATCGGATCGCGCACCCCGGCGGAGGAGGCTGAGCGGCAGCTCATCCAGCAGGAGATCGACGATCTGCCGGGCCTTCAGGAGCGCCCTGAGGATCGGGAGACGATGCGGCTGCTGCGGCGCATGGTGCAGCGGCAGGGGGAGCGCATCCGGGATCTGGAATGATCTTTGTCGACCGCGCCGCCAGGAAGCCTGCAGGGTTCGATGCGCGCGCGGCGGGCTGGATGCTGGAGTTCGACCGGCTGCGCGCGGCGGGCAGGAGCGTCACAGAGGCGTGGGGGACGATCCGCGCCAGGATGAGGGCGGACGCGGACGCGCTGGGGGCGCTTTTTCATGGCAAGTGCGCCTTCTGTGAATCCGATCCGCGTCATGTCTCCAACATGCAGATCGAGCACTACCGCCCCAAGCACGACGCCCGGTTTTCGGGCCTGATCTGTGCATGGGAGAACTGGCTCCCGTCCTGCCAGCGGTGCAACCAGAAGAAGTCCACCCGCTTCCCGGGCTGTGAGGCGCCGGCGCGCTGCGAGGTGTGCAGCGATCCGGGCAACGCGCTTCCCTGCGTGAGCAGCGGCCCCTGCCTGCTCGACCCCGGCGCTGAGCGGCCGGAGGCGCACCTCAGCTTCCGGAACGAGGAGATCGCCGCCAGCACGGCGCGCGGGGCGGTGACGATCCGGATGACCGATCTGTCGAACGTGGAGCTTGTCAGGGCGCGGCGGCTCTGGCTCGGCCAGATAGATTTTTTGCTGATGATCGCGTCGGGTGCTGCGCGGGGGTCTCCCGACTACAAGGCTGCCATCGATCTGCTCCACTGGTCACTCTCGGACGCAGCGCCGTGGTGCGCGATGACCCGCAGCTATCTGAGCCGTCTGGGCTATCCTGCGGCCCTCCACCCGGAGCGCCGCCGCGCGGTCGTGCTGGCTGCGCCGCTCGATGAGCTCAGGCGGCTGCTGGCGTCGGCGGATCTGTCGCGGCTGGATTGATACAGGTACCCGCCTGACGGTTAGATGTGGGGCAGGAGCGAGCATGTCGGCCCGACCGTTACACAAGAAGATCCTGTTCTCGGCGGTGACGGCGCTGCTGGCATTGTCGGCGCTGGAGGGGGCGGCGCAGGCGGTGGAGCGGTGGGCGCTGCCCTACCGGCGGAGCATCCCGATCGCGCAGCCGGGGATGGAGCGCGCGCGGTCGTTCACGCAGGCGGCGCAGCGGGCGGAGGAGGAGATCCTGCAGGGCATCCCGATGGTGGCGTCGGCTGAGCGGGGCTGGTCGCTGCCGCCGTCGGCGGAATTGCGGGTGAAGGATGTTGTGCTGCGGACGAATTCGATGGGGATGCGCGGGCCTGAGCCGGGGCCGAAGGCGGAGCGGGAGGTGCGGTTGCTGACGCTGGGGGACTCCTCGATCTTCGGGGACGGGGTGAACGAGGAGCAGGTGTTCTCGACCGTCGCGGCGGAGCGGCTCTCGGCGGCGTGGGGGGTGCCGGTGGGGGCGGTGATCGGCGCGACGCCGGGCCACGACAGCCGGCAGTCGCGGGAGACGCTCAGGATGTTCGGGGAGAAGATAGATCCGGACTGGGTGATCATCGGCAACCTGTGGAGCGACATCTACATCGCCGACAACACGCTCGATCCGCAGAGCGTCCAGACCTACCTGCCTGATCCGGGGCCGCTGCGGCGGCTGGCCTCGTACCGGCTGGGCTGGCGGCTGCTGGCGCCGTGGCTGAACCAGCAGAAGGTGAAGTTCATCGCCTCTCAGGACGACATCGGCGCGCTCTCGGGGCCGAAGATCACGCGCACGCCCCTGCCGCAGTACATCGACAACCTGCGGGCGATGGCGGCTGCGGCGGCGCAGCTCGGGGCGCGTCCGGCGTTCCTGTGCCTGGCGGCGCCGATGGATCTGGATCGGGTGCCGCCGCCGGACACGGTGCAGCAGTTCCGGCTGGCGATGGAGACGGTGGCGGAGGAGACGGGCGCGCCGTGGATCGACGGCCCGGCGGCGTTCCGGGCGGCGGGCGCGACGATCGGGTACTTCGACGATCAGGTCCACCCCAACGCCATCGGCCACGCGCTGCTCGGGGCGGTGGTGGCGGAGCGGCTGGCGCGGGAGCCGGCGATCCCGGCGCCCTGAGCCGGGTCCGGGATCGTGTCTGTACGCGCCCGCTTATCCGGTTATGCTGGCGGCGAGGATGGAGCGGCAGGATGGAGCGGGTCGGGATGCGTCTGGCGTGGCTGTGTGCGGTGCTCGGCGGCTGTCACCTGGGCAGCGCTGAGGTCGAGGTGACCTGCGAGGACTGGGCGGGCGGCTGCGCGGACATGGATCGGGACGGCTTCACCGGGGACGCCGACTGCGACCCGTCGAACGGCGCGATCAACCCTTCGGCGGCGGACGTGTCCGGGGACGACATCGATCAGAACTGCGACGGCGAGGACGGGATCGCCGGGGCGGGGACGGTGGTGGACGAGGATCAGGACAACGACGGCTACCGGTCGGACGAGGAGTGCGACGACGGGAACGGGGCGATCAACCCCTCGGCCACCGACGTACAGGGCGACGGCATCGACCAGGACTGCGACGGGATCGACGGGGTGGACGGGGACGGGGACGGGCAGGCGGCGTGGTGGTCGGCGGGGCCGGACTGCGACGACGGGGACGCGGCGATCTACGCGGGGGCGGACGACCCTGGCGGGGACGGGATCGACTCGGACTGCGACGGGGACGACGGGACGATCCCCGGGCCGGGGACGTTCTATGGCGATCTGACGCTGGGGAGCGTCGGGGATCTCGACTGGTTCTGCGCCAGCTACGACCGCATCGTCGGCACGCTGACGCTTGCGGAGGGGCTGGAGGATCTCAGCGGCCTCGGCTGCCTGGTGGACGTGAGCGGGTCGCTCACGGTGGCGTCGGGGGCGGCCTCGCTGGAGCTGCCGCTGCTGGAGCGGGTGGGCGGCGATCTGGCGCTCTCCCCCACCCTCTCTGTTCTCTCGCTGCCTTCTCTGGTCGAGGTTGGCGGCGATCTGACTGGCTCCGCCGCCCTCTCTGCGCTCTCCCTGCCTCTGCTGGTCGAGGTGGGCGGGGCGGTGTATCTATTGGTGTCTGCGCCCGTACTCACCTTCCCGGCGCTGGAGCGGGCGGGGCGGATCGGCCTGTACACCTCCGGCACGGTGGAGATCGCGCTGCCTGCGCTGGCGGAGGTCGCTGACGTGGTGGAGATCTCCGGGGATGGGGATGGCGCCATCGATCTGAGCGCGCTGGTCACGGTCAGTTATATGTACATCAGCAATTACTACGCTGCTGAGTTCGATCTCCAGCTTGTCTCGCTGGAGGAGGCATCGTACATCTCCCTCTACCTCCCCATCGGGACGCTCACCCTCAATCGCCTCGCGTCTGTCGACCGGATGGACGTCTTCAGCACGATCTCCAGCGGCCAGATCAACCTGCCTGCGCTTACCTCGATCGACTACCTGCGGGTCAACAATGTCGGTGTCGCGGCGCCGACGCTGACCCAGACGGGCCAGATCTACCTCGATTACGGCGTCGATGTCGCGAGTTTTGCCGCGCTCACCACTGTCGACTCCCTTAGCCTGGACTCGACCTCCCTCACCCACCTCAACGGCTTCTCGGCCTTGCGGACGGTGACAGGTGATGTCTATCTGTATGGGAACGGGTCGCTGGTGAGCGTGGCGGGGCTGGAGGGATTGACCAGCTTTAACACCTTCACCTTCTACTATAACTATCCGATCACCGACACTGATCTCTCCGATCTGATGACGCTGCTCGGGTCCACCAACTACTACATCTACGGAAACGGCTAACCGACAGCCAGTCGACAGCCAGGAGGCCTCATGCTGCTCACACTTCTGTTCGCCTGCAGTGATCCGCAGTGCGGAGATGGCGAGAAATTCAACACGGACGGCCTCTGCGTCACGGACACGGCGATTCCGGTGGACTCGCAGCCGGACGACACCTCGGCGGACGACACCTCTGCGGACGACACCTCGGCGGACGACACCGCGCCGGACGACACTGCGGCGGACGACACTGCGCCGGACGACACCTCTGCGGACGACACCGCGAAGGACGACACCGGCGTCCGGACGGACTGGGAATTGCTCGGCGGAGAGCCGGGGGTGGACGTGCTGCTCGACAGCTTCCTGGTGAACGTGGCGGCGGACGCGGAGATCAACTGGATGTTCGCCAACACTGATCTCGTGCGGCTCCACGACCTGCTGCTGGAGCAGATCTCCAGCGCGACCGGCGGGCCGTACGCCTACACCGGCCGGGACATGCTGGCGGCGCACGACGGGATGGCGATCACCGACGATCAGTGGAACGCGCTGGTGGGGGATCTGGCGGGGGCGATGGACAGCCTCGCCGTGCCGCACAGCGCGGACTTCTCCGGCGACCTGCCCGCAGATCGGCTGGTGCGGGCGCTGGCCGGGATGCACGACGAGATCGTGGAGGATCCCTCAGGCCAGCTCATCCTGTTCAACCAGCTCGGCGGCCACACCGGGGTGAGCAGCGTGGTCAACGAGCTGCTCCAGGAGGTCGGCGCGGACGCGCGGATCAACACGTTCTTCGCCGGGAGCGATCTGGCGGCGCTCAACCTGCTGCTGGTCGAGCAGATCTGCGACGCCACCGGCGGCTACTGCGTCTACTCCGGGCGATCCATGCTCGACGCGCATGCCGGGATGGGCATCACCGACGCGGACTTCGACGCGCTGGTCGAGGACCTGCTCAACGGGCTCGACGATCTGAACGTCGACTACACGCCCGCCACCTTCGACGGGGGGCTCCCGGCGGACGCGCTGATCACGGCGCTCGCGGGGATGCGGTCGGAGATCGTAGAGAATTGAGCATCGGGAATTGAGCATCGGGAATTGAGCATCGGGAATTGAGCATCAGGAATTGAGCATCGGGGCCGGAGGGCCGGAGGAGGCTTCGTATGGTGACAGGGCGACCGGTGCGCGCGTGGGTCGGGCTGCTGGGGCTGGTGGCCGGGTGCAGGGGGTGCGCGGAGGAGGGCGACTGCTACACGCAGCTCTACGCCACCCAGCCGCTCGCGCCGGGCCTCGATCCGGCGGAGGTGGAGGCGCTGGCGCACATGGGGCCGGTGCTGATCACCGACGAGTGCTCGCCGGGGGTGAACTTCACCGTCTACTCCGAGGCGGCGGAGCGGCTGGAATTGCTGCTGTTCGACGAGGATCGCTCGGAGCGTCCGGTGCAGCGGTTCGGGATGACGCGGCTCGGCGGGGAGGGCGGGGGCGTGTGGAGCGTCTTCGTCGAGGGGGTGGGGCCGGGGCAGCGCTACGGCTATGTGGCGTGGGGGGCGAACTGGCCCTACGATCCGGAGTGGTACTGCGGCTCCCGCGCCGGGTTCATCAGCGATGTCAACGCGCTCGGCGACCGCTTCAACCCCAACAAGCTGCTGACCGACCCGTACGGGCTGGCGCTGACGCGCGATCACGACTGGGGGATGGGGAGCGCCGGATCGGGCGAGAGCCGCCGCGAGGACTGCACCTGGGACGCGGCGGCCAAGAGCGTCGTTATGCGCTCGGGCTACGCCTGGGGCGCGGGCGAGGCGGCGTGGCGCGAGGCGCGGGCCTCGGGCGCGCACGAGGGGCACGGCTGGGAGGATCTGATCCTCTATGAGGTCCACCCGAAGGGCTTCACGATGAACGGCGTCGACGGGGTGGAGCACCCGGGGACGTACCGGGGCATCGGGGAGAAGGCGGCGTACTTCGCCGCGCTCGGGGTGACGGCGGTGGAATTGCTGCCGATCCACGAGAAGCCGCTGGATGGCGGCTACTGGGGCTACAACAACGTCAGCTTCTTCGCCCCGGAGCTGACCTACTCGGCGGACTATGTCTACGGCAGCCGCCCTGAGGCGGTGACGGACGAGTTCAAGTGG
>JBEIQZ010000527.1:0-4425 GCA_040376255.1 Alphaproteobacteria bacterium
CGTCCGCCTCCAAGCTGCCGGCCCCCGCCACGCCACCCTGCTGAACCGCTCCGGGCAGCCGTGATGGATCGCCCTGTCCTCCTGAGCAGCCTGCTGCTCGCGCTGCTGCTCTGCATGCGCGCCATCGGCCCGTTGATCCCTGATATATCTGGAAAATATATATCTGATAATGATATTATTGAGCGATATATTGGCAGCGCCCCGGCGTCGGGTGCGGCCTCCTGCAGGGGCGCAGAAGACGCTGTCGGCGCAGAGGCGTCCGGCACGGCTGGAGCGGGCACGGCTGGAGCGGGCGTGGCGGATGGAGCGGGCGCGGCGGATGGAGCGGATACAGACAGCGGGCGCCGCCTGCTGACCGGCCGGATCGCGGTGAACCGGGCGAGCGCGGCAGAATTGGAGGCGCTGCCGGGGGTGGGGCCGACGCTGGCGGCGCGGATCGTGGAGGGGCGCCCGTACCGGAGGGCGGAGGATCTGGATCGGGTGAAGGGGGTGGGGGCGAAGATGGTGGAGAAGCTGCGCCCCTGGCTGGAATTCTGAGACAGCGACGCGTTCAGCCAACCTGATTTCGCGACTCTGTATCAGCATGACATCTCATGACACATGAATGTCTCCGGCCCGCCGATTCTGGATATGGGACATTCGGAAGATAAATCTCGCGGCTGATCTTCTCACAGGAGGTACATCATGTGTGCGCGTTCATTTACTGTCGTGATCTTCGCCTTCGCCCTCCTGTCCGGTTGTGCGGCGGAGGGATCCGCCTGCGATCAGGCGATGGACGCGCGGCTGGCCTGCATGGATCAGGCGGGCGTCGCCTACAACGAGGAGGACGTCCGGAAGGCGCTGACCGCCTGCGGGGCGCTCCACGCCACGCGCCCTGACTTCCGCGACTTCGTGTCCTGCCAGCAGGAGACTTTTCTCAGCGCCGACTGCCCCACCGAGGCCGCCGCGCAGGACGCGGTGGTCGCTTCGGAGTCCTGCGGGACGCCGTTCTGATCATTTACGCGCCGCCACACAGTGGACGAGCGAGATATGAAAACTGCGGTCGAAGTCGCGCCGGATGGAGGGGACGCGCTCCTTCTGATCGATGAGCTTCAGCCCGACGGCAGAGACCGCCTCCAGCAATTCCTCCTCGGCGGGGATGGCGTTCTCCTCCTGGGCGGAGTGGTAGCTGTGGGTGGTGCTCAGGGTGAGGGTTCCGCCCGGGACGAGCAGATCGGCGCTGGCGACGAGGACATCGGCGAAGGAGTCCCCCATCGTGTCGAGGCCGGTGTTGATGTGGACCCAGGCGAAGGAGTTGCTGGGGAAGGGCGGGGTGGTGGGTTCGGCGATACAGAAATTGAGGCCCTGGGTGATGGGGCGGAACGGGACGCGCACGCGGCGGAGGCCGCCCTGGTGGGTGGGGATCAGCACCTGCGTCAGCGTCCCGCAGAGGATCCCGCGCGCGAAGGCGACGGCGTCCGGGTTGTTGTCGAACGCCCAGGTCTCGCGGCCGGTGGCGATCATGCGGCGGGTCATCGCCCCGACGCCGCACAGCACATCGAGCGCCGGGCCCTGAGGCGCGTGGCGGGCGGCGAACCCGGCGGCGACGGCCTCCGGGGTCAGGTCGCCCAATTCCTTGAACCAGGCGCCGAGCCCGTTCGGCGCGCCGAGCATGGAGGCGGCGAGGTGGGGGGTGATCGGATCCGGGACGCCGCTGCGCTTGATGTCAGGGAACGGTGAATTCCGGGGGATCCGGGCGAGCAGCGCGCGCGGTTCGAGGGTGAGCACCGGGATACCGTCCACAGTGGGGTAGGGGACGTTGCCATCTCCGGCCTGAAAGCTCTGGAATGGCAGGCGGGTTCGCGGATCGATGTACTCCACAGCGTGCTCCCTCTCCTGGCTTCTATAAGCCTCCTCTTTACATGTCAAGCGTTGTGTGCAGCGTTGTGTCCGGCGTCATGTCCGGCCTGGCGGGCCGCCCAAGCCGCCCGGACGGCCTCTGCGCTCCCTGCCGCCACCGCCGCCAGCACGACCCCGCGCTCCAGCACCATCAGCGGCACGCAGCCCGCCGCGAACGCCGCCCCGCCGCTCTGCCAGAGGTAGGCGAACAGATCCCGCTCCCAGGCCAGCAATGCGCCAGTCAGCCCCGCCGCCGCCCCCCACCGCCCACCGAGCGCGCAGAGCAGCGCCCCGGCCCCGAGCGGCACCCCGATCAGGTAGTGCAATTGCCGCTGTTCGCCCGGCCCGCCGAGCGCGGTGCTGGGGTCGCCCCGCCAGCGGTGGAGCAGGGTGGTGCGGGCGTGGTGGCGGGCCTTGTGGAAGTCATTTTTGACGATGCGCCGGACAGTAAAGCGGTGCCAGTGCGTCGCCTCCAGATCAGTGTCGAGAATGACCTGTCCGCCCCGATCCGTGAGCGTGCGCCCGAATTCCACATCCTCCACCGACACCGTCTGCAGCCGCTCATCGAAGCCGCCCGCCGCCACGAACGCCGCCCGCCGCACCGCGACGAGCATGGATGTCAGGTGCCGCGTCGGCCCGGCCTGCAGCAGCGTGAAGTGCCGGTGCGTCAGGTTCTTGTAGCGGGAGGAGAGCGCCGCATGCGGGTGGGCCTCGGTCACCGTCCCCCAGATCGCCACAGGTCGCGGCGCACCCTCCGTCCCGGCCCCGCCCGCCGTCCCGGCCCCGCCCGCCCCCAGCCCCGCCAGCATCCGCCCGATCGCGTCCGGCCCCGCCTCGATGTCGGCGTCCACAAAGATCAGCACCCCGATCCCGCCGTCCTCCATCAGCCGGCGCGCCCCCGCGTTGCGCGCCGCCGCCGGCCCCCGGTTCTGCTGCCGCAGCACCTCCCACCCCGCGCGCCCCGCCAGCCCTCCCGGCAGCCGCACCGGCTCCGGCGAGCCGTCATCGACAACCACCACCCGCTCCGGCGCCGGGTCGCACCGCCCGAGCGCCGCCAGGCAGCGCTGGAGGTTCCCGCGATCCTCCGCTCCGCGCACAAGCGCCGGCACGACCACGCCCGCCTGCAGGCCAGACCCCATCTTCAGACCTTGCAGCAGCGGCGGCAGACCTCGAACGGCTGCTTCCACTGCTCCAGCCGGATCTGCCGCATCCGGGGGTGGTTCCAGACGTCGTCGAGGTCGTCGGTGAGCAGGTTCCCGAGCGGCTCATCGAACAGGTGGCCGCACGGAACCACTGAGGCGTCGGGCCGCATGAACAGGGTGTGCCAGAGCGTGTAGCAGTGGCGCTCCACCCCGCCGCCCTCCCGGTACCACGCCTGCCGCTCCACGTCGGAGAGCTTCGGGTGGAAGGTGACATAGCCGCGCCCCTCCTGCTCCAGCGCCCGCGCCTCGGCCAGCGTCGGGGCCGGGTCGAAGGCCGCGACCTGATCGGCGGGCAGCACGAGGTAGGTGACCTTGTGGCGCTCCCGCAGGCGCTCGGTGTCGGTGAGGAAGGAGAGCCAGGTGAAGCGGACGGCGTCCGCGCCCAGCCGCCGGGCGGTGTCCACCACGGCGCGCATCCCCATCGGGTTGTCCAGCGAGACCGCGCAGTTGACGATGACGCGGGTGCGCTTCGGATCGCGCTCCTGCAGGAAGTTCGACAGCCCCCCGACCGTCTTCTGCCACGCCCCCGCCCGCCCCATCGCCTTGTCATGCGCCGCCTCGTCCCCCAGCAGGCTGAACATCACCACGTCCGGCCCGATAGCCGCCAGCCGCTTCGCTTTTGTCGCGCCGAGCGTCGTGCCGGAGGTCACGGTGAAGATCCGGCCGCCGCGCTGCTTGATCCGGGCGTAGTGATCGAGGATGCCGGGGTGGGCCAGCGGCTCGCCGCCGCCGATGGCCAGGGTGGGGATGCGCGGGATGAGCCGGTCGATGAGCCGGATCTGGTCGCTCTCTGAGAGCGGGGTCGTCCAGTCCTCGACGACCTGGGTGACATTGCAGAACGTACACTCCTCCGGGCAGGCGTAGGTGATGTACTGGCAGGCCGCGAGCGGGAGCGGGGCGCGGCCGTCAGGGCGGACGTACCAGGAGATCGGCAGCTCGACGGCGCGGGCGAGCTGCGGGAGGCTCCACAGCCCCCGGACGACCCACGCGGTGCGGGCCTGGGAGCGGATTTCCTGGAAGACGGACATCGCGGATCTGTATACCGGGGCGGGGGCGGAGTCTGCTTAGGAAATGCGGTCTGGGAGGCACAGAGGCACAGAGGAGGGGGAGAAAATACGGGGGAGAGAAAATACGGGGAGGAGGACGCTGCGCGAACGCAACCACGGAAGCACGCACGCTTCGCTACACGGAGGGACACGGAAAATGCAGGGGAGAAAATTTAGGAATAATAAGTATAATTTGCATTGAAAATACTGAGTCATTTCAAATTTTTCCGAACCTCTCTGCCCGACCGTGTTCCCTGACCCGCCCCGGCTGGCCCGGTGGACGGAAGGGGCGTAAAACC
>JBEIQZ010000008.1:0-35451 GCA_040376255.1 Alphaproteobacteria bacterium
CGGGTGGTGGACCGGCTCTATGGCTACGAGGTCTCGCCGCTGCTCTGGAAGAAGGTGCGCCCCAAGCTCTCGGCGGGGCGCGTGCAGTCGGTGGCGGTCCGCCTCGTGGTCGAGCGGGAGCGCCGCCGCGTCGCCTTCGTTCCGGCGAGCTGGTGGGATCTCTCGGCCAAGCTCTCGAACGAGAAAGGCCGACTGGACGCTGCCCTCGTGCAGTGGGCGGGCGCCCGTGTCGCCAATGGGCAGCACTTCGGCGAAGACGGCAAGCTGACCCAGGACAAGGGCCTGGTCGTGCTGGATGAGGCGGCGGCCCGCGGCGTCGAGGCCATCCTCAAGGGCACGAGCGGCCGGGTGAGCGAGGTCGAGGAGCGGCCCTACCGGGACCGCCCCGCGGCGCCGTTCACCACGAGCACGCTGCAGCAGGAGTCCAACCGCAAGCTGCGCTGGACCGCCCGCCGCACGATGGGGGTGGCCCAGCACCTCTATGAGAACGGCTGGATCACCTACATGCGGACCGACTCGGTGATCCTCTCCGATCAGGCGATCTCAGCCGCGCGCGGGCTGATCCTCAACAGCTACGGCCAGGACTACCTGCCCGCCCAGCCCCGCCACTCCAAGAGCACCGCCAAGAACGCGCAGGAGGCCCACGAGGCCATCCGTCCGGCGGGCGAGGCGTTCCGCAGCATCGAGGAGGCCCGGAGCGAGCTGGACGGCGACGAGGCGCGCCTCTATGAGCTGATCTGGAAGCGCACCGTCGCCTGCCAGATGGAGGACGCGACGGGCTTCCACATCTCGGTCGGCGTGGAATTGAAGCTGCCTGCCGAGGGGGACGGGACGGGCGATCTGGAGGCGAAGCGGCTCAACTTCGTCGCCACCGGCAAGACCATCGACTTCCCCGGCTTCCGCCGCGCCTACGTCGAGGGCAGCGACGACCCCGACGCGGAATTGGCCGATCAGGAGCGGCTGCTGCCCGCCGTCAAGGTCAGCGATCCGGCGGTCGCCCGCGAGGTGCTGGCCCGCTCCCACGTCACTCAGCCCCCGGCGCGGCTCACCGAGGCCACGCTGGTCAAGGAGCTGGAGGCGCGGGGCATCGGGCGCCCCAGCACCTACGCCTCGATCATCGACACGATCCTGCACCGGGAGTACATCTTCAAGCGCGGCAACGCGCTCATCCCGACGTTCACCGGGTTCGCCGTGGTGAACCTGCTGGAGCGCGCGCTCCCCAGCCTTGTCGACTACAGCTTCACCGCCCGCATGGAGGACGCCCTCGACGAGATCGCCCTCGGGCGGCGCGAGCGGCTCAGCACGCTCCAGGACTTCTATAAGGGCGCCAGCGGCCTCCGCACGCTGCTGTTCGACGCCGAGAACAGCGTCGATCCGCGCACGATCTGCACCATCCCCTTCGGGGAGCACGAGGGGCAGGACGTCGTGATCCGCGTCGGGCGCTTCGGGCCGTTCGCCTCATGGAGCGACAAGACCGCCCAGCTCCCCGCTGAGGTCGCCCCCGACGAGGTGACGACGGCGTGGGTGCTGGAATTGCTACAGAAGAAGGCCGACGGGCCGCGCACGCTCGGGCCGCACCCGGACGGCGACCTGATCTTCGTCATCAACGGGCGGTTCGGCCCCTATGTCCAGAAGGGCGAGACCCGCGAGGGCGACAAGCCGCCGCGCGCCTCGCTGCTCCAGGGCATGACCGAGGAGAACATCGACCTCCAGACCGCGCTGAAGCTGCTCACCCTGCCGCGCACGCTCGGCGTGAACCCCGGCTCCACGGACGAGATCGTCGCCACCAACGGCAAGTTCGGCCCGTACATCCGGTGCGGTGATCAGAGCCGCAGCATCCCCGCCGGGATCTCCGTCCTCGACATCACCCTCCAGCAGTCCCTCGCCCTCCTCGCCGAGCCCGCCCGCCGCGCCAAGAGCGGCCCGCTCCGCGAGCTCGGCATGTCCCCGGAGGGCAACCCGGTGCGCCTGCTGAAGGGACAATACGGCCTCTACGTCACCGATAGCCGCATCAATGCCAACCTCCCCAGGGACGCCGACCCCCAGACCTTCACGCTGGAGGAGGGGCTGGCCCTGATCCAGAAGCGCATCGACGCGGGCGCCGTCCCCGCCGCGCCGAAGGTTCCGGTCAAGCCGAAGGCGGTCAAGGCCGCCCCTGAGGTCGACCGCGCTGTCAGCGCCAGCCCGCTCACCGCCCCCGCCGGGGAGGCGCCGAAGCGTCGCGCCGCGCGGAAGGCTGAGCCTGCGCCTGCCCCTGAGGCGGCACCGGATGCGCCGAAGAAGCGCACCCGCAAGGCAGCAGACGCGGCGGAGGTCGCGGAGGTCGCGCCCCCTGCGGCCAAGCCCCGCGCCCGCAAGGCCGCGCCTGCGGAGCCGCCCGCCGCCCTCCCCGCCGCGCCGAAGGGCAGGGGGCCGCTGTCCGCGCTCCCTGCCGCGCCGAAGAAGGTGGTGGTAGCGGCGGCGGAGCAGATCGCGCTGGTCGCTCCGGCGAAGGCTGCCCCGGCGAAGGCTGCCCCGGCGAAGGCTGCTCCTGCCGCGCTCCCTCCGGCGAAGGCCGCCCCGGCGAAGGCCGCCCCGGCGAAGAGCGCCCCGGCGAAGAGCGCCCCGGCGCCCGCCCGCGCAGACGCCTGGGACGGCCCGCCTGAGCCGCCGATGCCCGACGAGTACCCCGGCTACTGGGACGGCCCGCCTGAGCCGCCCGCGCCTGCGGCGCCTCCTCCCCGGCGCAGATGAGATAGTCAGAGCGGATGCGGCTCCCTGTACCGGTACTGGCCTCTGAGATCGCGGAGATGTGCGGCGGCGTGCTCCACAGCGAGGACGATCCGCCGCTGGATCAGGTCGCCCCGCTGGAGCAGGCGGGGGAGGGCTGCCTGAGCTTCCTGTCGGACAGCCGCCGGATAGAGGGCGCGCCCGCGCTGCTGCTGGCGAAGCGGCAGGTGCCGGGGGTGCGGACGGTGGTGGTGGTGGATCCGCTCGTGGCGCTCTGCGGGCTGCTGGAGCAGTGGTTCCCGGAGCCGCCCTGGGAGGGGGAGCAGCGCGGCGGCGCGTGGATCGGGGCGGGGGCGCGGGTCGATCCGTCGGCGCGGCTCTATCCGGGCGTTGTCGTCGGGCCGGGCGCGGAGGTCGGGGCGCGGACGGTGCTGTTCCCCAATGTGGTGCTGCAGCACGGCGTCGCGGTGGGCGAGGACTGCCGCGTCCATGCGGGCGCGGTGATCGGGGCGGACGGGTTCCGCTACCACCCCGGCGCGTACGGGCTGCTGAAGGTGCCGCAGGTCGGCGGGGTCAGGATCGGGAGCCGGGTGGAGATCGGGGCCAACACGACGGTCGACCGGGGGTTCCTCGCGGACACCATCATCGGGGACGGCTGCAAGATCGACAACCTCGTCCAGATCGGCCACAACTGCGTGCTGGGGCGCTACGTGATCATCGTGTCGCAGACCGGGCTGTCCGGGTCTTGCCGGATCGGGGACGGGGCGGTGCTGGCGGGGCAGGTCGGGCTTGCCGATCACTCGGAGGTCGGGGCGGGGGCGAAGATCGGGGCGCGCTCCGGCGTCCGGGGGAAGATCCCGGCGGGGGAGGCGTGGCTGGGGGCGCCCGCGTTCCCGGTGGCGGAGTCGCTCAGGATCTATGCGGCGCTGAAGTACCTGCCGGAGATGTGGCGGCGGATGAAGAAGGAGAAGGGGGAGTAATAGCCCCTCCGCAGTCTATTTCCCCGTTCGGTATAACCCCCGCAACTCAAAGAATGTGGGTGAGGAAGGCGGGTTCGTCTTCGGGGAGGAGGATCTGCCAGTCATGGTCGGGCATTATCCCCACCGCGCATCCCTGGGCGGGGCAGTAGCCGAGGCAGGAGGTGCCGATGACCATGATCTCGCCCTTGCGCCCGGCGGACTTGACGGCGGACTTGAGGCGCTCGCGGAGGGCGGCCCCGCCGTTGGCGCCGCAGGAGGCGCGGTTGAGGGCGGGGTCGCGGAGGTTGGTGCAGACCTGGATCTGGCGGACGGAGAAGGGGGGGCGGAGGCTCATGGGCGGGGCTTAGCACGGCGGCGCAGGAGGGGCAGCAGGGGCAGCAGGGGCAGGAGAGAGAGGGGGCCGGGGGTGGCGCAGCCGCAGGCGGGGTCTTCCAGCTTGTCGGGGTCGGCGGGGGAGCCGGGGTCGGAGTCGGCGACCGGATCGGAGTCGGGGGAGGAGTCGGGGGGGGAGTCGGGAGGGGAGTCGGGGGCGGTGTCCTCTATGGGGGGGACGCCGCCGAGGTCGAGGTTCTGGCCTTCCACGGCGCCGGGCTGCCACTCGCCGGGGACGGAGGAGGCGAAGACGGCGTACCATGCGCTCTCGCCGGGGAGCAGGGCGGTGTCGGTGAAGGCGTCGGGCTGGCCGGGGGCGGCGGGGGCTTCGTAGAGGATGTCGCCGTCATCCGGGGAGGCGGGCGGCGCGTCGAAGCGGCGGACGAGGCGGACGGCCACCACGGGGTCCATGTAGGGGGCGGACCAGGAGACGGCGACGGCGGGAACGTCGTCGGTGGCCTGGAGGTCGTGGCTGCGCCAGTGGGCGGGGAGGTCGTCCAATTCGGTGACGCAGACGCGATCCAGCTGCCAGCCGCCGTATTCGAGGCCCGCGTCGGAGGTGAGCTCCCAGGTGAAGGTGACGTTGCCCCCGGCGTCGGCGAGGCCGTCAAGGGGGATGTCGTGGAGGGTCCAGTCGGGATCGATGTGGGCGATGTTCCCGGCGGGGGTGGCCTCGTTCTCCCAGACGTTCTGGTCATTGATGAGGACGCGGGCGCGGTCGTAGGTGGCGTCCTCGACGGAGAGGAACCGCTGGTAGCTGAGCAGCAGCATGGGGCCGTGGCCGGTGAGGTTGACGACGGGTGAGCGCAGGAACTGGGCGTTGTCGGGGGAGTAGTCTCCGTCGAGCACGGTGCTGACGATGCCGCTGCCCGACCAGGCGGCGGGCGGGTCCCAGGCGCCGCCCCCGGCGGGGACGCCGGACTGCCACTCGTCGCGCCACTGGCTCCCGGCGGCGGTGGAGGCGCCCCCGCCGTGGACCCAGCCGTTGAGGCCGCCCTCGAAGTCCTCGCACCAGACCTCGCGGCGATCCCCGACGTAGAAGCTGTAGACGGTGCTCTCGCGCCCGGCCCAGGTGCTGCTGAACTGCGTGCCGTCGTCAGACCATGCGCTGATGGCGTAGCGGACGCGGGTGCCGGGGAACTGGCGGGGGAGGCGGGCGGCCCAGCGGTCGCCGCTCATCGCGGCGGGGACGGTCGACCAGCCTGTGGCGCCGGGGTCGCCGTCTGCGGGGAAGGGGAGGTCGCCGGTGGTGTACCAGACCTCCACGCGATCCTCGTCGAGGGCGTTGCACTCAGCGGGCAGGACGTAGAGGCTGAAGTCCACGTCGTAGCCGTCGATGTAAGAGGACTGCGGGCCGAGCGGATCGTGATCGTAGACCACCGCGCCGATGGCGCCGGGGGAGAGGCCGTGCTGCGCGAGCAGGTCGAGCAATTCGCAGCCGTGGGGGACGCTGTTGCTGAGATCGCCGTCATCGTCATCGGCGATCAGGACGGCCTCCGCGAGATCAGTGAGGGTCGGCCCCTGCGCGAGCGCCTCCAGGAACAGCAGGTCGGTCATCTCCGTGCCGGTCGCCTGCCCGTAAGTGGCGCGCCACTGCGTCCGTAGGTTCCACAGGAAGCTCCCCCAGATCAGGCCGTCGTTGTGGGACTCGTTGAGGATGTCGTCGGGGTAGCGGCGGTCGGTGTCCAGCTCCCGGATGTACGTCCCCGGGCCGAAGGCGTCCGGCACCAGCACCGGGTCGTCCTGGATGGTGGCGCCGATGTAGTCGGCGGAGCCCTCTGAGACGTCGGAGGCGAAGGTCCCGGCGGCGAGGATGTAGTGGTGGATGCCGTGGCCGGTCTCGTGGTAGATGACGTCGGCGGAGCGCCCGAAGTCGTAGCACTGGCCAGGAACCTCGTTGAAGAAGTTGATGGTTCCGCTGGTGTAGAATGCGTTGCAGGTCGGGCCGAGGTTGACCGTGGCGATCATCGGCTGGGAGAGCAGGGCGTGACCGGGCCAGAGGCGGGCCAGCCAGTCGCGGACGACATGGTAGTGGTAGAGCACCGAGGCGGCGGCGGCGGGGATGTCGGCGCCGGAGGTGAGGGTGAAGCTGTCGAGGCCGGTCGCGCTGACGGGCTGGCCGTTGTCGAGGATCTGGAGGGCGGGGCCGTCGAGCAGGGCGGAGATCCCGCCGCTGAGGGTGTGCTCTCCGAGGTCGGAGGTGTACTGCTGGAGGCCGTCGGTCTGCCGGACGCTGATCTGGCGGGCGGGGCCGGTGAGCAGCGCGTCGCCGGGGCTGCGGGCCTCAGCGGCGACATCGAGCTGCGTGAAGAGGCGCGTGTCGTAGCGGTGGAGCTCCCGGCCCGCGCGGTCGCGGTAGACGCGGAACGGCCCTTCTTGTGACGGGGTGGCGAGCAGCGGGACGCCGCGCGACGGCTCCTTGAAGACGACCTCCCCGGACAGCGGATCGGGCAGGCGCGGGAGCGGGGTCAGCGCGACGCGGACGCCGCCGATCCGGCCCTGCTTCGACAGCACCGCGATCTGATCGCCCTCGACCGGGGCGCCCTGGAAGGTGCGATCCCAGCGGAGGACACGGAGCGTCCCGACGGTGCGGTCGCTGCTCAGGGCGAGCGCTGCCGGATCGATCCCGGCGAGGACGGCGACATCGCGGACGAGGTCGGCGGCGCGGGAGAGGGGGACGCCGGGGGCGTAGAGGAAGCGGGGGCTGCCGCTCCGGGGGTCCCGGCGGACGGCCCAGCCTGCGCCCCATTTTTCGCGGAAGGCGCGCGCTGCGGGGCCGCCGCTCATCGCCATCTGCGCGGAGGGGTCGAGGATCAGGTGGGGGGCAGGGGGGCCGACCGCGACCGGCGGGTCATCGGCGCGCTCTGCGGCGGGATCGGCGGGGAGGGGCATCAGGCCGAGGAGGGTCAGCAGCAGCATGCGCTGCAGTATTTCACAGTCCGGTGCCTCTGACGAGCCAGGCGCTCCCGCACAGGTAGCTTCCGCCAGTGTCCGCGTAGATCCCGCCGACGAGCACGTCGGCCTTCCCGTCGCCGTCGGTGTCGCCGACCGCCGCGATGGAGTAGCCGGCGTAGTCGTTGGCGGCGCCGTAGAGCTTGGCGTCGGCGGTGCGGAGGGTGACGAGGGCGGCGGGCGGGCCGTAGGCGAGGTAGGCGGCCCCGGCTGAGCCGCCCCCGGTGTCCTCGCGGAATGCGCCGATCAGCAGGTCGTCCTGCCCGTCGCCGTCCATGTCCCCGGCGGAGGCGACCGACCAGCCCGCGTTGTCGTCGCTGTCCTCTCCGACGAGCTTGCTGTCTGCGGCGCTGAGGTCGAGGCCGCCGCCGACCGGGCCGAGGACGACATAGGCGGCGCCGGTGTTGCTGCCGCCGTAGTCGTGGTTGTAGGCGCCGATGAGGATGTCTGAGAGGCCGTCCCCGTCGGTATCGCCCGCGCTGCTGACGGCGGCCCCGGCGTTGTCGCCGCTGTTCTCGCCGTAGAGGATGGCGGTGGCGGAGGCCAGCGAGGCGCTGCCGGAGAGCGGCCCGTGGACGAGGTAGGTGCGTCCGGCGGCGCCGTCGGCCCCGTAGGCGCCGATCAGGACGTCGTCGAAGCCGTCGCCGTTTACATCGCCCGCGCCTGAGACGGCGTAGCCCGCGAACTCCCCGGCGGCGGGGGCGTAGCGGCGGGCGTCGGCGAGATCGAGGCCGGTGTTGCCGACGAACGGCCCCCGGATGAGCCACGCTGAGCCGGAGAGGGAGCCGCCGGTGTCTGCGCCCCAGCCGCCGATGAGCAGATCGCCGAAGCCGTCTCCGTCGGTGTCCCCGGCGCTGCTGACCGCGCTGCCCGCCTGATCCCCGGCGGTGCTGCCCCAGAAGATGCCGTCCGCGAGGCCGAGGCTGCGGACGCCGCTGTCGCCGCCGTGGACGAGGTAGGCGGCCCCGGCGTCGGCGCCGTAGGTGTCGTTGCTGTACGCGCCGACGAGGATGTCGTCGCGCCCGTCGCCGTTGTAGTCCCCGGCGCTGGAGAGCGCGTAGCCCGCGTTGTCCCCGGCGGCCTCTCCCTGGAGCGTGAGGGCGGCATTGCCGAGGCTCTGCGCGCCGCTGACCGGGCCGTGGAGCAGGTAGACCGCGCCCGCGTCGGCGCCGCCGCCGTCGTTGCCGAAGGCGCCGACGAGCAGGTCGGCCAGCCCGTCGTCGTCGAAGTCGCCGCCGGAGACGCTGCTTCCGGCGTAGTCGCTGCCCGCCTCGCCGGTGAGGGTGGCGTCGGCGGCGGTGGAGAGCTGGAGCAGGCCGCCGAGGCCGCACTGGTTGGAGGTGCCGTCGCAGTCGTTGTCCTGCCCGTCGAGGCAGATCTCGGCGGCGGCGGGGCTGACGAGCGCGTCGAGATCGTCGCAGTCGGTGTCGAGGGCGGAGTATCCGGCGGGGACGGCGCAGTCGTAGACGATGTCTGCGGGGTCGCCGTAGGTGTCGGCGTCGAGGTCGCGGTAGTAGGGGATCAGGACGGCTTCGTCGGTCTCACCGTCGCAGTCGTTGTCGAGGTGATCGCAGACCTCAGGGTTGCGCGGGAAGGCGGCGGGCTGCGCGTCGTCGCAGTCGCGGTCGTTGTCGGCGGCGGTGGCGGGCTGCGTGCAGGCGTCGACGGGGGAGAGCGGGTCGCCGTAGCTGTCGCCGTCGAGATCGGACCAGTAGCGGGTGGTGACGCCCTCGTCGGTGTCGCCGTCGCAGTCGTTGTCAGTGTTGTCGCAGACCTCCACGGCGCCGGGGTGGATCGCGGGGTCGGCGTCGTCGCAGTCGTCGCCCCGGAGGCGGTCGTTGACGTAGCCGTCGCCGTCGGCGTCGGGGGTGACGACCGAGAAGTGGACGGTGGCCGAGGCGGGCTGATCGGCGGGGTCGCGGGCCTCGACGGTGAGGGTGTATTCGCCGAGCGGGAGCGGGGAGATCTCGAAATCGACGGTGCCGTCGGGGCCGGGGGCGGTCGGGAGGGCGGTGCCGCCCGGGAGGTTGCCGCTCCAGGCGAGGGCGAGCAGCGTGAGGTCGGGGCGCCCGTCTGCTTTGCTGTTGTCGTCCCCGGCGAGGATATCGACGTGGACGCTCTGGGCGGCGGTGAAGACATCGCCCTCGCGCGGGTCGAGGAAGGAGACGCCGGGGGGGAGATCGGTGAGCGGGAGCGGGGGGAGGACGGTGGTGTCAGGCGCGGCGCTGTCATCGCTGCCGGGCTTGCCGGGGCCGGGTTCGCAGCCTGAGAGGAGCAGACCGGGCAGGAGCAGACCGGGCAGGAGCAGACCGGGCAGGCGGCGCATCAGAAGCGTTCGCAGACGGAGGTGGTGGTGTTGCTGCAGGTCCAGTCGTTCCATCGACCCCCCTCGAAGGCGAACACCACACAGTCCTCGTTGTTGTAGAGGTTGTTGGGCTCGTTGCTGTTCCAGTTGTTGTAGGAGTTGCCGTTGCCGCCCGCCCAGCCGAAGCTGCTCTCGACGAGGGCGTCGGTGTAGCCGACCCACCAGTGCCAGGCGGCGGTGTTGCCGTAGCTTAGCGCCTCGGCGCGGAGGGCGTCGTCTTCGGCGGCGTCGTTGATGGTGGCGAGGTCATAGCCGTACTGCTGGCACTGGCTGCGGGCGTCGCTCCATGTCTGGAGCGCGGTGCAGAACAGGTAGGTGCGCCCGCTGTCGTAGAACACGTCGCAGGGGCAGAGGCCGCCGTCGTCGATGAGGCCGGAGCAGTCGTTGTCGATCCCGTCGCAGGCGTCGATCCCGGCGGGGCTGACGCCGGGGTCTGAGTCGTCGCAGTCGGTGTTGGCGGCGACGTACCCGGCGGGGGCGTCGCAGGCGTCGGTGTCGACGGCGGCGTCCCCCCACCCGTCGGCGTCGGCGTCGGCGTACCAGGTGGCCTGACCGGAGACGCCCGGATCGGCGTCATCGGCCAGCCCGTCGCAGTCGTTGTCGGTGCTGTCGCAGACCTCGGCGGCGCCGGGGAAGACGCCCGCGTCTGCGTCGTCGCAGTCGGTAGCGTCGGCAACATGTCCGGCGGGCGGGGAGCAGGAGCGCGCCGTCGCGTCCGGGTCGCCGAAGCCGTCGCCGTCCGCGTCGGCGTACCACGTCTGCAGGTCGGTGGCCCCGTCGTCGATGGCGCCGTCGCAGTCGTCGTCCACGCCGTTGCAGACCTCGGCGCCGCCGGGGTTCACCGCCGCGTCCGCGTCGTCACAGTCCTCAGCGGCGGGCAGGTAGCCTGCAGGCTGTTCGCAGGCGGCGAGGCTCAGGCGATCCCCGGCCCAGCCGTCGCCGTCGCCGTCGAGGTACCAGAGGGGGGCGTCCGTCGGCTCCTCATCGGCGGTGCCGTCGCAGTCGTCGTCGATGCCGTTGCACGTCTCAGGCGCGCCCGGGTAGCTGTCAGCGCGGGCGTCGTCGCAGTCGGTGTTGACGGCGGCGTAGCCGTCCGGGAGGCTGCAGGCGAGGGTGGTGGCGTCGGCGTCGCCGTAGCCGTCGCCGTCACGGTCGGCGTAGAAGGTGGTGCTCCCCTCCTCGTCGGTGTCGCCGTCGCAGTCGTTGTCGCGGTCGTCGCAGACCTCGCGGGCGCCGGGGTAGACGTCGCGGTCGTCGTCGTCGCAGTCGCGGTCGTTGCCGGTGCTGTCGGAGGGCGGGGTGCAGCCCGTCTCGGCCCCGTCGGGATCGCCGAAGCCGTCGCCGTCGCGGTCGGCCCACCAGGACTGCTGCACGCCCTCGTCGATGGTGCCGTCGCAGTTGTTGTCGAGGCTGTCACAGATCTCAGAGACGCCGGGGTTGAACGCGGCGTCCTGATCGTTGCAGTCCCCCTCCTGCACCGTGTAGCCGTCCAGATCGTCGTCCACCACCGGCTGCCCGGTGTCATACTTCTCCGGTTCATCGGAGGTGCAGGCGGGGAGCATCAGGAAGAGCAGAGCCGGGAGCAGGCGCATGCGGGGAGTGTAGCGCAGAGCGGCCACCGGGTGCCAGTGGCAGCGGCGGGCGGGCGGGGGGCATGGTGTGAAAAATCTTACGGTTCTCTGCCGGGGGGGTTGCCGACGTATCGATATATATCTATATATCAGAACACCGGAGGCACCGATGGAGGAGGTTCAGCTTCTCCGTATCGCGCGCGCGCTCGCAGACCCGACCCGCTTCGGCATCTTCAAGAAGATCGCGGAGAGCGGTGAGATCTGCTGCGGCGAGCTCGCGGCGGCGTTCCCGGTGAAGCAGGCGACGGTCTCCCACCATGTCAAGGTGCTGGAAGAGGCTGGCCTGGTGGAGACGCGCCGCGAGGGGCAATTCCACCTGTTCCGGGCGGTGCCTGCGACGCTCGACGACTACCGGGCCTCGCTCGGTCGTATCTTCTAAAACATTCACAGGAGTCCACCATGCGTTCCTTCCTCACCCGCAGCCTGCTCGCCTTCAGCGTCGTAACCGGTACTGCATTCGCCGCTGACAGCTACAAGGTCGATCAGGATCACTCTGCCTTCATCTTCAAGATCAAGCACCTCGGCCTGAGCTGGACCTACGGCCAGTTCACGAAGTTCTCCGGCGAGTTCAGCTTTGACACGAAGGATCCGGCCAAGAGCAGCCTCAGCCTGAGCATCCAGACCGACAGCGTCTTCAGCAACGCCGAGAAGCGGGACACCCACCTGGAGAGCCCGGACTTCTTCGACGTGAAGACGTACCCGACGATGACCTTCACCGGGACGGCCTTCAAGAAGGTGTCGGACACGGTGTTCGAGGTGACCGGCAACCTGACGCTCCACGGCGTCACGAAGCCGGTGACGGTGACGCTGACGAAGGTGGGCGAGGGCGCTGACCCCTGGGGCGGCTACCGGAGCGGCTGGGAGACCAGCTTCACCATCAAGCGCAGCGACTTCGGCATGAACTTCATGCAGGGCGGCATCGGCGACGAGGTGGTGGTCACGGTGGCAGTGGAAGGCATCCGCAAGTAGCCCGACGGCGGGCGTTCCGGCCCGCTACTTCAGGTCGGGGTTGAGATCCTGGCTGCGGAGCATGCGGCGCCGGTCGTGGATCTGGCTGGTGTCGTGCTCGACGAACATCCCCTTCAGGATGTCGAGCGCGACCTCGAACTGCTTGCGGACGCCGACCATCTTCATAAGGTAGACCATCGCCCAGGCGTACCAGGCGAGCCAGCCCGCCACGGGGATGCCGAGCAGCGAGGCGACGGTCGAGCTCTTGCCGAGGCCGACGAAGTAGCCGAGGTCGTGGTAGCGGAGGCCGACGGGCCGCCCCTGGCCCAGCTCGGACATCAGGTTGAGCGCCACGACCTCTCCGCTCTGGATGGCGCCCTGGGCCACCATCGGGACGGGCTTCCCCTCGGTGTCGGTGATGTCGGCGGCGTCCCCGACCGCCCAGACGCCGGGGGCCACCCGGCAGTCCGGCCCGACCTTCAGCCGCCCCCCCCGCCCGAGCGTCCAGGGCAGCGGCTTCTCCAGCAATTGTCCGCGCACGCCGGTCGTCCAGATCAGGGTGTGGGCCGGGATGCGGGCGCCGTCGTCGAAGGTGACGCTGGAGCGCTCGACGGCGGTGACCTTGCGGTTGAGGAAGACGTTGACGCCGAGGCTGCGCAGGTGGTTCTCGGCGATCTTCGCGTGCTCCTCACGCACCCCTGGCAGCAGCCGCCCGGAGCCCTCGGCCAGATAGACCGACACGAGCGACTGGCTGATCGCCGGGTAGAGCCGCGCCATCGTGGTGCGGAACAGGCGGGTCAGCTCAGCGCAGACCTCGACCCCGGTGATGCCGCCGCCTGCGACCACGAACGTCAGCAATTCGCGGCGGGTGTCGTTGTCGGTGGTCTGATCCGCCAGCTCCCACATCTCGACGGCGTGGGCGCGGAGCCGGATGGCGTCCATCAGCGTCTTGAACGGGAAGGAGTTCTCTTCCGCGCCGGGGATATTGAAGTAGTTGGTGGAGGCGCCGTAGGCGAGGATGAGGTGGTCGTAGGGGATGGTGAGGTTGTTGTGGAGGTGCAGGATCTTCTGCTCGTGGTCGATCTCGCGCAGCTTGTTGCGGATGAACCGGATGCCGCGCGGCGCGCAGAAGCTCCGCAGCGGGTAGACGATGTGCCGCGTCTCGACCGCCCCCGTCGCCACCTCCGGCAGCAGCGGGTTGAACTGGAAGAAATTCTCCTTGTCGATCAGCGTGAGCTGGATCTTCCCCTGCCGGTTGGCCTTCGCCAGCCCGGTACAGACCTCCAGCCCGCCGAACCCGCCGCCCACCACTACCACCCTTGGAACACCGCTCATCCCGCCCTCATAGTTGCGGCCTGTCCTATCCCGATCCCCGCACGCCGATGATCACCGGGACCGGCTTCAGCGTATGGATGACCTCCTCATCCTCACCTTTTTTGAGGTAGAACCCCGTCGAGCTGCCCCCGTCCAGCCCCATCGCGTCCCGGCAGCCCAGCCCGCCCATGACCGTCCCCAGCTCATAGAACGAGAGCCCGTTGACCAGGCCGGAGTCGGTCGCGAGCAGGAGCAGCCGCCCGTCTGCTGTCAGGCAGGCCGCTGAGCGCCGATCCACCTCCAGCACGTTAAAGCTGCTGCCGCTCTTTATATAGGAGAAGATCGTCCCGCCCGACATGATGGCCGGGAACCCCTGGATCGCCCATATCGCGCCGGTGGTCTTCGCCTGCTTGCGGTTGACGATCCGGATCGCCCCCGCCCGGTCGATCAGCAGGTGGGCGGCCCACTTCGCTGACTGTGGATGGAGCTGTTGTCCGCCCTCAATGAGCAGCCCGATCGGCCCCTCATCGGAGAAGTAGCTGGCGTTTATCGCTGCCACCATCCCGTTCGCTCTCGCGATCTCTGCAACGTCCGCCCGCGCAAAGTCCGGCAGGTGCGCGACGATCACCTGCTGTCTCGCCGGATCGATCCGCAGCAGCCGGAGCGGCACCTCCAGCGGGTTCGGCGGCCGCCGCAGCGGCAGCACGGCCCGCTCCAGCCCCTCTGTCACCTCGCCCCACTCCACCTGGAGGAAGGCGTCGCGGGCCGCCCACCGCCTCCGGCTGGTCTGCTGCTTCGTGATGTCCGTCCATGTCCCCGACGGATCCTGCCACGCCAGATCGCCGATCCGCGCCCCGTCGAGCGCCAGATCGCGGATCCGCCCCGGCCCGATCCACAGCAGCGCGCCGCCGGAGCAGCAGCCGAGCAGCGCCAGCACCGCCGTCAGCGCCAGCAGCCAGCGGCACCCGGATCGGGCCGGGGCCGCTGTCCCGGAGGCTCCAGCGGTGTCAGGCGCCCCTGTCATCGGGGGATCACGGCAGCTTCAGCCCCCGCGCCTCGGCCTGCTCCAGCTCGACGACCCGATCCGCCAGCCCCCGGATCCGGGCGCCGAGGGCGTCGACGAGGGTGAGGGCGAGCGTGAGCCCGCTGCTCGGGTTGGATTGGATGAACCGGATGAAGTCTTCCCGGCTGAGGCTGCATGTGGTGGTGGGTTCGACGGCGATGGCGCTGGTCGTGCGGTTGCCGGTCCCGGCGAGGGACAGCTCTCCGAGCGGCTGCCCGGGGCCCAGGTCGACGAGGTTCGCCCCCTGGCGCGACAGCCGGACGCGCCCTTCCAGGATCAGGTAGAACGCCTCGCCGGGATCGCCCTCGCGGAACAGGGAGCTGCCCACCGGCAGGCGACGCATCTCCATGAGCGAGGCGATCTGGCGGCGATCCGGCTCGCTCAGATCCGCGAACAGCGGGATGGTCCGCAGCCGCTCTGAGCGCTCTTCGAGGCTGGCCAGGTAGTTTGTAGCGCTGACCCGGATGAGGATCATGCTGATGTTGTCAGGCGCCCCGCGCTCCAGCGCTGCCTGGAGCAGCGCCTCGGTGGCCTCCTGGGTGGAGCGATCCGCGATCAGCGGCACCATCACGTCGTCCGGCAGCACGTTGCTCAGCCCGTCCGTACAGAGCAGGATCTGATCGCCCTCGATCAGCGCCACGCCCGCCACCTCCGGCTCCGGCGGGATCTCAGCCCCGAGCACCTGGTAGAGCCGGTTCCGCAGCGGGCTCGACTGGAGCGAATTGGCGGACAGCCGCCCGCGCCGGTACTGGAACACGGCGACGCTGTGATCGTCGGTCAGCGGCATCATCTCCCGATCGCGCAGCAGATAGGCCCGCACGTTCCCGGCGTGGGCGATGTGCAATTCGTTGCTGGTGAGCGTGGCGAGCAGCAGCGACGTCGACATCTTCTCCTGCCCGAGCCGCTGCGCCTCTTCGTAGACGGTCCGGCTGGCCCGCACCAGCAGCTCCCCCAGCCGCTTGCCGATCACCAGCCTGCTCCGCTCGGAGAGCGCCTCGTCCGCGATCAGGAGCTGCTCCTGGATCCGCTCTGCCTGCTGCTCGATCACCGAGAGCGCCAGCGTCGCCGCCACATCCCCTGACCCCTCTCCGCCGGTCCCATCCGCCACCGCGAACAGCGGCAATTCGGGCAGGCTCAGGAAGGCGTCCTCGTTGAGCGCGCGGACGGCGCCGGGGTGGGTGCGGGCGGTGCAGGCCTCCACCCGGATCGGGCGGGTGCGGGGGGCGGCCCGGAGCCCGAGGCTGGCCCGGTCGATGGCGATGTGCTGGATGGGTGAGTTCTCCTGTGGCATATCAATCCCCTGGATAACATTCGGAGGTCAGCAGGCTGCCGGGTGTACCATATTCTTGAGTATGGCGCCCCGGCGGTGGGGCGTCTCCTGTAATTCGGCAGGAGGCGGAGCGTTCTCGATCCCGGCGTGCCAGAATCTGTCCGGGGGGGTAGCCGGGGCTGAAAATCTGTATATAGGTGTCCGGGGTGTTCTACCGACCGTGCAGAATCTTCAGGCGCTTCTCCAATCGCGAATCGGCCATCCAGCCTTCCGCCCCGGTCAGGAAGAGATCGTCCAGCACGTCGTCGAGGCCGGAGACGCGCTGGTCGTGATGCCCACCGGCGCCGGAAAATCGCTCTGCTACCAGGTCCCGGCTCTGGCGCTTGGCGGGGTGGCGGTGGTGGTGTCGCCGCTGATTGCGCTGATGAAGGATCAGGTCGAGGGGCTGTGCGCGCGGGGGGTGCGGGCGACGCTGATCAACTCTACGCTCAGCCCGGAGGAGCGGCGGGAGCGGCTGCGGGAGCTGAAGGAGGGGGCGTGGGAATTGGTGTTCGTCGCGCCGGAGCGGTTCACGCCGCACTTCATGGAGGCGCTGCAGCAGGTGGACGTGCGCCTGTTCGCCATCGATGAGGCGCACTGCCTCTCTCAGTGGGGGCATGACTTCCGGCCTGACTACCTTCGGCTCGGGCAAGTGCGGCGGGAATTGGCCCGCATCCGCCCGATCCGTACCATCGCCCTGACCGCCACCGCCACGCCCGAGGTGCAGGCGGACATTCTTTATACGCTGGACATGGACGGTTGCCGCCGCTTTATTCGCGGCTTTGATCGGACAAACCTCCAGATGACGGTCCGGGAGGTCACGTCCAACAAGCACAAGGACGCGACGCTCCCGACGCTCTGCGACGGGGTGACGCTGGTCTACTGCTCCACCCGGAAGTCGGTGGAGCGGGCGACCACGGTGCTGCGGGCGGCGGGGGTGGCGGCGGGGATGTACCACGCGGGGCTGCCGATCGAGGATCGCTCTGCGGTCCAGGACGCGTTCATGAGCGGGGACATCCCGGTGGTGGTCGCCACCAACGCCTTCGGGATGGGGGTGGACAAGTCGGATGTCCGCAGCATCGTCCACTATGACCTGACCGGCACGGTCGAGGCCTACTACCAGGAGATCGGGCGCGCGGGGCGCGACGGGCTGAACAGCAAGGTGACGCTGCTGTTCCGCGAGGAGGATCGGCGGGTACAGGAATTCTTCATCGACGGCTCCCACCCGCCGGCGGAGTGGGTCCACAAGGTCTGGAACCACCTCGACGGGCTGAACGAGAACCCGGTGTTCCTGACGCTGGAGGCGCTGGCGGTCTGTCTGCCGAAGGAGGCGGGGGATCGGGCGGCGGCCTCCTGCCTGTATGTGCTGCAGCGCGAGGGCTGGATCCGCCGCATCCACCCGGCTGAGCGCCCCGGCATCGTGCGGTTCACCGGCGCCTGCGCCGAGACCGGCGGGCTGCGCCGCCGGATCTACGATCACCTGCGGATCACGGGCAAGGCGTCGGTCGGGGTGTGGCCGGATCGGGTGGCGGAGGAATTGGAGCTCTCCCGCGAGCAGGTGACGGCGGGGCTGCGCGGGCTGGAGGAGCGCGGCGTGCTCACCTACACCGCGCCGGAGCGGGCGGGCGGCGTCGAGCTGCTGCGGCCCGGCGAGCCGCTGGAGATCGACGAGGAGGCGATCCGGCGGCGGCGCGAGCAGGAATTGATGAAGCTGCAGCGCATGGTGGACTACGCCTACTCCGGGTGCCGCCGCCGCTACATCCTGGACTACTTCGGTGACACCCCGCCCTACGAGCGCTGCGGACAGTGCGACGCATGCAAGGCGGGGCGCCCGCTGGGCCGGGTCAGCGAGCCGCTCTCAGAGGAGCACCGGCTGGTGGTGCGGAAGATCCTCTCCTGCGTCGCCCGCCTGCGGACGCCCTACGCGCCGCCGATGGTGGCGAAGGTGCTGATCGGCAGCAACGACGAGAAGCTCCGGAGCATGGGCCTGGATCGGCTCTCCACCTACGGGCTGCTCCGCGATCTGACGCAGTCTGCCGTCGAAGGGCTGATCGATGAGCTGGTGCGTGCGGGCGCGCTCAACCGGCAGACGATGACCCGCCCCATCGGTGGGCGCGAGCGCAGCTACATGACCGTCTCGCTGACCGACATCGGCAACCAGCTCATGCGGGATGCGGCGCACCCGTTCGCGATGGTGTGGCCGGTGGATCGCTCGGCGTCGAAGGTGGTCACCATCGAGGCGACGCCGCCGCGCCGCAGCCGGGCCGCTGAGGGGCGCGCGCAGAAGACGGCCGGAGCAGCAGGGAGCGCGGCCGGCGCGTCCCGTGGCGGGCGGGCGGACGGGCTGCTCGGGGTGCTTCAGGAGGTGCGGCGCACAATCGCGGCGCGGGAGGACGTGCCGCCCTATGTCGTGGCGACCAACCAGACGCTTGACGAGATGGCCGAGCAGAGGCCGACCTCGCGCGTGGCGATGCTGAAGCTGACCGGGATGGGGCCGAAGCGGTTCGCGGCCTATGGGGAGGAGTTCATCGAGGCGATTCAGGGCATATCGAGGAACGCCTCGATCTCCGCGTGAAACCGCTCCGGCACCTCCATGTTGGGCGAGTGGCCGACGCCCTCCATCCAGACGAGGTGGGCGGCAGGGAGGTTCTGGAGCAGGTACATCGCGTTCGCCGGGGGGGACAGCCGGTCATCGGTGCCGTGGAGGATCAGCGCGGGGCAGGTGATCCGGTCGAGCCGACCGGTCATGTCGAAGGAGAAGTAGGCGCCTGACTGCTGCTGGAGCGCGCGGGCGGGCGGGGGGTGCCGCACCCACCAGCGCGCGAGGTTCCTGAGCCGATCAGGCTCCGCCTCCCGGAAGCGGCGCCCGAACATGCCAGGGATGACCACCGTGTTCCACTCCTCCTCGGTCAGCGCCTCGGCGTTGAGCATCGCGCGGATCGCCCCGGTGTCGCCGGGGGTGTGGCCGCACCCGCCCGCTGAGGTGCCGCCGAGGACGAGCCGCCGGACGCGCCCGGGCCAGCCTGCCGCCAGCTCCTGCAGCACGCGCCCGCCGAAGGAGAGGCCCACCGCGTCGACCTGCTCCATCCCCAGCTCGTCGAGCAGCCGCAGCAGGTCATGGGCGTAGTCGAGGATCTGCATCTCTCCTGGAACCCAGTCTGATCCGCCGATACCCCGGTGATCGAAGCAGAGCGCCTGCCGGGTGCGGGCAAAATGCTTCGTCGCCATCAGCCAGGCGGCCTGCGCGCCGCCGAGGCCGTTGACGAAGATCACCGGCAGGTGCTCCCCGGAGAGGCCGGGGGGCGGGTTGGAGAGGGTGTAGGCGAGGCGGGGTGCGGATCGGGTGTGGGGCATGTTCAGAGCTGCCGGAGGGAGGCCGGGGTGATGTCGGGGGGGAGGGGCGCCGCGCCGGGGATCGCGGCGAGGGCCTGGCGCGCCGGGGCGATCCAGCCGCCGTCCTGCCAGCCGCCGTCCTGCCAGCCGCCGTCCTGCTCAGGATCGATCAGGAGCTCCAGCCCGAGGATGTCGGCGGCCTCCCGGATCAGATCCTGGTAGCGCGGATCACGGCCTGGATCATCGCCCGGATCATCGCCCGGATCGGGCGGCGGGAGGCGGCAGAGCCGCTGGACCTCAGGGTGGAGGCTGTGCCAGGCAGAGAGCATCGACTGGAGGTGGAGCGCGACGCAGAGCCGGGCGGTGAATTGGAAGCCGGCGGCGGGGAAGGTGGCGGCGAGGGAGACCTGATCGGGGCGGATCTCCCCGGCGACCATGCACTCGCTCGCCCGCTCCGCGACGAGGCTGGCGAGGGCGGCGAGGAAGCCGGGGCCGGACTGGCGCCACAGATCGGGCGGCGCGGGGAGGAAGCCGTCCATGAGCTCCTGCGCGGCCATGGAGATCCACTCGCCCTCATCGACGCGCAGCCGACCGGCGCGCTCATTGCTGAGGGCGGCAGCGCGGAGGAGGGCGGCGGCAGTGTGGAGAATCAGCGGGGGAGGGCGGGGCATGGGTTGACCGGCGGCAGCGCTGTGGGAAGGATATCCTGATCTCACAACGGACAGGAGGCGGGGATGGCGTCAGGGACGGAGACTGTGGAATTGGGGGTCGAGGGGATGAGCTGCGGGGGCTGCGTGGCCTCGGTGACCGGCGCGCTCCAGCGGGTGCCGGGGGTGAAGAAGGTCGAGGTCTCGCTGGCGCAGAAGGTGGCGCGGGTGGAGGGCGCGGGGATGGATCCGGCGCGGCTGCGGCAGGCTATTGAGGACGCGGGGTTTGATCTGCGGGAGGCGGCTCAGTGAACTCGATCCACTCGCCGTTGATCCGGCGCTGGTTGGGCCAGTAGGCGGCCTTGTAGCGGAGGTGCTGGCAGTCCTCGACATAGAGGCCGAGGTAGTACCAGGAGATCCCCTGCTCGCGGCACCACTCGATCTCGCGCATGACCGAGTAGACGCCGAGCGAGCGCTTGGAGATATCGGGGTCGAAGTAGTGGTAGACCGAGGAAGCGGCGTCCTTGCCCACGTCGATGATGCTGATCGCGACGACTTTTCCTTCGACGAGGAACTGGAATTCCCGCGTGTCCGTACAGGTGTCCATCAGCCAGACGCGGTAGTTCTCGGCAGAGAGCGGCTCTCCGGAGCGGGAGAGGCCGCGCTCCGTCTTGTGCCGGTTGTAGAGCGCGAGCCGCTCGCGGGTGAGGGTGGGGCGCCCGACGCGCAATTCCACGTCCGGGTTGCCGCGCCAGACGCGGCGCTGGGAGCGCGTGGGCTGGAACCGATCGACGGGGACGCGCAGCGCCTCGCAGGCGGTGCAGGCGGGGCAGGTGGGGCGGTAGACCATCCGTCCGCTGCGCCGATCCCCGTCGGCCAGCATCTGATCGAATTCTTCGGGGGTCGGGCGTCTCAGCGGGAGGCGCAGCGGCATCTGCGCGGTATACCCCTCCCGGTAGGGACAGGGCTCAGGCTGGTTCCAGAGGATGCGGAACCGCGCGGGGGGCGCGGGGGGCGGTACATTGGATTGCACAGGGACAGGTTATCCGATCAAAAGAAGAACGGAAGGGCGGCGGGATACATGACGCAGATCCGGGTGTCGGGGGCGGGGGCAGTGCAGACGCTGACGCTGGATCGGCCTGATCGGGCCAACGCCTACGGGGCTGAGATGCTCGACGGGCTGGAGCAGGCGATCCGGGCGTGGGAGGCGGCGCCTCCGGCGGTGATCGTGGTGGAGAGCGGGGGAGAGGGAGCGTTCTGCGCGGGCGCGGATCAGCGGGAGATGGGAGAGACGCGGCGAACCGATCCGCTGGCCGCGCTGGAATTGCGCTCGCAACGGCTGTTCACGCGGTTGGCGCGGCTGCCTTCGGTGAGCGTGGCGGCGGTGCAGGGGGCGGCGGTGGCGGGGGGGATGGAGCTGGCGCTGGCCTGCGATCTGCGGGTGGGCGGGCCGGGGGCGCGGTTCTGGCTGCCGGAGACCGGGATGGGCATCCTGCCTGCGGCGGGCGGGACGACGCGGCTGGCGCGGCTCATCGGGGTGTCGCGGGCGAAGGCGGTGATCCTGGGCGGCCTGAAGGTGGGGGCAGCGGAGGCGCTGGCGTGGGGGCTGCTCCACCGGCTGGAGGCCGAGCCACGGGCGGCGGCGCAGGGATGGGCGCAGGAGATCGCGCGGCGCGATCCGTTCGCGCAGCGGCTGGCGAAGGAGCTGATCGACGCGCGGGAGCCCGATGGCGCGCTGGCGGGGGAGCGGGCGGCGGAGGCGATCCTGTACAGCCGCCGGGTCGGTTAAACGGGTGCAGACAGGAGCGGCAGCATGGACCTGGCAGCATGGATTTAAGGGAGCGCATCCTCGACGCGCTGGAGCGCGATCAGCTCCGGGCGCTTACTTTTATCTTCCCTGTCCAGGTTGACCGGCGAAAACCTGAGGAGATGCGCGCGGCGCTCGCGGCGATGCCCTCGCGGACGATGCCGGTCGAGGGGCTGTTGAAGGTGATGTCGACCGAGGATCTGGAGGCGGTCTGCGGGAGGCTCGGCGTGGCGGCGGGGCGGTCGCGGGCGGCGATGCTCGGGGCGCTGCTGGAGCAGGCCGGATCGTCCTCGTCGCCGGTTCCGGCGCGCCCGGTCCAGGCTGCGCGCCCGGTTCAGGTGGCGCTCGGGCTGGAGCCGACGCGGCCTGCGCAGACGGCGCTGGTGCTGGAGGAGGAAGAGGAGGAGGAGGGGCCGCCCGCCCGTCCGGCGGCAGTCCCGGTGGCAGTCCCGGCGGCAGCCCGGCCGCTTCCGCCCGCCCCGGTGCCTGCAGCGCGCGCCGAGCCGCAGGTCGCGCCGGTCGGGGCACGCCGGGTGACGGGGCCGGAGCCGGAGCGCGATTACACCTGGGATCCGTCCAAGGGGCCGCCGGAGCCGCCCGATTTTGAGGAGCCGCCTCTCCGCGCGCCGGTGCCGTACAGCCCGCCGTCCGCCCGATCGATGCCGGACACCTGGGCGGCGCGATCGGTAGAGGAGCATGCGCGGGCGCAGGCGGCCCGGAGGACGGGGATCTCCGCGCTCCCGGTGATGCCGGGCGGCGTCCGGGCGGTGGCCGCGCCGAAGCCTGCGGCTGCGCCGGTGGCCGCGCCGGTGGCTGCGCCGAAGCCTGCGGTGGCTGCGCCGGTGGCCGCGCCGAAGCCTGTGGCTGCGCCGGTGGCCGCGCCGAAGCCTGTGGCTGCGCCCGCTCTGTCCGGCCCTGTCGCCCTGCCAGTCGCCGCTCCGGCGTCGCGACCTGGGCGGCGGCGCAATTTCACCGCCATCGACTTCGAGACAGCGGACAACGGGCGGGACAGCGCATGCTCGGTGGCGCTGGTGCGGGTGGTGGGCGGAGAGATCGTCCAGGTGGAGTCGTTCCTGATCCGGCCGCCGCGCCCGACCTTCCTGTTCACCCACATCCACGGCATCACCTGGAAGATGGTGCAGGGCGAGCCGACGTTCGCGCAGCGCTGGCCGAAGATGCTGGAGCTGATGGCAGAGGCGGAATTGCTGGTGGCGCACAACGCCTCTTTTGACCGGTCGGTGATGGAGGCGTGCTGCCGGGCGGCGGGGCTGCAGATGGTGGCGCAGCCCTTCGAGTGTACGGTGCGGGCGGCGAAGGACAAGTGGAAGCTGGCGTCGGCGAAGCTGCCGCTGGTGTGTGAGCTGTTGAAGATCCCGCTCCAGCACCACGACGCGAAGTCGGACGCGATGGCCTGCGCGAAGATCGCGCTGGCGGCGGGGGTGGATCGGGTGTAGGGGAGGGAGAGGTGAGGATCAGATGGAGCTGCTAGGTTTTGCCCCGGCCTTCCTGATCGGGGCGACGTGGACGCCGCCCGGGATCGGGATGTTCTCCTGGTCAGAGGCGGACGGGTTCTCGGGGACGCTGGTGGGCGAGTTTGACGGGCTGCTCAGGCCGCCGCTCAACCTGTCCCTCGGCTGCGCGTGGCGGCGGACGGCGATCACCGGCGGGCTCGGCGTCGCCGCGATCCGGGACGGGCAGTACCAGGACGAGAGCAGCCAGCGGTACGTCGCGGGCGTGCGGCCTTCGGCGGACGTGCGCTGGTACCTGCGGGAGCGGGCGCCGGGGAAGGTGGAGGCGTTCGGGCTGGGCGGGATCTACGGGATCATCCCGGCGGCGGGGGATCGCTCCGACGCCTACACCCCGGAGGAGCAGACCGACGCAGACGAGGCGGCCTCGGCGCAGCGGGCGCGGATCGGGGGGCTGGGGGCGCGGCTGGGGCTGGGGGCGGACTGGCTGCTGATGGATCGGGACGGGAAGGCGGGCGTGGGGCTGGGGGTGCAGTCGGTGCTGAAGGTCCACGGAGCGTGGGAGGTCGGGGAGGAGGACGGGCTGCGCGTGTCGACGCTGTGGCTGACTGAGACCTCGCTGATGCTCGACTTCTATCTGTGACAGCTGCCGTGCAGCCGGAGCAGTCGCCGGGGCCGCCGCGACCCTCGGGGATGGGCGTGCTGCAGATCGAACCCACCGATCACTGCAACCTCGCCTGCCGGATGTGCGCGCCGCATGCGGAGCGGTGGGATCAGGTCCACGGCGTCCCGAAGGGTTTTCTGACGCTGGAGCTGTATGAGAAGATCGTCGATGACCTCGTAGCGGACGACTGCCGGTTCGATCACCTGATCCTCCAGTGGCTGGGCGATCCCTCGCTGCACCCGCGCCTGGATCGGCTGGTGGGGATCGCCGGGGAGCGGCTGGCGGGGCGGCTGGGCTACCTGCGGTTCGACACCAACGGGGTGCTGCTGGACGAGCGCCGGATGGAGGCCATCGCAGCGGCGAAGAGCCCGGCGCTGCCGCTGCTGGCGGTGTTCACCATCGACGCGGCGACACCGGCGACCTACGCGGCGGTGAAGGGGCGGGATCACCTCCCGGCGGTGCGGCGGCATGTGCGGCGGCTGCTGGCGCTCCGGCGGGGGCAGCGCGATCTGCACGTGCAGGTGCAGTTCGTCGTGCAGGCGGGCAACGAGGCGGAGGCGGGCGACTTCCTCCGCTACTGGCAGGACGCCTGGGCCTGCCACGGGCGGCAGGGCGGCCACTTCGAGGTGATGTTCAAGCGGCTCTCGGTCAGCGGCGGCGCGACGGGACAGGAGGAGGCGGATCGGCGCTATGAGCGCGCGGTGACGCAGGCGGGCATCCGGGCGGGGGAGCAGGCGGCGGGGTTCTCGGTGCAGATGTGGGAGCGCCGCCCCTGGCAGCAGGACGACGGCCACCGGGGGCGCGGGCCATGTCCAGGGCTGTGGCTGACACCGGTGGTGCGGCAGGACGGGCAATTGCTGATGTGCTGCGCCGATCTCCAGGGCGGGCTGGGGCTTGGGTCGCTGGCGGAGCACCGGTTCCTGTCGCTGTGGCGCGGGGATCGGGCGCGGGCGCACCGGCGGGCGCACCTCGCGGGGCGGTTTGAGGGACCGTGCCGCGATTGTGGAGGGATTAACTGGTACAGGCTGAGCGATTCGGATATCACCGGAGGGTGAAGGGAGCGCGCCATGGGAAAAGGGCAGGAAGTCACAGCTTTCAAAGACAAGATATTGGTTCCTCAGACCAAGGATGCAGAGACAGCCTGGAATGACGCCATTAAGGATGGCACCAAGGATCTGAACCAATGGAAGAAGGTGCTGAAGAAGGAGGAGAGCGAGACAGACAAAAAGCTGAAGCTCCTCCAGGGCCAGCTCCAGAAGGAGCAGACCAGCATCGTTGACAACGGCAAGCGGTTGAAGAAGGCCGAGAAGGAGCTGGCGGAGGCGGAGCAGGCGGAGCAGGAGATCTCGGAGGAGGAGGGCGACGACGAGACGGAGCAGCTGCTGCAGGATGTCGTCCAGCAGATCAACGAGCATGAGCAGGTCTGCAACAAGCTGGAATTCGCCATCAGTCGCAGCCAGGGGACGGTGAAGCGGCTGAACAAGGACATCGGGGGGCTGGAAGAGAAGCTGGAGCAGGTGCGCGAGAAGATCAACGAGCAGGAGAGCGAGCACTATTTTGAGCTGGAGGAGGTGGATCTCGGGGATCTGCGCGACTCCATCGGGACGCACTTCTGGTCGAGCCAGGTGTTCAAAGACTTCCAGAAAGAGCACCGCAAGGTCGCGGCGAAGGTGCAGGACTATACCCAGCTCATCAAGGGGCTGAAGGCGCAACCGCTCTCCTACAAGGAGACGCTGAGCTACGGGATCCGCTTTATGGGGCAGGTGTTGGACACTATGCTTGAACAAGGAAAGCAGGCGTTCGAGGCATCGATGGAGCTCGCGGAGGAGGAGTCGCGGGAGGAGGCCGAGCTCGCATCGGGTGGAAAGATCGTGCCGCCGGTGGTGATCTTCCGCTTCCCGAACGCGAAGCAATTGCTGCTGGAGCTGGGGCTGAAGAAGGATGAGGTGGAGCGGCTGCCGATCAAGGGCGACTTCGCCTGCATCATCGGCGACAAGGAGGCGCGGGTGGAGATCGCCAGCCGTGGCCTCGCGCCCATCGAGCTGGCGAAGGTCGGAGAGGCGGCGGCGGTCGGCGAGATGAAGACCCACCTGCTGAAGAAGGCGCGGAAGCTGCTCTCAGATCTGGACGACGGCACGATTGACGAGACAAAGGCGACGAAGCTCTGGCGCGACTATGTCGGGGCGCTGGAGGAGATCGCGGTGGGCGCGGCGCTCACTGAGCTGGAGCGGCAGTTCCGGCTGGCGAAGCTCAGCACGCTCGCGACGGTCAAGTTCGCGCTCTCGGTGGCCGGGAAGGTGCTGAGCACGGTCGGATCGACGATCGGGGCGGTGATGTCGGCGCTGGTGGGGAACGTGGCAGGGCTGATTGTGGGCGTGATCGCGGCGATCAAGTCTGTCGCCAGCCTGATCCTGGAGGTGAAGCAGTATTGCCTGAGCCTGGTGAAGGCGGTCGAGAAGGCGGGGACGGAGCTGGAGAGCGTGCTGAAGAAGTTCAACGTCAAGAAGAACGAGATCTCCCTCGCCGTCAAGGGGAAGCTCAAGACCTCGGACGGCGCGAAGGCGCTCACCTCCAAGTTCTTCAACGATCTGATCGGCTTCCCCATCTTCACGACGCTCGGCGATCTGTCTGACAGCGTCACCTCGGCGCGGGACAAGATGAACAAGCTGGAGGTGAGCCAGACCAACGCATCGCGCGAGCAGGACTCGGCGCTGCAGCAGCAGGAGGCGATGATGGGGGAGCTGAAGAAGCTCCTCGCGCTGAAGGATGTGCCGGAGGATGCCGAGGAGAAGATCGGGGAGCTGCGCGACTGCATCGAGTCGCTCGGCGACAAGATCGGCGAGCTGTCCTCCTCCATCATCGAGCAGAGCGGCGTCGTCACCGACATCGGCAAGGAGCTCAAGCGGCTGGAGGACGCGACTGCGAAGCTGAAGGCGCTGAAGCCGAGCGTGAAGTGGCTGGAGCTGACCGGGCAATTGCTGGCGCTCGGCACCAGCATCGCCGCCGGGCAGCTCACCGCCTCCCCCACAGACCTGCTGCAGCAGCTCGACGCCGGGGCGAAGATCGCCAAGGACGCCATCAGCTACACCGGTACCGCCTCCAGCGTCAGCTCGACTCTGCTGGGCCTCGCCAGGGACTACGTGTAGCGGATCGTCCAGCCGGGAGCAGGTTATGGGAGCGGCGGAGATCCGAGGATGGCCACCTGCTTCCACCTGCGCGTCTGGACACGGTTTCTGGCTCCGGTGGAGGAGGTCTGGCGGATCAAGACCGATCTCGGCCTCCTCTCCGCAGAATTCGGGCCGATCTTCGCCTTCCGCGCAGGGAGCGGCGCCATGCCGCCACACCCGTTCGAGCGCGCCCCGCTCTCCGCGAAGGCCAGCTTCGGCCTGAGCCTGCTGCCCTTCGGCATCCCCTGGCCGCTGGAGCTCACCGAGTCTGAGCCGATGCGCCGCTACGTCGACACCTCGCAGAACCTGCTCTACCGGGAGTGGCGCCACGAGCACCTGTTCGAGCCCACCCCGGACGGCTGCCGCTACATGGACGCGGTGACGTTCATCCCCGCGCTCCCCGCGCAGAAGCTGGCCGCGATCCTGACCCGCCGCGTGTTCCTGCACCGGCACCTCCGCGCCGCGAAGCACCTCCCCGCCGATCCGCAGGCGACGGCGGTGGGCGTGCTGCGGGTGGACGAGGGCAAGGCCAGCACGGAGGTCATCGACGATCGGGCGGGTTGATCACCGCCGCCACTCAGCCGAAAAAGCCATCATCGCCGGGACGACCAGCGGCGTGATCAGCGTCGACAACAGAATACCGCCGACCATGATCACCGCCAGCCCCCGGTATAATTCCGTCCCCGATCCAGACCCGGCGGCCAGCGGCAGCATCCCGATCACCGAGGTGGCGGCGCTCATCAGGATCGGGCGCAGGCGGGTGACGGCGCTCTCGCGCAGGGCGGCGCGGGGGGAGAGGCCCGCCGCGACGTACTCCTGCGCCTGGGAGACGATCAGGATCGAGGTATTGACGACCACGCCCGCCAGCAGGATCAGGCCGACGATGGCGATGGTGTCGAAGTCGACGCGGGTGAACAGGTTGACCGCCGCGAGCGCCAGCAGCGCCCCGCACACCGCCAGCGGCACCGCCATCAGGATGACGACCGGCAGCCCCCAGCTCCGGTAGAGCGCGACGAGCAGCAGGTAGATCAGCAGGACGGCCCACACGAAGGAGCTCCGCAGCCCGCTCAGCGTGTCGCTCAGGTTGTCAGCGGTGCCACCGAGGCCGATCAGGTAGCCGGGGCGGAGCCGCTCGCGGATCGGCGGGAAGACCTGCGCCTCGGCGGCGGCGGCGACGGCGCCGATGGTTGTCGTCTCGTCGAGCGAGACCTGGAGGGTGATGGCGCGCTGCTGATCCCGGTGGGGGATGCCGACCGGGCCGGTGCTCTCATCGACAGACGCCACCGAGTCGAGCTGCACGCCGGGGGCGACCGGCAGGGATCGCAGCGCGGCCGGGGACTGCTGCCATCCGGGCTGGCCGACGACGATCAGATCCAATTCCTGCCCTTCCTCCAGGAACGTCCCGACCCGCCGACCGCCAACCGCCGCCTCCACCGTCTGCCCGATGTCGCGCGGGCGCAGGCCCAATTCCGCCAGCCGCCGCCGGTCAGGGCGCACCTGCAATTCGGGCGTGCCGCTCTCGTAGTCGGATCGCACCGAGATCACGCCGGGGATCTTCTTCAGCAGCCCCGTGACCTCGCCGCTGAGCGCCGTCAGCAGGCCGAGCTCAGCCCCCGACACAAAGACCTCGAATTGCCGACCCGGCGCCTGGAAGATGCTGGCGCGCCGGGGGAACAGGAAGCGGAACCCAGGCACCTTCGCCGCCCGCCCGCGCATCTCGCCGAGGAAGGCCGCGAAGGGCGCGGGCGCGGCGTACTCCTGCTTCAGCACCACGCCGAGCGCCTGGAACCGGGAGTTGAATACGACGAACGTGCGCTCCACGCGCGGGTCGGCGCGGATCGAAGCCTCGACCGGCATGAGCAATTCCGCCGCCGCCATCGTCGAGGTGCCGGGGAGCGCGCGGGCGATGGTCTGGATCAGGTTGCGGTTGCCCTCGGGCAGGTAGCTGACGTCCGGCACCGCCTCCAGCCCGAGCGCCGACCCGGCCAGCGCCCCGATCACCGCCAGCACCCGCCAGCGCGGCGAGGGCTGGGTCACCGCGTCCACCATGCGCCCGAACAGCCGCCCGAACCAGCCATGCGCGGCATCCTCCTCGGCCACCGCGCCTAAAAATCGCTCCGCCGCCGCCGGGAGCACCAGCATCGACACGATCAGCGAGGCCACCGCAGCGATGGAGATGGCGATGGCGAGGTCGCGGAAGATCTGCCCCGCCTCGCCGTCCAGCAGCAGCACCGGGGCGAACACGCAGCAGTTTGTCGCGGTCGCGGCCAGCATCGCGCCCCACAATTCCTCGGTGCCCTCGCGCGTCGCCTGATCGGGCGGCTTGCCGAGCTTGCGGTGGCGGTGGATGTTCTCGATCATCACCACCGCGTTGTCCAGCGTGATCCCGACCGCGAACGCCAGCCCCGCCAGCGTGATCAGGTTCAGCGACCGATCCAGCAGGTACAGCGCCGGGAACACCATAAGGATCGCCAGCGGCTGCGCCCCCAGCACCAGCCCCACCGCCCGCAGCGAGCGCGTCACCAGGAACAGCGCCACCGCCGAGAGCAGCGCCCCCTGCAGGATGTTCGACTCCGCTGCTGCGAGCGCCTCGTCGATGTAGGTCGCCTCGGCGTACATCTCATAGAAGCCCACCGGGATGCCCGCCTCGCGGAAGGTCTGCGCCAGCTCCTCAAGCGCTGCCCGCACCCCGTCCGTCGTGCTGGGGACGTTCGCGCCCGTCTGCCGCAGCACGCCCACCGCCACCGCCGGGATGCCGTTCTGGATCATGATCGACGCCTGGAGCGCCGGCTCGATGGCGATCTCCGCCACGTCCTTCAGCAGCACCGTGCCGCTCCCGTCCTTCCTCAACAACAGGTGGCCCAGATCCGCGATGTCCTCCACCCGGGACTCAGTGCGGACGGTGTACTCGCGCTTCCCCACCCACATCGGCCCGCCGCGCTGGTTCAGGTTGTCGCGGCTGATCGCGTCGATGAGCTGCGGCACCGTCAGCCCGAACGCGGCCAGCCGGTCGAAGTCCACCCGGACATGCACCTCCCGCTCCGCCCCGCCCGACACGTTCAGCCCCGCCACCCCCTCCACCCGCCGCAGCCGGGGCGCCACCGTGTCGTCCACCACCTGCCGGAGCAGCGCCACCGCCGTCTCCGGCATCCCCGGCGGCGCGCGCACCCCGACCCACATCATCGGCCCCTGCTGATCCGAGGTCGTCGCCGTCACCTCAGAGGGATCGGCCTCCGGCGGCAGCCCCTGGACGCCGCTGAGCTTGTTCAGCACGTCCACCATCGCCGCGCTCCGATCCACCCCGTCGTTGAACTTCAGCGTGATGCTGGATCTCCCGCTGTTCGAGGACGATACCATCTCCTTCAGGCCGCTCACCGACCGGAGCTGATCCTCGATGCGGCGCGTGATCTGATCCTCCACCTCCAGCGGGGCCGTGCCGGGGTACGAGGTCGCCACCTGGATCTCCGGCGGTTCCACGGTGGGGCGGAGCTGGAGGGGCAGGCTCCGGGCGGCGACGAGGCCGACCAGCGTCAGCAGGAGGCAGGCGGCGGCTACGGCGTAGGGGTTTGTCAGGGCGGCGCGGATCATGGGGGGGCTTTATCCGGGGCAATCTGGGTATATGGGAAGGAGTGGTAACATGGTGATGTGGCTGTGGTTGGGATGTACCGGAGTATCCGAGTCGAAACCGGTGAAGGAGAAACCGGAGCCGGAGCCAGAGTCAGTGGATGCAGATGGGGATGGGTATTTTTCTGTGGGACAGATACAAAAGAGTTCGCGGACACGATCCTGGTGCCGGGGTGGCCGATCCCGTGGGATGATCCGGCGGCGTGGTAGGCAGGCAGGGGCAGGCTGTGGGATGCGGCGCTGCGGGCATCGGGCTAAGTTTGGCGGATGTTGAGCGATACCCTGCCCGAAGCCCAGGCGGTGCAATTGCGGATCTACCGGCGGATGTCCGGGGAGAGGCGCTTGAGCCAGATGTTTGCGATGTCCGAGGATGCGCGGGCGTTGACGCTGGCTGGACTGAAGCAGCAGTTTCCATTGGCCACTGAAGCGGAACGGATACAGATGGAGCGCCGGTTCCGGCTGGGTTCTGCGCTGGCAGATGCGGCATGGCCTGGGAGCGAGGCGAAATGAGCCTTCAAAACTTCCTTGAGCGTATGACGCGGATTCTGGAGGAAGCAGGGGTTCCCTATATGGTCTGCGGATCAGTGGCCAGCACCTTCTACAGCACGCCGCGAACCACTCAGGACATTGATGTGGTCGTTGAACTGGAAGGTTCTCGGCTGAAAATGTTACTGGCCCAACTGCCTGAGGAAGAATACTACGTCAGCGAAGATGCTGCTCTCGATGCCATACGTCGTCGTTCCATGTTCAATGTGGTCGATCTGGAAAGCGGCTGGAAGATGGATCTTGTAGTTCGCAAAAATCGGATGTTCAGTGAAGAAGAATTCCGCAGACGAAGGCGTGTAGATTTTCTGGGAGTTCCCCTCTGGCTCGCCAGCGCGGAAGACTGTGTGATATCCAAACTGGAATGGTCTGCCCTGGGCAGCTCTGAGCGACAACTTCGGGATGTGAAACAGGTGTTGGATGTTCAAGGAAGCAGCTTAGATCGGGACTACATCCAGCAGTGGGTTCAGAAATTGGGCCTTCAAGCAGAATGGGAGCAAGCAAAGGCGCTGCCTTGATCGGGTTTGCGGCAATAGAGTTCGCGGACACGATCCTGGTGCCGGGGTGGCCGATCCCGTGGGATGATCCGGCGGCGTGGCAGCCGGTCAGGACAACGGACAGCGGCTCTGCTATCGTGGCGGCATGGAACTGTGGCTGTGGCTGGCGGGGTGCGCGACAGGGGAGGGCGGGGCGCCCGGGATGTCCGGCGTGGCGGCAGCCAAGGTGGACTCGTCTGACTCATCGGGGGACTCCGGCTGGGTCTGCGACGCGCCGCGCGGGGAGGGGAGCGGGGACAGCGGCGGGATCGGCACCGGGCACGGCAGCCTGGAGAACGATCCCTACGATCTGGACTCCTTCGACGACGTGAAGAATTGCGCCGGCTGCCACCCGGAGCACTACGACGAGTGGCACGGCTCCACCCACGCCTACGCCGCCACCAACCCGGTGATGTGGGCGGGCAGCGAGCACGTCGGCCTCACCACCTCGGAGCCCCGCTTCTGCGTCGGCTGCCACGCCCCCATCGCCACCCTCACCGCCTCCGTCCCGCCCAACGTCGTCCTCGACGGCATCACCGACCTCCCCGCCGCCGCGCAGCGCGGGGTGAGTTGCACCACCTGTCACCGGCTCTACGATGTCTACAACGGCGTCAACCAGTTCACCCAGTGCGCCGACTACTACTTCGGCAGCATCGAAGACCCGGTGGCGGGCGGCTACCACGGCTCCGAGTACGACGATCTCCACACCCAGGCGCTCGCCTGCCGCTCCTGCCACAACGTCGAGAACCTCCAGCACGTCCAGGTCGAGTTCACCTACTCCGAGTGGGATCTGCAGAACCGCCTGCTCGGCGGCACCGACGAGGCGCCCGCCATCCAGACCTGCCAGGACTGCCACATGCCCGCCTACGACGGGAAGGCGGCGGTCGGCGGCCCGGATCGCACCGTCCACCGGCACCGCTTCGTCGGCGGCGAGGTGCCGCTGGTGCCGTTCCCCGACTCCCACCGGCACTTCCGCGAGGTCGAGGCGCTGATGCGGACGGCGGCGGAGATCGAGATCGCGCCGGAATTGAGCGGCGGCTGGCTGATGGTCGGGGTGCAGAGCCTCGTCGAGGGCCACTCCATCCCCACCGGCACCTCGTTCAACCGGCAGGTGTGGGTCGAATTGTACGTCACCGGCGCGGACGGGACGCTCTACCTCAGCTCCGGCGATCTGGACGCGCAGGGCGATCTGCGCGATGAGAACTCCGCGCTCGAGCCCGGCGGCGACCCCTACATGGTGCGCGGCGGCGGCGTGTTCCGCAGCTACCTCACCGACAGCGCCGATCAGCCCACCTTCGACTTCGCCTCCGCCGCCGCCCACTATGAGAGCGACACCCTCGGCCCGCTGGCCGCCCGCGATATTCTGTATGATGTCGGGAGCGCCCTGCCGGAGTCCCCGGCGTGGCCGATCTCGGTCGAGGCGCGGCTGCTCTACCGGCCCTACGCGCCGTTCCTCCTGCGCTCGATGGCGCTCGACAACTACATAGCGGCGCTGCCGGTGGTGGAGATCGCGACGGCGACCCAGTCGCTCGCGGCGCCTGCGGGGGTTCAGTGATGGGCATTGTGATGGGCATTGTGATGGGCATTGTGATGAGCATCGCCCTGCTGGCCTGCCACCCGGCGGACAAGCCGGGGCCGCTGCCGGAGAGCGCCGCAGAGAGCGCCCCGGACAGCGCGGACTCTCCGGCGGACTCCAGGGACACGCCGACGGATTCGACGGATTCGCCCGTGGAATCACAGGACTCGCCCGTAGACACCGGGACGACCTACCCCTGCGGCCCGGCGCTCACCATCCGGGGCCGGGTGACCGGCGCGGCGGCTGCCGATCCGCAGATCAAGGTGGCGATCCTCGACGCGGCGAACTGGCGGCTGGGCGACGCGCCCGATCTGAGCCAGGTGATGCGCTGGGAGGCGGCCACCGGAGAATTCGCGCTCTGCCTCGACGCGGCTCCGGCGATCCTCGACCTCTACACCAAGGGCTTCGCGGTGGCCTGGGTGGATCGGGACGGGGACGGGCGCTACGACGCGGCCACCGAGCGGCTCTGCGATCAGGGCGCGGAGGGCTGGGCGCCGGAGTACCTGCTGTACCGGAGCAGCGGGCTGTGGTCGGTGGGCCTCGGCCGCGAGGCCGAGGGCGATGTCGGCGGGGCGTTCATGCCGGTGCTGTCGGGCGACGGGTGCTGAGCGGCGCGCTGTGGGCGCTCGTGCTGGGGGGCTGCCACCGGCTGGATGGGAAGTGGATCGGGGACACGCTGGAGAGCGCGGGGCTGGACTCGCTGGACTCGCGGCCCGACTCGCGGGACTCAAAGGCGGATTCGGGGGACTCGCAGGACTCACAGGACTCACGGGACTCGCGCCCTGACTCGCAGGAGTCGCAGGAGTCGCGCCACACCGGCGACTCCACGCCCGATCCCTTTCTGATGCCCTGGCAGGTGGACGGCTTCTGGGAGGAGATCGGGACGCTGGAGGCGCTGATCCTGCCCGCCGAGGAGGAGCTGGTCTATCCCGGCGTGGAGGTCATCTATGCGACCAGCCCCGACGGGGTGGACTGGACGGCGGGCGGCAGCGTGATCATCCACCACATGAGCAGCCTCGACATCTACAACACCGGCGACGGCATCGTGATGCTGGGGCTGATCGGCGGAGACAGCGGCTTCCTCAACCAGCCCGGCAGCGTCTACGCGCTCTCCACCCAGGATCTCCAGACCTGGGGCAGCCACGCCTGGGCGGTGCAGAACCTGAGCCACCAGAACCTCGTCGACCCGGCCTGGCACCTGACCGCTGAGGGCGAATTGGGCCTCAGCTACTTCTCCACGGACTTCGTCCCCGGCGTCGATCCGGTGTTCATCGCCGGGCCGCACGACATCCGGGTCGCCCGGTGGGACGGGGCGGCCTTCGTCGAGGAGCAGCAGCCCGTGTTCAGCGCCGATGGGCTCGTCGACGCGATGATCTGCCCCGACACCGACAGCGACGATCTGCTGCTGTTCTCCACCGAGTCCGCCGCGCGCGTCATCACCGCCCGCTCCACCGACCACGGGCGCAGCTTCACCCGCGAGCCCTGGACCTGGGAGGGCGTCAGCGTCCCGTTCTGCCGGCCCCTGCCGGGAGACGCCGAGGGCGCGACGCAGGTGCTGGGCCAGATCCCCGGCACCATCGCTCAGCCGCAGGCCGCCCGCTTCATCGACGGGCAGGGCTTCGCGGCGGGGGGCGATCTCTGGCAGACCCCGCCCTGGACGCACGACATCGATCAGTGCAACTCGCCGATCATGACGGAGTGGGACGGCGGGTGGCTCATGTTCTGCGTGGCGACCTACCAGAGCGATCCCCGGCCATGATCGGCTAAGGAAGCGGCCACGGCCACGGCTCCGGGCCGGGCGGGTCGGTCGCAGGCAGCAGCCAGACGACCGGGACAGCGACCGCGTCCGCAATTTCCTGCGCGCGGGGGCAGGCGCCCAGCAGCAGCACCGCCCGCGCCCCGATCTGGCGCTGCGCGGCGGCGACGGCCTCCGGCTCGGCGGTGGCGGGATCGGCGTGGGGGCGGCGCAGGCGCCAGAGGTGGGGCTGATCGGGGCCGGGGCCGATCAGCAGGACGGAGCCCTGCGCGCAGAGCTGCGTGAGGAGCACCTGACGATCCTCAGCCAGCCGATCCGCCGGGCGCCGCCAGCAGACGAGCCCCCGCGTCGGCAATACCTGATCCCCGATCCGCAGCGGCGCGGCTGCGGGCGGCACGATCAGCCGCCGGATCGACCACCGCCGCCACGCGCCCCCCGCGATCAGCGCCGCGCCGAGCAGCAGCGCGCCCCGGAGCAGGGCGCCCTCCGTCGAGATGATCTGCACCGGGGTCGGGTCGTGGGTGCCGGGGCCGGTCCCGTCGGCGCGCTGCAGGGCGCTGCCGGTGTAGCGGAGCATCAGCGACAGCGAGGGCTGCGCCGGATCGAGGGTGACCGGCGCGGGCAGCGGCAGCGGGGCGGGGAGGTGCGCGGCGGAGAGGGAGAGGGAGAGCGGCAGCGCGGGATCGACG
>JBEIQZ010000517.1:0-4474 GCA_040376255.1 Alphaproteobacteria bacterium
CCCATCGGTCGCGGCCAGCGCGAGCTGATCATCGGCGACCGCCAGACCGGCAAGACCGCCATCGCCATCGACGCGATCATCAACCAGCACCAGCACAAGGACAACCCGGGCAAGAAGGTGCATTGCATCTACGTCGCCATCGGGCAGAAGCAGTCCACGGTGGCGCAGGTCGTCGAGAAGCTGAAGAGCTTCGGCGCGATGGAGTACACCACTGTCGTCCTCGCCCCGGCCTCCGCGCCCGCGCCGCTCCAGTTCCTCGCGCCCTACACCGGCTGCACGCTGGGCGAGTACTACCGCGACAACGGGATGCATGCGCTGATCGTCTACGACGACCTCTCCAAGCAGGCCGTCGCCTACCGCCAGCTCTCGCTGCTGCTGCGCCGCCCGCCCGGCCGCGAAGCCTACCCCGGCGACGTCTTCTACCTGCACAGCCGCCTGCTGGAGCGCGCCGCCAAGATGTCCGACGCTGAGGGCGCGGGCTCGCTGACCGCGCTGCCGATCATCGAGACGCAGGCCGGTGACGTGTCGGCCTACATCCCGACGAACGTCATCTCCATCACCGACGGCCAGATCTTCCTGGAGTCCAACCTCTTCTTCTCGGGCGTCCGCCCCGCCGTCAACGTCGGTCTGTCGGTCTCCCGCGTCGGCGGCGCCGCGCAGGTGGCCGCGATGAAGGCGGTCGCCGGGAGCCTGAAGCTCTCCTTGGCCCAGTACCGCGAGCTGGCCGCGTTCGCCGCCTTCGGCTCTGACCTCGACGAGGCCAGCCGCAAGACGCTGAACCGTGGCGCCCGCCTCGTGGAGATGCTGAAGCAGGATCAGTTCAGCCCCGCCACCATGCCCCAGCAGATCATCCAGATCCTCGCGGGCCTGGAGGGCGTCTTTGACGACATCGCCGTCAATGATGTGCGCCGGTTCATCCGGGATCTGATGGTGCACTTTGAGGGCGCGCAGAAGCCGATGTTCAAAGAGCTGTCGGACAAGCTGACGTTCAAGGGGAGCGATCTCCGTGAGCGCCTGCTCGCCGCCTGCAAGTCCTTCCGCCAGACCTGGAAGTAGCCCATGCCCTCGCTGCGTGACCTGCGGACCCGGATCGGGTCCGTGAAGAACACCCGTCAGATCACCAACGCCATGAAGATGGTGTCGGCGGCCAAGCTGCGGCGTGCGACGGCGGCGGCGATCGCGGCGCGTCCCTACCAGCAGGCGCTCACCGGCACCCTCCAGCGCGTCGCCGCCAAGGCGGGGGACAGCGTCGAGCACCCGCTCCTCACCGCGCGCAACGAGGTGAAGAAGGTCCTCCTGATCGTCTTCACCTCGGATCGCGGCCTCTGCGGCAGCTTCAACAACGCGCTGATCCGCCGCACGGATGACTTCGCCCGCGAGCTGAAGCAGCAGGGCCGGGAGATCGCGGTGCGCACCTTCGGGAAGCGCTGCCGCGACGGCCTGAAGGCGCGCGGCTACAACATCGTGGACAGCCGCGCTGAGCTCAAGCCTTTGATGTTCGACACGGAGACCCAGCGGCTCTCCCAGGCGCTCACCGAGGGCTTCGTCAGCGGCGAGTTCGACGAGGCATGGATCTGCTTCAACCAGTACAAGAGCGCGCTCTCCCAGCCGCCAACCTTCACCAAGGTGCTGCCCCTCAGCATCGAGGGCGGCGCAGGGGACAGCAACGCCGAGTACATCTATGAGCCGGGCGCCGCCGCGATCCTCGGGACGCTCCTGCCGCTCTACCTGCGCACCCTGCTCTTCCAGTGCTTTCTGGAGACCGAGGCGGGCGAGCATGCTGCCCGCATGGCGGCGATGGACTCGGCGACCCGCAACGCCTCCGATCTGATCGACCGGCTGACGCTGGAGTACAACCGGACGCGGCAGGCATTCATCACCAAGGAACTCATCGAAATCATCTCGGGCGCTGAGGCCCTCTAAGCTCTGCGTCTGAGACAGGAGAGAACATGGACAACACCGGTGTCATCAAGCAGGTCATGGGCCCCGTCATCGACGTGGAATTCTCCCCCGGCCAGCTCCCCCCCATCTATACGGCGCTGACCGTCTCCAACGGCTACATCAACGACCAGCCGGACAACCTCGTCGTCGAGGTCGCGCAGCACCTCGGCGAGAACACCGTCCGCTGCATCGCGATGGACGTCACTGAGGGCCTCCGGCGCGGCCAGTCGGTCAAGAACACCGGGAACCCCATCCTGGTGCCGGTCGGCAACCCGACCCTCGGCCGCATCCTCAACGTCATCGGCAAGCCGGTGGACGAGCAGGGCGACGTCAACGCCACCCTCTCCTGGCCCATCCACCGCCAGCCCCCCAGCTTCACTCAGCAGTCGACCCAGGTCGAGATGTTCGAGACCGGCATCAAGGTCATCGATCTCCTCGCCCCCTACGCGCGCGGCGGCAAGATCGGCCTCTTCGGCGGCGCAGGCGTCGGCAAGACCGTGCTCCTCATGGAGCTGATCCGCAACATGGCGATCGAGAAGGGCGGCTTCTCGGTGTTCGCCGGGGTCGGCGAGCGCACCCGCGAGGGCAACGACCTCTACGGCGAGATGATCGAGGGCGGCGTCATCAAGGTCGAGCAGGACAGCCACGGCCACCCCATCCGCGACAGCAAGGGCTACGTCAAGCTCATCCCCGAGAAGTCCCAGGTCGCCCTGGTCTACGGCCAGATGAACGAGCCCCCCGGCGCCCGCGCCCGCGTCGCGCTCTCCGCGCTCACCATCGCCGAGTACTTCCGCGACGAGCAGAACAAGGACGTGCTCCTGTTCATCGACAACATCTTCCGGTTCACTCAGGCCGGCTCCGAGGTCTCCGCGCTCCTCGGTCGTATCCCGAGCGCCGTCGGCTACCAGCCGACCCTCGCGACCGAGATGGGCATGCTCCAGGAGCGGATCACCACCACCAACAAGGGCTCCGTCACCTCGATCCAGGCCATCTACGTCCCCGCAGACGACCTGACCGATCCCGCGCCCGCCGCCTCCTTCGCCCACCTCGACGCCACTACGGTGCTCAACCGCAAGCTCACCGAGATCGGCATCTACCCCGCCGTCGATCCGCTCGACTCCACGAGCCGCATCCTGGAGCCCAAGGTCGTCGGTGAGGAGCACTACGCCATCGCCCGCGCCGTCCAGAAGGTGCTCCAGCGCTACAAGGAGCTGCTCGACATCATCGCCATCCTCGGCATGGACGAGCTCTCTGAGGAGGACAAGCTCATCGTCGCGCGCGCCCGCAAGATCCAGCGCTTCCTCTCCCAGCCCTTCTTCGTCGCCGAGGTCTTCACCGGCTCCAAGGGGCGCTACGTCTCCAAGGAAGAGACCGTGCGCGGCGCCAAGGAGATCCTGGAGGGCAAGCACGACGGGCTGCCCGAGCAGGCGTTCTACATGATCGGCGGGATCGACGAGGCCATCGAGAAGGCCCGCAAGATCGTCGGAGGCAACTGAGATGGCGCTCAAGATCCAGATCGTCACCCCGCGCGGCATCGCCCACACTGGCGATGTCACCGACGTGCAGGCGCCCGGCGAGCTGGGTGAGTTCGGTGTCCTCCCTGGACACATCCCGTTCCTCACGACGCTCCGGCCCGGCACGCTCACGCTCCGGAACGGGGACGGGGCGAGGAAGTTCACCATCGGGGCCGGGTTCGCGGAGGCCGGGGCAGAGCGGGTCGTGATCCTGACTGAGTCCTGCGAATAGGGGGCTCCGGGGACAACCCCGGCGCCGCCGGATTCAGCACAGCGCGCTCTCCGGCTTGATATCCTCGACACCGTGCATACGCCCGCAGCATGGAGGGAGCATGATTGAAAGGCTTCATGCAGCTGTTTTGGAGGCTGCTGATCGGGCGTTACGCCTTCAGGATGAGATTGACGGGATCTACCGGACCCTGGCCGGCCTCTCTGATCCTGAAGGGGAAGCCGAACAACGGCTGCCGGAATTGCTCCAGCAGCGGCAGAAGGCGACGGACGGGCTGGGGCTGGCGGTGCTGCGCTACTGTCTGGCGGGCGGGGAGATCGTCCTGAACGATCCTGGCCTTGAGGCTCCGGCGGGTGAGCCGGGGGATGAGGGAGCGGGTGAGCCGGGGGATGAGGGAGCGGGTGAGCCGGGGGAGTTCGCGACTGAGATTGCGCCGGAGCCTGAGATCGCGCCGGAGCCTGCGCCGGAGAGCGCGCCGGAGCCTGCGCCGGAGATCGCGCCGGAGCCTGCGCCGGAGATCGCGCCGGAGCCTGCGCCGGAAGCTGCGATCCGGACGCCGGCAGGGCCGCCCGCCTCGCTGGCCGCGCTGGAGCGGTTGAAGGAGCAGGGGATGGCGCCTGCGTGGAGGCGTACGGCAGCCCCCCCTGTCCAGCCGCCGGCGATGACGGTCGGCCTCCATGAGGTGATGCGGCAGATCGGGGAGCCGGTGCGGCTGACTGAGGAGTGCGTCCAGTCGGAGTATGCGCTGCTGGTACGGATGATAGAGGATCTGCCCGGATGGGTCTTCTTC
>JBEIQZ010000186.1:0-10038 GCA_040376255.1 Alphaproteobacteria bacterium
CGGCAGGCGGACGGCGGGCGAGACGAACCCGGCGGGCGGGGCCGATCCCGCAGGCGCTCCGCCGGAGCGGGCGTCTGCTGCAGTGACCGGGGTGAAGGCGCCGGTCGGTGCGGCGCGGGGCGGGTCGAGGGCGATGCGCGGCGGGAGGCCGTCGGACGGCGCGGGCGGCAGCGGGCGCGCGAGCAGGCCTGGCACGATGCGGGCGGCGAACCCGGCCAGCGACTCCCCGGCGGCCTGATCGACGGCCCGGGAGAGGACAGCGCAGGCCCAGGCGTGGGTGGGCCGGGCGTCCGGGTTCCAGTCGACCATCTGCGCCAGCAGCCCGCGCGCCTCGGCAGGCAGCCCGTCGAGGCGCCGCGCCACCTCCTCCTGAAACTGCCGCTCGTTGCCCGTCGGCCGCTCCAGCCGCCCCCCGGCGAGCAGATCGAGCAGCGTGATCCCCAGCGCGAACGTGTCCACCGCCGGCCCGGCCTCTGCCCCCTGCCACAATTCCGGCGCCATGAACCGGGGCGTCCCCCACAGCCCCGATCCCGTCCGGCTGTCCCTGAGAAAATTCCCCCGCGCGATGCCGAAGTCCAGCACCTTCACCGCCCCGCCCGCCGTCAGCAGGATGTTCCCCGGCTTGATGTCCCGGTGGACCACCTGCAGCGCCTCCCCGCTCACCGGCGAGCGCCCGCTCCACGCCGCCTCCAGCGCCGACGCCACCGCCCGCCCCGCCTCCAGCACCGCCCGCACCGGTATCCCGCGCGCCCCGCCCCGCGCCGGATCGGCGGGCTGCACCGCCACGACATCCAGCACCCGCGCCAGATCCACCCCCTGCACATAGTCCATCACCACCGCCGGGCGCCCCCCGATCGCTGTCAGCTCCAGCACCTGCACGATGCACTCATGCGCCAGCAGCCCCAGCAGCCGCGCCTCGTCCCGCTGCCGCGCCGCGATCTCCGGCTGATCCACCCCCTCCTTCAGCACCTTCACCGCCACCCGCCGCACGAACCGATCCCGCCCGTGCAGGTTCGCCAGATACACCGTCCCGAACCCGCCGGAGCCCAGCACGCCCAGGATCTCGATCTCCCGCCCGTCTCCGCTCATCCGATCCCCGCTCTCCCCAGCATATCAACAATCCTGTCACCGCAGAACAACCGATAAAAAGTGGACACCCGATAGTGATCCTCCTATCCTCCCGTCCTACTGCTGGAGTCGCTATGCAAAAACACCTGCCATCCCTCTCCTTGACCGGTTTCAGCCTGATCTCCCTCCTCGCCTGCACCTGCAACCGCGACGACGAGGACACTGACAGCGCCGCGCCGGTCGTCACCGAGCCCGGCTGCCCCGACGCGGACGGCACCCTGATCGCCTACGACTATGAGAGCAGCGTCCACGAGATGATCACCTGCGGTCAGCTCACTATGCAGATCACCCGCGCCGTCTTCAACGCCTTCGAGGCGGTGCTCGGCAACGGCTCCCAGCAGCCGGACGGCTGGACCTACGCCGACGGGCGCTTCACCACCGAGGGCAACAACACCACGATGGTCGTCACCTTCCTGTACGGCCCCGGCACCGACGCTGGAGCAGAGGGCGACCAGATCATGCACAACCTGTTCGAGGCCGACACCTTCCTCGTCGACCCGGTCACCACCATCGACCTCGATGACTTCAGCGTCTCCATCTCCTACGACGCCCCCGGCGCGCTCGCTGGCGTCCTCGGCCAGGGCGACGATCCCCCCAACCCCATCACCATCGACACGGACACCCTCAGCTCCGTCGCCAGCTTCCTCAACAGCCTCCAGATGCAGAGCTTCATCCGGGTCAACAACCGCCAGTCCGCATCCGTCGTCACCTATGACGTCGGCACCGATGTCGTCTCCATCGCCGATCTGTCCGGGTTCGAATACAAGCTCACCCGCGTCACCGCCTCCCGCGAAGACCTCGGACAGTCGATGGAGACCGCCGTCTGGGACATCACCTACGACGATGAGGTGCAGGACATCCTCGGCAGCATCGAGGCCGGGGTGAGCGGCGGCCCCTACCCCTTCGATGTCACCTACACCTACACCGGGGGCGAGCCGGCCATCGACATCACCTGTCTGGATTGATCAGGAATGATCTGCGCCGGTCAGGCAGGTGAATGAATCTCTGTCGGCGCCGTGGCGTACAAAGGGCTGCACCTCTGGAGTCCCATGCCCTCCCCGACGTTCTCGCGCCTCCCCACGCTGGCCTTCGGCGCGCTCAGCCTGATCTCGATCCTGGCCTGCGGCACCACCCCTGGAACAGCGAACGTCGATGTGGCCGAGTGCCAGGGCGACGCGGACGTGGACGACACCACCTTCATCGTCTGGGACTACGAGCAGAGCGTCCATGAGCTGATCACCTGCGGCCAGCTCAACATGAAGCTGATGGACGCGGTGATCACCTCCTTCACCACCGTCATCGGCGACCCCTCCTCGCTGCCGGAGGGCTGGAGCTACACCGACGGCGCCTACACCATCCAGGGCCAGGGCGTGTCGATGGACATCGTGTTCCAGTACGGCCCTGACAGCCCCATCGGCCAGGAGGGCGGCCAGATCCTCCACGACCTGTTCGCGCCCGACACCTTCCTGGTCAACCCATCCACCTCCCGCGACAACGACACCTATATCGTCTCCTACGACCAGCCCGGCCCCCTCGCCGCGCTGCTCGGCCAGGGGAGCGACCCGCCCAACCCCATCCGGCTCGACCCCGCCGCCCTCGCCGCCGCCCAGACCCTCATGGCGGGCCTCCGCGCGCAGGCGATCATCCACCTCGACGACGTCCGCACCGCCACCATCACCTACCACCTGGAGAGCCCCGAGCAGGTCATCACCGCGCTGCTGTTCGACCGCAGCGTGGACTACTCGATGGTCGACGCCTCCGCCGTCCGCGAAGACCTCAACCAGTCGATGGAGACCACCGTCTGGGACATCACCTACGTCGACTCCCTCCACGGCCTGATGGGCAGCATCGAGGCGGACGTCACCGGCGGCCCGTTCGACTTCCACGTCGTCTACACCTACACCGGCAGCGATCCGGTGGTGGACATCACCTGCCTCGACGCCGACGGCAGCGGCAACAGCCTGAAGTAGCCGCCGCGCAACCGCCAGGAGCCGCCGCGCGGTAGCCGGTGAGGGCGGGATCGCATAGACGACCCGCCATGTCGATGATCAACCCCCTCCCCGGCAGCCGCCGCGCCGTCCGCGTCGTCGCTGCCGCCGCCTTCGGCCCCGCCGGGATCCAGTACGGCACCCCCGCCGCCCTCTCCGGCGGACCGCTGCTGGATCGCCCCGCCCCCTCCGTCCCCGGCTTCGATCCGGCCCGATGGGCGCTGCCGCGCAAGCACATCAAGACGATGACGCGCGCGGTCCAGCTCGGCGTCGCCGCCGCCGGGGCCGCGATCCAGTCCTTCCCTGACTGGAAGCTGACCCCGCCCGCCCGCCGGGGCCTCTACGTCGGCGCCTCTCCCCAGTCCGGCGACGCCGAGGACATGATCCCCGCCGTCGACGCCTGGAAGCAGTCCGGCGATCTGAGCCTCAACGGCTTCGCCCGCGCCGCCATCCCGATCATCCCGCCGCTCTGGCTCGTCAAGGGGTTATCGAACAACATCCTCGGCTACGCCGCCGCCCAGTGGGATCTCCAGGGCGACAACGGCAACTGGTGCGACGGGCGCCGCGCCGGGGCCGTCGCCCTCAACAACGCCATCCACGCCGTCGCCGAGGGCCGCGTCGACCTCGCCATCGCCGGGGGCGCCGACTGCCTCGTGGGCGCCGACGCGCTCCTCTCCAGGGACGGACACACCACCGGGGCCGAGGCCGCCGCCTTCTTCGTGCTGGTCCCGTGCGACGTCTCCGGGGATGCCTCCGGGGACCCCGGGATCGGCGCCGGACACCCCACCGACGAGGGCTGCGCCGCCGAGGGGGGCGAGGCCGGGGCCGCATCGGTGCCGCTCACGCTGGCGCGGGCCTGGCTCGCCGGTCGCGCGATCACCTGCGGCGGGATCAGGCTCTGAGCGGAGATCGCGCGGGACTACTGCTCGCAGTTCAATCAGTCGGCGGTGATGCGGGTGGACGTGCCGGTGCGGGTGGACTTTTATACGCGGGATGAGAAGACCCCTTAGAGGGATCAGTACCCGCTCCACCCCGCCCACTCCGCCAGCAGGATCTCCCCGTCGATCACCGGCTGCACCGCTGAGTCCCCGCGCATCCAGCGGCCCCGGGCGAGGGCGTAGCCCTTGATCGGCAGGAAGCCGTCCGCTGCGGCGAGCGGCACCTGCTCCAATTGGTCGGCGAAGTCAGTGAAGGACTGGTGCCCGGCGTCGGCGAGGATCATGCGGCGGTCGTCGCCGCCGCCGTCGCCCTGGAGGGCGGTCCAGAGCTGATCGGCCTCGGAGCCCTCAGGCTGGTCGAGGGTGGCGGTCATGTGGAGCATCGGGGCGCCGATGGCCTGGATCCCGGCGGCGCCGAACAGGTCGAAGTCGCCCGGCGCCATCGCCACGAACGCCCCGATCCGGGGCTCCAGGAACCCGGCGTCGAACAGCGCGCGCCGCTCTGCGGTCATCGTCTCGCAGAAGGAGCCGGTGTCGGGGGCGCAGGCGTCCATCACCGCCGGGTCGTAGCGCCCCCCGGCGAGGGCGAGCATGGTGTAGCCGCCGAAGGAGTGGCCGACGCCGAGGATCTCCCCGTCGGCGACATGCCCGCTGAGCAGCGGGTCGGCCCCGACGTCGACCGTGACGCTGTCGATGACGGCTGAGATGTCGAGCGGGCGCTGATAATAGATCTCGGTGGTGCGGCTGGAGCCGTCGGCGGTGGTGTTGCCGGTGTGGTCGGGGGCGAGGACGATCCAGCCGTGGGAGGCGAGGTGCTCGGCGAGGAAGCTGCTCACCTCGGCGTAGCCCTGGTGGCCGTGGGAGTAGACGGCGACGGGGAAGGCGCCGGAGGCGATGGCCGCGTCGACGGTCACGCCGCCCGCCGCGTCGACGGAGAGATCCTGCCGGTGGTAGGCGGGGGCGGCGGAGCCGGGGGCGTCGGCGGGGTACCAGGTGACGAGGCGCAGGGTGCGCGGGCCGTCGGGGGCGTCGTACACGATAGAGCCGGTGCGGACGCCGACGGCGAAGGGGCCGGGGGCGGTCAGCTCTGCGGCGAGATCGGCGGGCGCAGCGCTGTCGGCGGCGCTCTCCTTGCCGGCGGTGCAGCCGGAGGCAATCAGGGCGATCATCATGTGCAGCATGCGGGGGGACTAACCGGTTAGCCTCCCTGCATGTTGATGCTGCTGCTTGCATGCGCCCCTGAGGGCGGACCTGGAACGTTGACGACGACCGATCACGGATGGTACCTGCCCTTCGGCACGGAGGGGGAGGACGCGGGCTGGAGCGTCCTGCCGGTGGACGGCGGCGAAGGCGGGCCGGGGGCGGTGGCGGTCACGCACCGGATCGGGGCGGACGGCACGCCGGACATCGCGATCTACCGGGTGGACGCGGCGGGGACGGTCCTGTGGTCGCAGGAGGTCGGCGACGCCGGGGCGGAGCGGGCGTGGGGAGCGGCGGCGGCGGACGGGGTGATCTACGTCGCCGGGAGCAGCGGAGAGGGGGCGGCGGAGGACGCGCTGGTGGTGGCGCTCCAGGCTGAGGACGGGCTGCCGCTGTGGATGTGGGAGCGGGACGGCGGCTTCGGGACGGATCGTGCCGCAGATATTGTCACTGACGGGACAGCGCTGTGGGTGGCCGGGCAGACGGAGGCCGATCCGGCGACCGGGCAGGGGCAGGACGCCTGGCTGGTGAAGCTCGGGCTGGACGGGACGGAGCTGTGGGCGGAGACCTGGGGCGGGCAGCGGCAGGAGGAGGCGGCGGCGCTGGCGCTCGCGGGGACCCGTGTCTACGTCGCGGGCCGGATGGACGGGGGCGCCGGGCAGGCGTCGGGCGGGGACGCGATGATCGTGTCGTTCGACGCTGCGGGCGGGCGGGTCGTCTGGGAGCGGCGGCTGGGGGACGACATCGCGCTGTGGGACGCGGCGACCTCGGTGGCGGCGGCGACGGATGAGGACGGGGCGGCGACCGCCCTCTACGTCGGCGGGGCGACGGCGGGGGACTCCTTCGAGGAGGCGGTGTGGGCGCTCTCGGCGACGGGTGATCTGGACTGGTCGCTGATCGGCGGGGGGGACGGGGCGGATCGGGTGGAGACGATGACGGTGACGGACAGGGGGCTGCTGCTCGGGGCGACGACGGCCTCGGAGGCGGACGGGGCCGGGGCAGAAGATTGGGCGATCCGCCTGCTGCCGCTGGCGGGGCCGGACCCGGAGGCGGAGGACGGCGGGGTGCGGCGGATCGCGCTGGTCGGCGGGGCGGAGGAGGACGCGCTGCACGATCTGGCGATCAGCGGGGACACGCTCTGGATGATCGGGGAGAGCGGCAGCGCCGGGGCGGGCGGGATGGACGCGCTGCTGGTGACCGCCCCGGTCCGGGAGGAGAGCGTGACGGTGCTGGAGTGACGACGGGCATGATGTGGATGCTGCTGGCCTGCGCCCCCGATCCGGCGCCGTCCGCCCCGGCGCTGCTGCCGCTCGACATGGGGCGCTCCAGCCGCGTCGCGGCCTGGCAGGCGCTCCAGCACCTCGACGAGGCGGCGCTGGAATTGCCGCCGGACAACCTGCCGCCGGGCGGGAGCGGCGCGGCGCGCTTCCCGCTGACAGAGTGGACGGCGGACGGCGTGCTGATGGGGCAGCCGGCGTGGACCGCCCCGATGCCGTTCGTCGTGCCGGCGATGCGCCCCCAGTACCCGCCGCACGGGGCGAAGTTGCTGGTGGACGGGGCGGAGGTGCCGTTCCTGAGCGACTTTGAGGACATGGATCAGGGCGGCTGGCGCGTCGAGCGGGGGCGGCTCCTGCTGCTGCTGAAGCGGCACCCGTCGGATGTCACCGTGGAGCTCGTCGCGCCTGAGATGGACGCGGGCGAGCACCGGCTGCACCTGCAGACATCGGGGCTGTCCCCGGCGGCGTTCGCGCGCTCTGAGATCACCGTCGGCGCGCGCACCCTCCCCGGCGTGCTGGTTCCCGCGCCGGGCCGGGCCTCCTGGGAGGTGACGATCCCGCCGGGCGCGCGGCTGGACATCGGCGCGGGGCTGCTGGTGCCGCCGCTGCCGGGCCGGCCCTCGGACGGGGCGGGCGTCTCGGTCACCGTCGACGGCGAGGAGGTGTGGCGCACGATCCTGCTGCCCGGCGACGACCTGCTGGAGCGGCGCATCGACCTGAGCCGCTGGGCCGGATCGACGGTGCAGCTCAGCCTGGAGAGCAGGCCGGGAGCGAGCCCGGTGCGCGACCATGTAGTCTTCACCGCCCCGGTGATCTCGGCCCCCGCGCCCGCTGCCTCCTCTGCCCCCGCCGACGCCCCCCGCCACGTCGTGCTGATCGGGATGGACACCACCCGATACGACGCGCTCTCCCTCAACGGGCGCGGGATCGCCACATCCCCCGCGCTCGACCGCTGGGCAGAGGGGGCGGTCGCCTTCGATCAGGCGTGGGCGCCCGCCCCCCGCACCCGCCCCTCCTTCCGCGCCACCCTCACCGGGCGCGAGCCGCTCGCCGCGATCCAGGCGCCGATCGTCGCCGCTACCCTCCAGCGCGAGGGCTTCCGCACCGCAGGCTTCACCGCCAACGTCCACCTCGTCCCGCGCTTCGGCTTCAACGAGGGCTTCACCGAGTGGCACTACGAGAACGGGGCCACCGCCGACGTCCAGATCGGGCGGGCGCTCGCCTGGATGGAGCAGCACCGCGACGAAGACTTCTTCGTCTTCCTCCACCTCATGGACCCCCACACCTTCTACGCCGCCCCGCTGCTCTACCGCGACCGCTTCACGCCCTCGTCGCGGCCCCCGGAGGTTCCGGCGCTGTTCAGCCGGTGGGAGATCTACAACCTCATGCACACCGGGAAGCTCGGCCCCGGCGGGCAGGCGTGGATACGCGGGCGCTATGACGGCGAGGTCGCCTACATGACCGACCGGCTCGCCGCCTTCCTCGCCGAGATCGAGCGGTGGCCCGCGCGCACCCTCACCACGATCCTCTCAGATCACGGCGAAGAATTCTGGGATCACGGCGGCTACGAGCACAACCACAGCCTCTACAACGAGCTGATCCGCGTCGTCCTCCTGATGCGCCCCCCCGGCGGCTGGGCGGGCGGCCCCCACCGGCAGCCGGACTCGGTCAGCCTGCTCGACGTCGTCCCCACCATCCTCGACGCCCTCGACATCCCCCAGGATCGCCACGGCCCCACCGAAGGCCGCAGCCTCCGCCCCTTCCTCGACGCCGCCCGCCAGGATCAGCTCCCCGCCCTCCGCGCCGACCTCCGCGACCGCCCCCTGCTCTCCGGCCACATGATGTTCGACACCGAGCGCTGGGGCGTCGTCCAGGACGGCTGGAAGTACATCCTCCACACCGTCAGCGGGCGCGAGGAGCTCTACCACCTCACCGTCGACCCGGCGGAGCGCCAGAGCCTCCACGACGACGCCGCGCAGCTGAGCGCCATGCGCGCCGCCATGGCCCGCGCCTCCGGCTGGCCCCTCTACGCCGTCTGGCGCATCGTCCCGCAGACCCGCCTGAAGGGCAGCGTCACCCTCACCTTCGGCGCCCCCATCCTCGACGCAGGGATCATCGACCCGGAGGCCGCCCAGTCCATCCGTGCCAACCTCGAATGGGGCGAAAAACCCAACGTCACCCCCGACGAGGTCGCCGGACTCGCCATCGCCGATGACCGCATGAGCCTGCGCATCACCGGCAGATCCCGCATCAGCGGCCAGACCCTCTGGGTCGCCTGTCCGCCCGGTGAGGACGGACGGCCCGCCTGCCCCGTCACTGCCGTCACCGGTGAGGACGGGCAGACCTCCGCGCCGGAGGACGGTCAGATCAGGGCGGACACGTTCCACGCCAGGATGGAGGCGGGGTGGCTGCTCGTCCAGGAGGTGAGCGAGGCGGAGATGCTCGGGGACGCTGGAGGGGAGACGCGGGAGAAGCTGATCGAGCTGGGCTACCTGTTGAAGGACAGGTAGGGATCAGGGGGAGAGGATCGCGCCCTGTCTGACACCCGCGACCCCGTCCAGAAACCGCTCCACTCCCATATAGGACCACGGCTCCATCACGATCGCCTCCCGCGCCAGCACGAAGTCGATCCCCCGCTCCACGCACCGCTGCTTGATGTACCGGCGGCGCCCGCTCCCGACCGGGAACCGGATGAGCAGGGTGGCGCGGAGGTGGTGGGGGATGGGGCCGTAGAGGTAGTGCATGGAGACATCGCCCTCCCCCTGGCAGACGACGGTGGAGAGGTTGGCGAGGGCGCGGCGTTCGAGGAGGTGGCCGATGAGATCGATGGCGCCGAGGCGGCCGAAGAGGCTGTCGACGTCGTCGAGGATGAGGGCGGGGGCTTCTTCCATGCCCGGGGGCCACAGCTTCTGGCGGGCGACGATGAGCATCGCCTTGCGGAGCCCTTCGGCGTCGATCTCCAGGGCAGACGATCCCGCGATCCGGCGGGCGACAGAGGTCTTGCCGACGCCGGCAGGGCCGAAGATGAACCGGATGGGCCGCTCGGAGAGCACGCGGGGCAGGGGGCGATTGAGCAGCTCGGCGGAGGTCCGGGTGACCGCCGCAGGCTCCAGCACCGTCGCCTCCTCCTCCGCAGCCGGGGCGGCGTCGGGGATGCCGCTCATGCACGATCCTCAGGCACACCGGCCGCCAGCGGCTCCACCGGCTGGAGGCTCCGGATATGGGAATGCAGGAAGGTGACGATCTCATTCATGGAGGTGCCAGGGGAGAATATCATAGCTACCCCTGACTGTTGAAGACCCTGAATATCAGATTCTGGAATGATCCCGCCCGCGATCACCAGCACGTCCCCGGCGCCCCCGGCGCGCAGCTCCCGCACGATCGCGGGGAGCAATTGGTTGTGGGCGCCGGAGAGGATGGAGATGCCGACGACATCGACGTCCTCGTCGATGGCGGCGGAGACGATCTGGGCGGCGGAGCGGTGCAGCCCCGTGTAGATCACCTCAA
>JBEIQZ010000209.1:0-9350 GCA_040376255.1 Alphaproteobacteria bacterium
CGGCTCGTCCGCCACCACCAGCCGGGGCGAGAGGGCCAGCACGCGCGCCAGCGTCAGCCGCCGCTGCTCCCCGCCCGACAGCTCGCGCGGCAGCGCCGCCGCCCGGTGGCCGAGGCCGAGCCGCGCCAGCATCGCCGCCGCCTTCTCCTGCGCCGCAGCGGGCGGGCAGGCCGCCATGACCACCAGCGTCTCGATCACGTGCTCGATCACCGTCTGCTGCGGGTCGAGCGCCGAGAGCGCGTCCTGCGGGATGTACTGGTAGCGGAGCCGCAGCGACTGGCGCGCGCGCTCCGGCATCTGATCCCAGCGGTGCTGCTCGATCCAGATCGCGCCCTCCGTCGGCTGCTCCAGCCCGAGGATCATGCGCGAGAGCGTCGTCTTTCCGGAGCCGGACTGGCCGACCAGCGCCACCACCTCGCCCTCTCCGACCTCGAAGTCCACGCCGCGCACCGCCTCGACCTGCTTCGGCGGGCTCCAGGGCCAGGGACCGGGGATGCGGTAGGTCTTGCGGACCTGCTGCACCCGCACGATGGGGATCGCGCCGGGGATCGCGCCGGGGATCGCGCCGGGGATCGCGCTCATGCCAGCCCCCCCACCGGCGCCGCGCGCCCGCCGCCGCCCGGCACCAGCCGGATCACCTGCTCGGCGATCCGGTGGACGGTGTCCTCGTGGTGGGAGATCAGCAGGATGCCGCAGTTGTGCGCCTTCCCGACCGAGATCAGCAATTCCACCACCTGCCGCCGCAGCACCGGGTCCAGCCCCGTCTCCGGCTCGTCCGCGATCAGGATCGCCGGATCGGAGGCCATCGCGATCGCGAGCGCCGCCCGCTGGCACATCCCGCCCGACAGCTCCCCCGGCAGCGCCGAGGCGGCGTAGACCGGCAGCCCCACCTCCTCCAGCAATTCCGCGATCTCCGTCCCCTCCGCCTGCTGCCCGCCCGCGAGCGGCTGGACGCGCCGCCGGATCGCCAATTCCATCTGCCGCCCGATCGTGCGGCCGGGGTTGAGCGCGCTCGACGCCGCCTGCGGCGAGTAGGCGAGGTAGGAGCCGCGCAGCGACGCCGTCTCCCGCAGCACCTGCGCCTGCGCGCGCTGCCCGCCCCGGTGCGCCCCCGCCAGCCAGTCCCGATCCGAGAGCGCCGGGAACGTCAGCCGCCCCCGCTCCAGCCCCGGCAGCACGTCGAACACCCCCATGCAGGCCCGCGCCGAGAGCGACTTGCCCGCCCCCGACGGCCCGCACAGCGCCGTCACCACGCCCGCATGCACCTCGACGAACACCCCGTCCACCAGCATCCGGTCGGTGCCACGGATCGCCAGATCCTCCATCGACAGCAGCAGATCGCCGCGCGCAGGCCGGCGCCCCGCCGCTGTCCCCGCCGCTATCCCCGCCGCTGTCCCGCTCATCTCGCCCTCGCCGCGACCGAAGCCAGCCGCATCGACAGCGTGATCATCCCGAGCAGCAGCAGCCCGAGCCCGAGCGCATGCCCGGTGTGCATCACCTCCGGGATCACCAGCCACCGGTAGCCCGACTGCAGCAGGCTGGCCCAGGAGTGGACAGAGTCGGAGTGGGTGAAGCTGCTCTGCTCCTCCTGGATCGCGAGGTAGGACAGCGCGATCTCCAGGAAGCACACCTGCATCATCGTCTCGCACGCCTGCCGCACCACCACCGGCCGCAGGTTCAGCAGCACCACATGGTACAGGTAGATCCGCGCCCACGAGAACCCGTGCGCCCGCAGCGCCTCGACGAAGCGCGCCCCGCCCAGCCGCTCAGCCACCGCCGCCGCCTCGTCCATCGCCCCCGGACTCGACAGCAGCGCCCAGCAGACGCCGAGCGGCAGCAGCCCCCGCGCATCCGAGGGCAGCAGCAGCGCCACCACCAGCACCACCACCATCCGGGGCAGGCTCCCCAGCAATTCCAGCGCCCACTGCACCGCCCCGTCCAGCCGCCCGCTCCCCACGCACCGCAGCAGCCCGCCCGCCACCGCCGCCAGCCCCACCACCAGCCCTGATGCCAGCGCCGGCAGCAGGATCACCGAGGCCCCCTGCATCACGTAGACCCCGAGCGGGCGCCCGCGCTCGTCCGTGCCGAACGGCGGCGCGCTGAACGGCCCGAGCAGCGCCCGCGACGGATCGCCCGCCTCGATGTGATCGGGCGCGCCCATCCCGGCCAGCACCAGCACGGCCAGGATCAGCAGGGAGATCGCCGCAGCCCCCCAGCGGTTCATGCCGACCCCGCCGCGCCGGGCGCGCCCTGCCCCGATCTCCCCGCCGCCGCCCGCACCAGCGTCCCCGCCGCCGGTGCCCGCCGCACATGCAGCGCCACCGCGACCTCAGTCAGCGCCTGCGCCCCCAGCAGCACCGCCGAGAACACCGCGAACGCCGTCGCCGCCGCCAGCACCACCCCGAAGTCCTGCAGCAGCGTCCCGAGCCACAGCAGATCCCCGATCCCGTTGATCCGCAGCACCACCTCGACCACCACCATCCCCGACAGCAGGTGCAGCACCCGCGCCCGGAGCTGGCCGATGAGCGCCGGGGCCACGTTCGGCAGCATGTTCGACAGCACCGGCTCGCCGCGCAGGATCGCGATCCCGACGTAGCGCTGGTTGCGCTCCGCCGCGAACAGCGCCCGCACCCCGGAGACCGCGCCCGCAAGCGCCCCGTCAGCGAGGCAGAGCACCGCCACGCCCATCAGCATGCGGATGCGCGTGGCCTCCGCATCGAAGCTGGCAGCGCCGTAGTTGATCTCGATGATCGCAGAGAAGAACAATGAGAAGATAACCGCCGGGATCGTCCCGATGCTCGACAGCGCCGCGTCCACCCGCTCCGGCAGCCGCCCGCTCGCGCCCGCAGCCGCCCCGAGCAGGATCGGGATCATCGTCAGCCCCACCAGCGCCCCGCTCGTCGGGATCGCCTCCTTCAGCAGCGTGGACACCAGCTCCCCCTGCTGCACCCGCCAGGATCGCCCGAAGTCCCCCTCCAGCGCCGCCATCAGCCAGCCCTGATAGAAGTGCCAGGGCCCCGCGTTCAGGTTCCACCGCGCAGCCAGCACCGCCGTCCCGCCGCACCGCTCAGGCGGGCAGATGATCTCCGCCGGATCGCCGGGGAGCGCCCAGATCAGCAGCGTGAGGATGGCCGGTACGGCCAGCGGAAGGAGCATGGCCGCGAACAGGCGCACCGATGGACGGACCCACCAGGCTTTCACCGATCAACCCCCGTAGCGCCACGTATCGACGTTGGTCCAGTAGAAGAACGGGGAGATGGTGTTGCCGGTGACGTTGGTGCGCCACGCGCTCTTGGTGTCGAGCTTCCAGAGGAACAGGTAGGGCAGATCGTCGGCGAGGATCGCGTGCAGCTTGTGGTAGGCGTCCTGCGCGGCGGTGTCGGTGCGGGCCGCGTTGTACTCGGAGACCACCTGATCGATGGAGGGGTTCGAGTAGTTGAAGATGTTGTTCGCCCCGCGCGAGCCGCTGCGCGTCTCAAAGAGGTTGTTGACCTCCTCCACCACGCCGAACGACCACTTGCCGATCAGCAGATCGTAGTTCGTCGCCTTGCCCGTCAGCACCGTGCGGTTCCACTCGTCGGCGGAGATCTTCGTCTCCTGGCGGTCGAACCCGGCGGCGCCGAGCTGGTTCGCGATCTGCTGGAGCAGATCGGGCGCCTCGTTGTTGAGCGGCGCCAGCATCCCGATGTTCAGCGCGACCGGCGCGCCCTTGTACGTCCAGCGCCCGCCCACCTGCGCCAGCCCCGCCGAGGTCAGCAGCGAGGCCGCCCCCGCCGCGTCCGACCGATCCTTGGTAAGCACCGAGCGATTGTAGTAGGGCGAGGACTGCACGAATGGCCCGGAGATGAACTCACAGGGGCTGTTCTGCTCGCCGGGCTTCACGCCGATCGAGTACTCGCGGAGCTGCGTGCGGTCGATGATCATGTTGAGCGCCTGCCGCACCCGCTTGTCCACCAGCGCGCCCTTCTTGTTGTTCACCGCCACGAACCACCAGGAGCGGAGGTCGTACGCCTTCAACTGAAGATCGTCGGTGGCCGCGACGTCGGCGCGGAGCGGCGGCGGGACGGCGATGATGCCCTGCACGTTGTTGTTCTTCAACGTGTTGATCTGGATGATCGGATCCTGACCCTCCTGCAATGAGAGCTGCTGGATCTGGGCGGCGTGGTGCACGTTCTGGTAGGACTCGAAGGTCGCGCCGCGCTTGCCCCGGCTCCCCTTGTAGGGGCCTGAGCCGATGGGCCGCTGCGAGAACTCCATGTCCGGCGAGATCGCGGTGCTGCCCCCGAACGCCGCCTCGGGCAGCAGCGAGAAGCCGAGCCGCTCCTGAGGGTTGTGGAACACCTTGGTGAACCGCACGATGGCGACCTGGGTGCTCTCCGCCTCGCAGCCCGCGAGGATCGTGCGGTAGCCCGCCGCGATGGGGCTCGGCGTGTTGGGGTCGAGCATGGCGTTGACGGTGAAGCAGACGTCCTTGGACGTCACCGGCTTCCCGTCGTGCCACTTCATGCCCGCCTTCAGCGTGAGGCGGTAGCCCCGCCCGCTGTCGACAAGCTCCCCCTTCTCGACGACCCGGCTCACGATCCGGTTGTCGATGGGATCGTGGTAATAGAGCCGATCAAAGATCAACTCCTGTGAGCGGTTGTCCACCACGCTCGACGCGAACAGCGGGTTCAGCGTGTTGGGGAGGTTCTCCTCATAGAAGGAGAGCGCGGCCCCGGTGGAGAGTACCGCCGCTGTCAAGCCGATAGCGGCGAACAGCGACCGGAGAGATGTGGATGCAGACATCACAGGCTCCTCATCAGTGCATAGCCCCGGCAGGGGCGGAATTCCGACCGATCCGGATCTGGAGCGCGTCGACCGGGAGGCGGGCTGCCTCCATGCCGGGCACGTTCGATTCCAGCTCGTGAAGCAGATCAGCGCAACGCAACGAATTGCGGTTGGAGGCGTCCCAGGCAGAGACTGAGCTGACAAACAGGGGGTCGCGCGTATTCCCCATGCTCCGATCCAGGGCGTTGATCCGGAGCAGGCCCATCCCCTCCCGATCCCCCATCGCCGCCGCCGCCAGCGCGGCCGACCGCAGCACCCCGACCCGCGCGTACTCGGCGAAGGAGCGATGGAAGTCCTGCGGAGCGCCCGCGACCTCATCCATCTTCGCCTCCACCGCCTTCACCAGCAGCGCAGCCTGAGACTGGACGCAGTCCACCCCCATCTGCCAGCCGCTCCCGGGCTTCTCATCCTGCGCCAGCGCGATCCGGCACTGCGCGACGATGGCCGCCACCGGGCTGTCCGCGCCGTGCGCCTGGATCGCCGCCTCCAGCGCAGCGTACCGCGCCGCCGGATCGTTACCCGCCGGATCCGCGCTGAGCGCCGCCACGAAGGCGATGTCCCCGCCGGTCATATAGGGCGACATGAACAGCAGGCTGTCCGCAAAAACGGGACTCCCGGTCGTCGATCGCGGCTCCCCGGGCAGCCGCCACGGATCGATCAGCCGCGCCACCGCCGCCGCCGAGGCCGGATCGGCCGCCGCCGCCGCCGCCTCATGCCAGCGGGCGAACGCCAGCAGCGCCGCCGGGTGGCTCACCGCCAATTCGCCTGACTCGCCCTGATAGGGCAGCCGCCAGTGGGGCAGGCCGCTGATCTCCGGCAGCGAACCTGCCTGCGCCTGCGCCGGATCGGGCAGACCGGCGATTCCATCCAGCGGCGGGGGCCACACGCTCCCGCCCGCCACCCACGCCTGCCACGCCCTCTGCTGAGCGGCGAGATCCGGCGACAGCCCCGGCGCCCCGTCCAGAGACTTCAGCCGCTCAGACCACTGCGCCTCGCGCAGCATCGCCCCCGCGATCCCGACGAGCAGCGGCATCGCGACAGGATCGGAGGGCTGCGCGTCTGTCCCCCAGGTGTGGAGGGTGGCCCAGGCGGCTGTCATCGCCATCTGCCGATAGATCGCAGCGTATTCTGCGTGGAGTCGCGCGAGCGCGGGCTTGTCATTCTCTGATGCGAAGCCGGCGAGCGCCGTGCTCCGCTGGCCCTGGAAGTAGCGGATCCACGGATCGCGCCCCTCGAACGGCGCGCGGTTCTGGGCGACCGCCATCTTCGCCTGCCAGACAGAGCCGATCAGCTCCGCCGGGACCGCGAGCGTGGCCGCAGGCGCGCCCCCTTTCGCGGGCGCCTCAGCGCCGGTGCAACCGCCCGCCAACAGCGCAGCCAACAGACCGGGGAGAACCCCCGACGCTGACATCCGCCCGATCTGCTGTGTCCACCTCAACAATCAGCCTCCCGCACAGAAGGATTCCTGACCCGCCGCCGACACGCAGAGGGCCATCGCCTTGGAGGTGTCCTGGGCGCTGGCCTTGGCGTAGTCGAGCCACTCGCGGGAGTACTCCTTGGCCATCCCCCGGTACTTCTCCGCCTTGGCCTCGTCCTCGTTGGAGCGCGAGGTGGTGTAAGCCTTCGACGCCTCCTCCCAGAGCCGGGTGGCCGCCTCAGCCTTCATCTTCAGCAGGGCGAAGACGCGGGTCTTGTAGGTGTTGCCCGTCCACTTCGCCTTGTTCTCCAGCGCGTAGTCCGCCCAGCGGATCACCCCCTGCGCGCGCCCGACGCCCCCGCGCGAGAGCTGGAGCGCGTAGGTGTAGCAGAGATCGGGATCGGAGCGGTCGATGTCTTCGAGGTGGCGCCGCATAAGGCGCTCCCACTCCGCCTTGTCGCCCTTGGCGTAGGCGTTGTTGATCAGCAGGCGCGAGACCTTGTCGCGGGTGGTCTGGGCGGACTCGGAGGCGATCCGGCCCTCCAGGCACTTCGTCTGACCGGTGGAGAGCTGGCCCATCAGCGAGTTCGGTTCGAGCGCGGCCAGATCGTCGCAGGAGTTGTCCCCCGGCGCGACCATCGGGGTCGCGGTCGCCGTCGGGGTGCCGCTGGGACGCAGCGCGGTCGCGGTGGGGGCCGGGGTCGGCGCCACGGTCGCGGTCGGACGCACCGAGGTCGGGGTGGCGATCGGGGTCATCGCGACCGCCGTGGCCGTCGGGGTGCCGCTGGGGCGCAGCGAGGTGGGGGCAGGCGTCGGGGTCGGGGTCGGGACGAAGGTCGGTCGCACCGACGTCGGCGTCGCGACCGGGGTGGACACCGGGGTCGGGCGCGGGGTGGCCTCGGCGGTCGGGCGCGGGATGGCCTCGGCGGTCGGGCGCGGGGTGGCCTCAGCGGTCGGGCGCGGGGCGGCCTCGGCGGTCGGGCGCGGCTCTGCCTGGGCGAGGGTGGCCTCCGGGGTGGGGACCGGCTCAGGGGTGGGGACCGGCTCAGGGGTGGGGGGCGGCGCAGAGGCCACCTGCCCGCTCGCACCGCTGTAGACGGAGAGGGCGCCAAACGGGGAGAGCGAGGCCGTGGGCTGGAGGTCGAACCAGCCGATCCGCGCGTTCGCCGCGAGGGGGAGCTGGGCGCTGTCCGGGGTGGTGCCGCTGCCGTGGGCGACGCCGTTGATCACGCAGCCGCTCCAGCCGTCCATGCAGGCGATGGACGGGTAGAGGTTCGGCCAGAGGAGCGCGTCCTGCGCCCACGCCGTCTGGAGCAGCAGGCCGGACAGCAGCGGCGCCGCGAGGGCCACCAGGGAGAGGGAGCGCTTCATGGAGGTTCCGTTCATGGGGATTCCGTTCATGGGGATTCCGTGGCCTCGCGGGGCTTGTCCTGCTTGAAGGTGATGATCGGCTCCTCGATCCCCTCTTCGGTCATCTCGATGGCCTGGAGGGTCAGCAGGATGTTGTTCCGGCGCTTCCGCACCTGATAGGTGATCACCTCCGTCTGATAACCCGGCGCGGAGATCTCCAGCGTCAGATCCATCCCTGAGGTGAAGCGGATCTCCGTCCCGTCCGGCGTGTAGATGGAGCTGGCCGGGAAGCAGCCGTCCTGAGCGTTGACCCGGTGGCGATCCGCCTCCTGCGGGTGCCGCACGATCGCCGTGGGGACCGGCGCGCCCGCCACGTCCACCACGCACACCTTCACCTCGATCCCCGTCTCTTCTTTGGCCTGGGCGAACCCGGCGAGAACCAGGAGCAGAGAACCCATCATATCAGCCTCCAAGCTGCTTTTTGAGGATTGGATCGCTGGCGACTGCCGCAGCCGCTGCCTTGTCACCGAGCATCGCCAGAACGCGCGCGGCGCCGTCACCTTGCACCCCCTGGACGAGCTGCCGGGCCGTCGCCGGATCCCGTCCGGCGATCACCGTCGCCGCCGTCACCTTCGCGTCTGCCAGCCCGTCCTGAGGAGCGATCGCCGCCACGGCCTCAAAACCCGCGAGGCACTCCGCTCCATTCCCCTGCGCGCACCATGCGATGCTCTTTGTCGCTGCGACGCGCCACACCTGACCGGGCGGCGGCACCGTCAGCGCGTCCAACAGGTTGAACGCCACGTCCGCCTCTCCCATCGCCGCCGCGCGCCCGGCCCAGATGAGGATCTGCTCTGCGCCGTCCTCGTGGGCCTCAGCGTAGGCCTTCACCAATTCCTCGACGCTCCGCACCGCCACCTTCTGCGCGCCGAGCGCCCAGAGCGCCTGAGTCTCGGCCAGACCCGCCACCAGCGGGTTCGGATCGGCCATCAGCGCGAGGTACTGCTTCGCCGTCTCGCCCACCGGGCCCGCCTCAGCCTGGATGGACTCCAGGATCAGCTTCGCCTCAGGGCGGTTCCCGTCCGCCAATTCGGCCTCTGCCTGCAGCAGCTTCCCGGCGGGGAGCCCGCTGGCCATGCCGTGCTCCTTCACCTTGTCGAAGTCGTTGAGCTGCACCGCCAGCATCGCCCGGCGCAGCTTCACCTCTGCGAGCTTCGGCCCCGCCGACGCCTCGACCGACGCGAGCGCCGCGTCCGCATCCTGCGGCTTCCCGGCCAGCGCCCGCAGGTAGGCCGCGCCGATGGCCGCGTCAATATCTGCCGGGTTCGCCGTCAGCGCCGCCTCATACTTCGCCGCCGCCCCCGCGACGTCCCCCGCCTTCAGCAACCCCGCTGCCTCCGCCGCGCCGCCCTTGCCCCCGCCGGTGAGCGACTGGAGCGGCCCGCACGCCAGCAACGACGCCCCCGTCACCGAGAGCAGTACGGACAGCGCCGTGGATCTCCAGAGGCGGGCAGCCAGGTTGCCGGAGGGTGTGTTTGAGGGAAACAAGGAGATATGCAAGCAGGACTCCAGGGCCGCAGGGCAGTACCGCCACCCTTATAATGCATGAGGGGGGGGGGTCGGCAAGCCCCTTTGCACGTTCACGGGTTATCTTTGCATGCCATGGCCGACACTGGAGAGCAGCGCAGGTTGGAACTTCAACTCCTCCGGGAGTTGAACGCAGGTACCTTTGCCCACCTCTATCTCGCAGAATTGCACG
>JBEIQZ010000592.1:0-3583 GCA_040376255.1 Alphaproteobacteria bacterium
AACGACCGCACCGCCCGGATCGCCCTTGCGCGTGCGTTGGACGGGGCTGCGGCGGCGCGTGCGGGGTGCCTGCCGGGGGCGGTGCTGGCGGTGTGGGCGGCGGGGGGCGGGGGGCGCTTAACAGAAATGCTGGCGGCGGGGGCGGCGCGGTACGCGGCGCTGACAGAGGAGCTTGTCGCGCTTCAGGAGGAATTGGACTGGCTGACGTATGGATCGTACGGGCTGGCGGAGCGGGCGGCGGTTCCGGCGGAGATCGGGCGGCTGGCGGCGGGGCATCGGCCCTTCGAGATCGTGGCGGCGCAGGCGGACGCGGAGGCGGAGCCGGATGAGCGGTCGCGGTGGTGGGAGCGGCACGGGCATGCGCGCGCAACAGAAATCCCGGCGCGGTACACCGGGGCGCAACGGGCGAGGATGGAGGCGCGGATCGCGCTGATCCAGGCGGACCCCCGGCTGGCGATGCTGGAGGGCTTCGCGTACAAGCGGCGGTGGCAGCCGACCGATCTGGCGGCGGAGGCGGTGCGTGCGGCGGAGGGCTGGCTGCTGGACGCGCTGGAGGGGCTGTTCGCGGAGGGCGGGGCGCTCTCTGCGCCGGGGCCGTGGCGGCTGGAGGCGATCTGCGGGGCGCTGCAGGCGGACGGGCGGGCGGGCGAGGTGGCTGCGGTGGCGGCGGGGACGGCGGACTTCGTGCTGCCGCAGCTCATCGAGCGGCTGCTGCGGTCGGCGTCGATGCCGGATCACCCGTGGCGCACCTACAGCGCGGAGGGGCTGCGGACGCGGGCGGCGTGGCAGCAGACCTGGGCGATGCAGGATCGGGAGGACGCCGGGGAGGCCGTCACCGTGCCGCTGCCGCCGAAGTACGCGCGCACCGACTTCGCCCGCGCTGAGCACTTCCAGATCCGGGGGAAGCTCGACGTGCCGCGCGAGCGGTTCATCGCCTTCCACGACCTCGGCGCAGGCGCCGCCTGGGGCTGGAACGGCTGGCGCGACCTCCAGCGGGCCACCGCCCAGATCGAGGCGCTGGAGCAGGTCCGCAACGACCCCGTCGATCCGCTCCCCATGCCCACCCACGACGACCCCCGCCGCTGCGGCGCCACCCTCGGCCTCTGGGCCTCCCTCGACGACGTCCGCCGCTGGGTCGACCGCGACACCCACGAGGAGCTCCTCTCCTTCGCCCAGGAGGCCTGCGGGCAGACCGCCTGCCCCTGCCCCCTCGTCGAGCGCTGGCAGGCGTGGAGCCGGGGAGAGGTCCGCATCCGCCGCCCCGGCGCCGGTGCCGACGGAGAGGCCGCCGGAGACATGATCGTGGAGCAGGCCGCGATCCTCCAGCGGCTCGCCCTCGCCGGGAAGGCCGGGCTGCCCCTCGCCGATCTCAGCAGGAGCTTCGCCGGGAGCGCGGAGCGGCTGGCGGCGGTGCTGGACACGCTGGTGGCGCGGGGGGCGGTGGTGGTGGAGGGGCGGGGGCGGAAGATGCGGTATGTGCGGGGGTGATATTCATGCCCTGATCGCCTCTGCCTGATACGTTCCCCCCATGCAGATCAGCGACCTGTTCGACATCGCTGAGCGCCCCGATCTCTCGCGCTTCATCGTCGGCATCGACGACGACGATGAGGCGACCGTCCGCAAGAACATCGCGGACTTCGTCGTGACGGACAAGCTGCGGGCGGGGCTGGACGGGCTGCTGGGGTCGGCGGGGGACGCGCTCGGGCGCAACCGGGACATCGGGCGGTTCGTGTACGGCTCGTTCGGCTCCGGCAAGTCGCACCTGATGACGATCCTGGGCCGGATGCTGGGGCGGGAGGAGGTGGTCTACGATCTGGGGCGCCCGGCGCTGCGGGGGTTGCGGGCGGGCCACCCGTGGATGGATCGGCGGCGCTGCCTCGTCGTGCGGCTGAACATGATGGGGAAGGAGTCGCTGGTGAAGGCGCTCTACGCGGCGTTCAACGACGCGATGGCGGCGGCGCGGCCGGGAGTGGCGCCGCTGGACTTCACCGACGAGGCGGCGGTGTTCTCGCTGTTCGGGCAGGACGCGGCGCGGCTGGGCGGGCTGGGGGCGACGCTGCAGCGGATGGCGGAGGAGAACGCGCTGGCGGGGGTGGCCGGGTTCGGGCCGGGGATGCCGGCGGAGGTGCTGGAGGTTCAGTACAACGCGCTCCTCGGCGGCGACCGGCAGACCCGGCTCACGCTGGCGGCGGCGGTGCTGACCTGGCGCAACCACGGGCGGGTGGTGCGGCCGGACGACCTGTGGGTGGCCCCGGCGGCGGGTTTTGACCGCATGGCGCGGCAGGCGCAGGATCAGGGCTTCGACACGATCGTCTGGATGATCGACGAGCTGGTGATCTGGCTGCGCGGGCAGACGCGCGACACCTATGTGAGCCAGATCAACACGCTGTCCGCGATGGTCGATCACGACAGCCCGCGCCCGCTGCCCTTCCTTGTGCTGGTGGCGGTGCAGACCGACATCGCAGAGACCTGCCCCGGCGATCTGTCTGAGCAGGGCTTCCGCGAGCAATTGTCCTTCATCAGCAACCGCTTCCAGCCCGCCCTCCACCTGGAGGAGCAGGATCTCTACGAGGTCTGCGCGCAGCGCGTCCTCGCCCCGCGCGCCGATCTCACCCCGGAGCGGCGGCAGGCGCTGGAGCAGGCCATCGACGCCGGGTTCCGCAAGTATGACAAGCTCGTGCGGCTGCTCTGCGGCAGCGAGGATCTCGCCCGCGTGCGCCGCATCTACCCCTTCCACCCGGCGATCCTCCGGGTGCTGATCGACGTCACCCAGGCGCTCTCCCGCAGCCGCACCGCCATCGCCGCGCTCTACGGGATGCTCGACGCCCACCGCAACCTGCCGATCGGGCGGTTCCTCCCGCTGGCCGCGCTCTGGGACATCCTGTTCACCCCCGACAACGTGCGCGCCCTCAACAACAACGTCCGCAGCGAGCTGTCTCAGCGCCTCTCCCACACCGTCCAGACCTGGGAGCGGCTCGCAGGGAAGGTCGCCGCCATCAGCCGGGACGACGGGCTGGCCGACACCGGCACCGAGTCGCGCGCCCAGACCGAGCTGCGCCAGATCCTCCGCACCGCGCTGCTCTGCCAGCTCTCCGAGCGCCCCTACTTCCCCGACGGGCGCGCCCTCCGCGAGTCCGTCACCGGCGGCACCCTCTACGCCTTCGCCCAGAGCGAGATCAGCTCCGTCAGCGAGGCCACCGGCCGCAGCAGCGTCGTCCGCAAGCTCCGCAGGCTCTCCGGCGCCGCGCCCGAGGTCACCGTCGGCGAGGGCGACGATCCCCGCGTCGACGTCCGCACCCGCAACCTCGACACCGAGCGCGTCCTCAGCGCCGCCCGCGACAAGATCCAGCACCACCACCGCTTCGCTTACATGCGCGCCCTCATGCGCGATGTCCTCGGCCTCCCCATCGGCGACAAGACCGAGGGCCGGTTCAAGGTCACCTGGCGCGGCACCGAGCGCGCCGCGCGCGTCGTCGTCACCAACGTCCGCACCGCCGCCTACGCCGGGAGCCAGAACGCCTTCGATCCGGGCGACGCCGATCTGCTCATCCTCGTGGACTACCCCTTCGACGAGGACGAGCGC
>JBEIQZ010000609.1:0-3419 GCA_040376255.1 Alphaproteobacteria bacterium
CCGGGGACCCGGGATGCGCGCGCCCTGGAAGCGCGCCCGGCCCCACCGCCAGACGACGGCGTAGATCGTGCCGACGACCGCGAAGTAGCTGACGGCCTGTGTGAGGAGGTTCATGAAGACGACGGCGACGGTGGACAACGGCAGCATCCGGTTCGTGGATCAGACCCTATCATTGCAACTGAAAGTTGCAATGCCTCGATCCGGCGGACGTCTTCACCGCGAACCGGTTCTGCGTCGGCGCCAGCCGGAAATCCGGCGGCCCGCCAGAGCGCTGAGGGAGCTGGTGATCCTCCGCCAACAGGCTATCCTCTGCTATGCGCGTACTCTTCATCGAGGTAGACACTGAGCGCTCCTGGGCGCTGGGGTCGGTCGGCCCATCCTTCCTTGGCGCGTGGCTGCGGCAGCACGGGCACGAGGTGTGCTTCTTCCGGGCGACGCTGGAGACGGAGGCGGCGGAGGTGATCGCGCGGGTGCGGGCGCTGGCGCCGGGGGTGCTGGGCCTCTCGCTGACGACGCGGCAGTGGCTGCGGGCGCGGGCGCTGATCGGGGAGATCCGCGCGGAGATCGACGTTCCGGTGGTGGCCGGGGGGCTGCACCCGACGTTCGCGCCTGAGCAGGTGCTGGCGGCGCCGGGGATCGACTGGGCCTGCCTCGGCGAGGGCGAGGAGGCGATGCTGGAATTGGTGGAGGCGCTGGCGCGGGGCGTCCCGGCGGATCAGATCGGCGCGCCGGGCGGGCTGACGATCCGGAACCTGCAGGCGCGTGGCGCGCCGCGCCCGGAATTGCGGCCCCCCTTCGATCCCATCGACCGGCTGCCGTGGATGGCGCGCGATCTGCTCGACGAGACGCCGGGCGTCGTCCACATGGCGACGCAGCGCGGCTGCCCCTTCCCCTGCACCTACTGCGCGGCGCGGATGTACGACGAGCTCTACGGCCAGCAGGGCGAGGTCTACGGGCGGCGCCGCAGCCATGACAGCGTTCTGGCCGAGATGCACGCGCTGAAGGCCGAGGGAAAGCTGAATTTTATTATCTTCCTCGACGACACCTTTACGCTTCACCCGAAGTGGGTGGCCGAGTTCTGCCGCCGGAACGCCGCCGAGCTGCGCGTGCCGTTCTGCCTGCACGCCCGCGTCGAGACGATCAGCGAGGAGATGCTGGCGCAGCTCAAGGCCGGGGGCTGCGCGATGATCACCTACGGCGTCGAGAGCGGCAGCGAGCGGCTGCGGCGCGAGGTGATGAAGCGCCCGGTGAACAACGACCGCTTCCGCAAGGTCTTCCGCTGGACGAAGGCGGCAGGCATCCTCACGACGGCCAACTACATGATCGGGCTGCCCGGGGAGACGCCGGAGGATCTGGACATGACGCTGGCGCTCGCGGAGGAGCTGGACGCCTTCGACTTCGGCTATTTTGTGTTCTACCCCTACCCCGGCACGCAATTGTTCCGCGTCTGCCAGGCCAACGGCTGGCTGCCTGAGGGCTACGAGCGCATCCCCGCCAACCACCGGCGCTCCATCCTGCGCCTCCCGACGCTCACCCAGCAGCACATCGACGACGCCTACGACCGCTTCACCGCGCTCCGGGCGCGGCTCTACGCAGCGCGGGCGGCGGGGGTGGCGACGGCGGCGGCGGGGGCGCACGTCGATCACGCGGCGCGGACGGGGTGAGGCGTGGGGAGGGCGCAGGCGGCAGGCTTCGGGAGCATGGGGACGCTGCTGGACGCTGAAGAATTGGCGGCGCTGCGCGGGGAATTGGAGGCATGGGCGCAGACGGCGCCGGTCAGCGGCTACGGGCTGCTGTACCACAACCTGTGGCGCGCGCTGCCGGGGTTCCGGCGGCTGGTGGAGGACGGGCGGATCGCGGCGCGGGTGCGGGCGGTGCTCGGGCAGGCAGGGCGGGGCGGGGTCGTCTTTTTCCAGGACAACCTCGTGTGCAAGCTGCCGGGGAACCCGACAGAGATCCAGTGGCACCAGGATTTCTCCTACTGGCCGCTGGACAGGCCGCTCGGGCTGACGACATGGCTGGCGCTGGACGACGCCGACGCCCCGAACGGGGCGATGGAGCTCGTGCCGGGGAGCCACCTGGAGGGGGAGCGCGCCCCCGCCGACTTCATCCGGGGATCAGGGCAGCCCGCGATCCCGGGCCTCCCGCCAATGGCGCCGGAGGGCCGGGCGCGGGCGATCCAGGCGGCGCGGGCCGGGGAATTGTGCTTCCATCACCCGCTCGTCTGGCACCGGAGCGGGGGGAACGCCACCGCGCGCCCGCGCCGCGCCTGGACCGTGACGTGGCTGCTGCCGGAGGTGCGGTGGTCGCCCGCGCATGCGCCGCACCCCTACAACTGGGCGCTGCAGCCGGAGGAGGGGGCGGCGGTGCGGGGGGAGCTGTTCCCGGTTTTTGGAGAAGGATGATCACCAGCCGGGGATGTTGCCTCCGGTGATGCTGCACTCATGTTCAAACGTGCCGGTGGGGGAGCCAGACCATGACGCCATAATCTCATCGCTCTGCGGGACGTTCTTCAGGCTGAGCACCGTCCAGGGCGCGGGGAGATCTGTGGCGAGCAGGATGGTATCGGCGTTGATGGTGACGCCGGTGATGGTGGCTTTGCCGATGTTCGGGTATCCATACTCGATCGTTGTCTCGTGGATGCTGAAGTTCATCGGACGGCAGTAACCAAAGGTATACCCATAATCACCACGCAACCAAGGCGGAGTCGTTGAAGGAGCCACCGCAGGCCGCACAGCAAAAACGCGCGGTAATTCCTGGAGCGTCATCCCGGAGAGGACGTAATCCGTGTAGCTGCCTGGGAGCTCGGAGTGCAGCCGAAAGGTATAGGTGTTTTTGGACTTGATCATCTCCAGATCTCCGTCGAGCATCAGATCTGCACCTGTCACATCTTCATAGGCATTATTTTTTAATTTTAATATAGATACACTTGGAAATACAACAGCAGTTCCTTCCATTTGAACGGTCAAGATGATCTCTACATCACCATTCCCATCCAGATCGAGTACATCATATATATCATAATACATAAAATCCAACTTCTCCATCTTATGGATGATCCTCCATACGTCCTCCTGACGCTGGATCACCAGCAAGGTGCCTGCGTCCTCGACCAGGATCGCGTTCGGCAAGGAGACTGGCGCTGTTTCAGGGGGAGGTGCGGCGTCAACAGGGGGTGCGGCATAGCTGATCGCGCTCAGGAACATCCACATTCAGGCTCCGGGGTAAGATGCCGTTAACAGTCTGTCCCCTGATCTTCAACGAACTGGGGAACTGCGCCGGAGGGCGCTGCGACGACAGAAAACTTCTCTGGAGGAGATATGCGGTTCGGCGTGAAAGGTGTGCTCTTTGTGGCGGCGCTGTGGCTGGCGGGGTGCGGGGGGAACGACCGGGGGGTGTGCCTCTCGACAAACGGCGAC
>JBEIQZ010000508.1:0-4545 GCA_040376255.1 Alphaproteobacteria bacterium
CCCCCGTCCGCCTCCCCCGCCGGGGCCGCCGCCTCCCCCCCATCGACGACGCCCCCGCCCCGCCCCCTGACGCCCTCGCCGATCACCGGGCGATCTCCGCCCGCTCCCTCGATCTGCTCGCCCTCACCCCCGATCCCGCAGACCTCGCCTTCGCCGCCCTCTGGGTCGCCCGACGCCCCGGCGGCGCCGATCTCGCCAGCCACCTCCTCCCCCCGCTCACCGGCTCCCCCGGCCCCGCCTGGCAGGCCGCCGCCCGCCTCCTCGGTGAACCCTTCAGCGCGATCTCTGCTGCGCCGCCGCAGGAATGCGTCACCCCGTTCTGGGAATCCTTCTTTCTCGACAGGTTATAATTCAGGCATGTTTCTGCTCCTCGCCGCCCTGAGCCACGCCGCCGACGCGCTCCCCGATCGGCTCAACCTCCGCTATGACCTCTCTGTCGCCGGAAAGACCGTCGGCTGGCGCGAGGTCGACCTCCGCTTCCTCCCCCACCCCGCCGGCGAACGCCGCATCATCCAGATCTACACCGAGCTCTCCGTCGGCCCCGACGCCTGGAAGATCCGCGCCTCCGGGGTCTCCACCCCCTCCAGCGCCTCCTTCACCTGCACCGTCGACCACAACGGCGACCTCGAACAGATCCAGGGCGTCCTCCAGCCCGGCGGCGCATGGCAGGTCTCCCGCACCGACGGCCGCGACCTCGAACAGAAGACCATCCCCCGCGCCGACGCCCGCCTCTCCAGCCTCGACCTCCATGACCCCGGGCGCAGCTGGCGCCTCGATGGCGCAGGCCCCGTCGGCCTCCTCCTCGTCGAGACCGGCCAGATCCTCTCCGGCACCCTCTCCGAACCCTCCGACGCCACAATCACCCTCGGGGATGTCCTCATCCCCACCCGCCACTACACCGCCTCCGACGCGACCGGGACCGCCAGCTTCGATCTCGATGTCAACAATATCCTCGTCCGGTCAGAGATAAGCTGGATCGGGATAAAGCTGGTGTCGACGCTCCAGGACCCGCCGCAGTTGAGGGTCATTCAGGAGATGGAACGGATGGAGATTGTGCCGATAAAAGTTCAGGATTTGTAGGGGGAGTGGGGCAAATGCGGGTTTGGGAGGCACACGCTGCGCTTCTCTCATCACCCGCTGTCCGCGCACTCCGCCGCCGGCATGTCCAGCAGATTCTCCGGCGCCTGCCCCACATGCGCCTGGAAGAACGCATCCAGCGCCTCGACATCCAGGCACCCCAGCAGCAGCCGGTTCTGCCAGGACACTGCGGCGAACGCCCACTCCATCTCCGGGTAGGGCGTGACGAGCACGCGCCCGGCGGGTAGCGTCGAGGCGTAGTCCTCCAGCGCCTGCTGATCCTCGGGGCAGCCGTCCGGGCAATTCCAGAGCAGCGCGACGCCGCCGTGTTCGAGGTTGTGGACCCAGTTCTCCGGGGGGAGGGGGTCGGCGTAGATGCCCCACCGCGCCCAGCAGGCGTTGTGGTCGCCGGAGGCGGGGGGGATGTCGGCGTAGCTGACCTCCCCTTCGACGTGGTCGCTGCCGCGATCGGGGAGGGCGTCCTGCTGGCACTCGCCGCCGCAGGCGGTGCAGGGGGTGGTCCCGATCTTCTCAGGGGTGCAGGCGAGGAGGAGGATCAGGCCGACCATGCGCCGCTCCTGCCGCCGGACTTGGAGAGGAGGCGCAGCCCCTCGACGCGCATCCCGCGATCAACCGCCTTCAGCATGTCGTAGACGGTGAGGGCGGCGACGGCGGCGCCGGTGAGGGCCTCCATCTCGACGCCGGTGCGCCCGGTGCAGCGGACGGTGCAGGTGATGGCGATGTGGTCGGGCTCCGGGGTGAGCAGGAGGTCGACGCCGTCGATGGCGAGGGGGTGGCAGAGGGGGATGAGGTCGGCGGTGCGGCGGGTGGCCATGATCCCGGCGACCTGGGCGACGGTGAGGACATCGCCCTTTTTTGCGGTGCGGGCGCGGATCTGCGCGAGGGCGTCGGGCGAGAGCCAGACGGCGGCGGCGGCGGTGGCGGCGCGGCGGGTGATCTCCTTGTCGCCGACATCGACCATGCGGGCGTCGCCGTCGGGGGAGATGTGGGTGAGGGCGGGCGCAGGCGCGAGCGCGGGCGCAGGCGCGAGCGCGGGTGCGGGCGCATGGTAGTCGGGGTGCTGCTTCTCCTCGGTGAGCGCGGAGCCGAAGCGGGCGTTGACCTCCCGCTTCAGGGCGGCGCGGCGGTCGTTTGTGCGGTAGACCGAGCGGGCGTCCTCGACGAAGGCGGGGCCGAAGTCGCGGCGGGCCTCCAGGGCGCGGAGGCGATCCTCGACCTCCCAGAGCGCGGTGTTGACGGCGAGGAGATCGGCGTACTCGGGGACGGAGGGCGGATCGGGGAGCCCGGCCTCCTGCCAATTGCTGCAGAGCGCGGCGTGTTCGCGGGCGACGTTTGCCTGTTTTGACGGATCGGTGATGTGGGACCGCTTGATGTGGAGGATGGTGATGCGGTCGAGGACATCGCCGAGGGCGGCGGCGGCGTGGAGGATCATTCGGGGATCTCCGGGGGCTCAGGATCGCTGGGCTCCTCGTCAGGGTCGCGGGAGTGGAATTCTTCTTCAGCCTCTTCCGGATCCTCCTGCGAAGGGCGGACGTCCTCCGGCTCAGGCGGCTGATCGGGCTTCGGGACGCGGACCTTGTAGCCGGTCTCGACGCGGAGGCTGACGCCGATGCGATCGATGCTGGCGGAGTAGGTGCCGTTTCCGTGCGGATAGAACCAGCGATCTTCGGCGCGCTCGTCGCCGACGCTCATGGAGAAGCCGCTCTGATCGACCTCGCGGGTGGCGACGAAGTGGTGGGTATAGGAGAGGCCGAGGGAGAGCGGCCCGGCGACCTTGAAGGCGGCGACGCCGCTCAGGACGGTCTCGGAGGAGTCGTAGTTGTTGGGGGACATCGCCTGCTCCGGCACGGCAGAGAGGTCATAGACGAGGCGGGCGCCGAGCAGGATGGGGCCGACCTCGCCCTTGACATCGACGCCGCCCCAGGCGCTGTCCTGGTTGTCGCGCGCCCAGAGCCGACGCTGGTTGATGAGGTCGGCGGTCTCTTCTTTGGGGAGCTCGTTGTAGGTCTCGACGCCCGAGATGACGATCTCATAGTCCTTGAACGCGCTCCACCCGACCCAGCCGCCCATGACCTCGACGGCGAGGTGCGGGCGGGGCGCCCAGGTGACGCTGCCGTGGACGCGGGAGGGGAGGGCGTAGCCGATGGCGGCGTCGGCTTCGAGGGTGGTATTGCAGATGCCGTAGGACTCCGCGCCGAAGCGCCCGCGCGTGTCGGACTGGGGCGGGCAGCCGAACACGACATCGACCTTGCCCTCGTTCACGACGCGCGCCCCGTGGACGTAGGCGAGCGAGAACACCACCTGCGGGTGGGCGACGACGCGCACCCCGGCGGAGAAGCTCATTGTGTCGTCGCTGAGGTCGCCGAAGCGGAGGTTGGCGGCGTAGTCGGGGTCTTCCAGATCGTCGTCGGTGTAGTCGGGGATCTCGCCGAGGGCTTCGAGCTGATCGTTGAGCAGCGGGAGCGTGTCGTTGTCGATCTCGGCGGTCCAGGAGCTGTGGACCCACGCGCCCATCACCCCGATGGAGATCCGGTCGAGCAGCGTCCAGCCGCCGCCGAACGTCAGGTAGATGGCGCGGACATCGCCGCTGCGGAGGTGGTAGCTGCCGCTGCCGGGCGCATCGACCTCCGCCCCGCCGCGCACGAACGGCACGGACAGCCCGAGGCCAACGCCCAGATCGGGGATGCCGAAGTCGGTGGCGATCCCGGCGAAGGGCATCACCCCGGTCAGCGCGATCTCGTCCGCGCCGCCGTGGGGTTCGGCGCGGTCATAGCGGACAGTGGCGAAGGTCGGGGCGCCCTCGATCAGCAGGCGCGTCCCCTGCCCCGCAGAGAGGCCCGCCGGGTTCCACCACGCCGCCGCGCCGTTGGTGGCGCCGGGGCTGCCCCAGGGGCCGGCGATCTGGAGGTTGTCGAGCGAGGCGGCGTGGGCGGCTGTCAGCAGGAGGATCATGGATGCCCCGGATCGGCGCGCACTATCCCGCCTGCGGCCCGCCCGCCGGTGTCTTCTCACCGGGAGCGCGGTCAATGGAGCGGATCACGCGGTCGTAGACGAACATCCCGACCACCGACAGCCCGGAGATGGCGATGAACGTCCACCACACCTGACCGGGCTGGTACGTCGCGAACAGCAGATCGCGCATGGCGGCGTGGGAGTTCTGCACGCCCCCCGGCAGCGTCGGCGCCACCCGCACCGCCATGTCCAGCACCTCGGCCCTCGGCAGGATCTCCGGCAGCCGCGCCGCCAGATCCGGCCAGGCGAGCAGCCGCTCCAGCACCTGCAGATCGGTCGCGTCCGCCGCCGCCCCCACGAGCGGGCGGGCGTTGTCGGCCAATTCCGCGATCGCGCCAGCGGTGATCCCGCCCTCTGCGTAGAGCGCCGCCGCCGCCTCCCCCTCCAGACCGGCCGCCTGCGCCGCGAGCCCGTGGACGTCCGAGACCCAGCCCG
>JBEIQZ010000525.1:0-4435 GCA_040376255.1 Alphaproteobacteria bacterium
AAGATCGTCGACTGGTACATGGACGGGCGGATCGAGATCGACTCGATGATCACCCACCGGCTGTCGCTGGAGCGGATCAACGAGGCGTTCGACCTGATGCACCACGGAGAGTCGATCCGGACGGTGGTGGTGTACTGATCACCGGAGGGGGCCGCTCACCGGAACCCCAGCGCGGCGTAGAGGTGTTCTGCCGGGTTGCCCTGCGTGACGATCAGCGCGATCTCCCGGTGCGCCCGCGCGTCCGCCGCCAGCGCATGCATCGCCCGCGCCAGGCCAGCCCGCGCCAGCCCGCGCCGCTGCCAGGCGGGATCGGTGAGGCTGAACGCCAGGAACGGGCCTTCGAACTGCCCGGTCGGCATCCGGTGCCAGGTGACAAGCGTCGCCGCGATCAGCCGGCCGTCCGGCGCGATGACCAGCGCAGAGGCCGATCGTATCACCTCACCGAACCCGCCGCCGAGCAGGTGCGCCGCCACCCCGACCGCCTCCTCCGGCGTCTCGCCCTCGTCGTCGATGGTGCCGTGGTAGGCGTCGAAGATCAGGCGGCCGAGCGCCTGAGCGTCATCGGGAGCCGGGGCGCGCTCCAGCAGCCCGGCGGGGAGCGGCGCGGGCGGGAGCGGGCCGGGGAGCGGCGCGCGGAGCAGGGAGCGGGTGCGGGTCATGCGGGGGGCGTATCCTCTCTGCGCGATACAGGATAACCGTCTTTATGGACATCCCCGCCTTCGCCGACTTCCTGCCTGCCCCCCTGCTGGACGCCCTGTGGACGGCGGGGGAGCCGGTCGATGCCGTCCCCGGTCTGCGCGTCCTGCCGGGCCTGCGTGCGGAGTTCCCCGATCTGGAGACGGACGCGGCGCTGTCGCTGATGGTCGAGGTGTACCTCGCCGTGCGTGACGCGCTGGCGGCCTGCCTGGCGCAGCGGGCGGCGGATCGGGCGTTCATCGACGCGCAGACGCTGGCGCTCCAGCCCGCGAACCGGGGGCGGCGGATCACCGATCCGGGCTGGCAGACGATCCTCGGGATGCGCGACGCGGCGGGCCGGGTGGTGGCGGGGCCGCTGCCGGGGCCGCTGGCGGGCGGGGAGGGGAGCGGGGCGGGGAGCGTGGCGCCGCAGGTGGAGATCCCGGATTTTCTGAAGGGCGAGCAGATCACGCTGTTCGGCCCGCCCGACAGCCGCCGGATGTCGATCAACGCGATGAACGCGCTGCACCGCCGGAGGCCGGGGGAGGACCCGCTGGTGGCGGAACTTGTGGAGGCGTCGGGGCAGGTGCCGAGGTGGGGCGCCGACGACGAGGACAGCAAGACGCCGCTGATGGCGGGGTTTTTGCGCGCCAACCGCAACCTGCAGGGCTGCTTTGATCGGACGCTGGAGGAGCCCGCCGCCGGACAGGGCCGCGCCTACCGGCTCGCGCCGTCGGGGCTGTCGCTGCCGATCAAGCGCGTGCCGGGGCTGGCGCTGCCCGACGGCAACCACATCTATGAGAAAAATCCGCTGCCGCTGCACCTGACCGATCTGGTGCTGCACCTGTGGCACCTCCGGCGCCACCCGGAGTCGCGGGCGATCTACTTCCCGAAGCTGGAGAACGAGGAAGAGGCTGCCTACCTGAAGCTGCTGCTGCAGGCCGCCGGGGCGGCGATTGCGCGGCGCGATCCGGCGCTCATCCCGGATTTTGCGGCGTCGCCCGTCCGGGTGCTGGTGGTGTTCGAGAACCCGCGCGCCATCTTCCGCATCCCGGAGATCGCCGCCGCGCTGCACCCGCACTTCCTCGGCGGCAGCCTCGGCTGGCACGATTTTCTGGCGTCCACCGCGCGGCTGTTCCGGCACGATCCCGGCTACCGCATCCCGGTCAAGGCCGATCCGGACATCGTGATCCACAACATCCGCGAGTCCCACCGCATCCTTGTGGAGCGGCTAAGCCCGATGGGCGCGATGAAGATCGGCGGGATGTACGGCATCCTGTTCGAGGAGGGCGACGCGGCCTCGTTCCGGGTGTCGATGATCGGCTTCATCCGGGACGTGGTCACCCAGATGAAGCGCGGGCTGGACGGCTTCTGGATCGCTCACCCGGACTTCGTGCGGATCGCGGTGGCGCTGGTGGAGGCGTGGCGGCGGCGGGAGCGCGACGCGGCGGACGGCGCGCTGAACCGGCTGGTCGCGGCGCTGGTGCCGGAGCCGGAGGATCTGGCTCGGCTGCTGCGGTTTATCGACGGGCCCGATATTGGTGGGCTCGATAAGGACGATCCGCGCTACCTGCGGGCGGTGCTGGCGGCGGAGAAGGATCGATCCCCGGTGATCGCCAACGACGACCCGGAGGAGGTGCGCTACAACATCGCGCAGGCGCTCCAGTACCTCGCCGACTGGCTCTGCGGGAACGGCTGTGTGGCGCTGCCCGCCCACCTGCGCGACGCGCGCGGCGCCGCTGTCCCCGTCCGCATCATGGACGACCTCGCCACCACCGAGCGGTCGCGCTGGGAATTGTGGGCGGAGGTCCAGCACGGGCGCGTCCCGGCGCAGGTCTTTGAGGCGATCCTGGACGCCGAGATCGCGGCGATCCGGGCGGAGGGCGCGGGAGAGCCGGGCGCCGGATCTCCAGACAAGGACGGACGGCGCGTGCAGGTGCGCTGGCGGGGCGAGGCCGCCCGCTGGTACCCGGTGGCGGCGCGGCTGCTGCGGGCGCTGGTGCTGTCGCCGGAGCCGCCGGAGTTCGTGACTGAGCTGCTGCTGCCGTTCAGCTTCCCGCTGATCCGCGACGACGCCGATCCGTGGGCGGCGGCGATCCGGTACGGGCTGTCTGCTCAGCTCCCCCGGTAGGTCGAGTAGCCGTACGGCCCCATCAGCAGCGGGACGTGCCAGTGCTGCCCCGGCGCGGGGATGGCGAAGCAGACGGCGACCTCCGGGTAGAAGCAGGGCTTGTCATGGGCGGCGAACCACGGGCCGGTGAGGAAGGTGATGCGGAAGATCCCGGCCTGCGGCGCCCCCTCCGGCAGCAGCCCCTTCAGGCGCCCGTCGCTGTCGGTGGCGCCCGCGCGGATCAGCCGCCAGCCCGCGCCGCCGTTCTCTCCGCTGCCCTCCTGCCACTCCAGCGCGATCCCGACCCCGACAGCGGGGCCGCCGCGCACCAGGTCGAGGACGTGGGTGCTGATCGTCGTCGGGCTCTCCTCGCGGGGCGGGCTCATGCGTCCCCCCGATCTGCAGGCGCGGGCGCAGGCGCGAGCGCAGGCGCAAGCTTCGCCAGCCGCAGCGCGGTGATCTTCGCCTGCTCGCCCGCCGCGATCCGCAATTCGGTGGCGGGCTCGTTGTCCAGCCGCTCCAGCAGCCGCCGCAGCATCTCCGCTGCTGTAAGGCCGGTGGCGCAGACGATGAACAGAAAACCGAACCTCGCCTCATAGTCGGCGTTGCCCTTGGCCAGCCGCGCGATCACCTCTCCGTCCGCCGCCGCCATCCCCGCCTGCTCCGCGCCTGACCACGCCGCCGTCGCGGCGAACTTCGCCCGCAGCAGCGCCGCGTCCGCTCCGATGCGCGGGTGGTGCGAGAACGCCTCCAGCCAGTCCGTCGCGTCGAGGTGCCACCAGATCCGCTCCGCCTCCCCGAGCAGCCGGGTGCGGCTCTGCCACGGCCCCGCCCGCCGCGCCGACTCCAGCATCCCCTCCACCCACCGCAGCGACCCGCAGCAGCGCCCGAGCGCCGCGCGCGCCTCCTCCTCCGGCAGCCCGTTGAGGTGGCGGAGCAGCGCGTCGTCCGCGATCCAGCCCGCCCCGCCCCCGTCCATCCGCCGCCCCCACGCCCGCAGCCGCGCCACCCCGCCGTCCGGCAGGATGCGGAGCCGCAGGTGCGTCCACGGCCCCGGATCGGCGACCGCCACGTCGATCTCCCGGTCGGCGCGCAGCTTGATCGCCGGCGCGATCTCCTTCCAGTCCGGATGTCCGGCCAGCCGCGTCGGCGGCGCGCCCGGCCAGTACAGCCCGTCCACGCTGGCCCGGTCGGGGTAGTTCCCCTTGAAGTGGCCGGTGTCGAGGGTCAGCCGATCCACCCGCCCCGCCCCGCACAGCGCCACGATGATCCAGTCCTCTCCCGGCGGGCGGCTCCGCCGCGTCTCCCAGCCCCCGCCCATATAGGCCGAGCGCCCCGGCATGATCAGGTTGTTCATCGGCGAGAAGAACATGTCGCTGCAGGCCACCGCCCGCCCGCCGTTCACCAGCGCCGCCAGATCGATCTCTCCCGCCTGCGCTCCGCCCTGCCCTGCGCCCGCCGGGACGCCCGCCCCCGGCACCGGATCGCCGTACACCCGCAGCCGCGCCACGCCGCCGTCCGGGTAGATGTTGAGCCGGTGGTGGCTCCACGGCCCGGAATTCTGTATCCCCTGGAGGTTGTGCGACCCCCGCCGCAGCGGCGCCTCGTCGAGGATGCGCGTCCACACCGCGCGGTCGCGCAGCTCCTCAG
>JBEIQZ010000977.1:0-1023 GCA_040376255.1 Alphaproteobacteria bacterium
ACCCCCAGCACCACCACCGGCGCCGCCCCCACCTCCAGCAATGGATCGGCGGACTGCACATCCAGCCCCAGCACCAGCGCCTTCCACAGCCCCACCGCGTCCCGCAGCCAAGCGGACTCTGCCGCCGACAGGATCGCTGGGTTGGCAGCGACCTTCTTGACGATGGTCTCCGCCAGAGAGCGGCATGTCCGCAGCACCTGCACCGTCACGCCGGCGTCCGCGCCGTACATCGCGGCCAGCTTCTCCGGCACCCACGCGCCGACCCGGTTGAACAGCGCCGCGATCTCCGGGGCGCCCGTGACCTCCAGCCAGCTCACCAGCCCCGCATAGACCCCTTTCGCCTTCTCCAGATCCCAGCTCATGCGCCCCCCCGGCACCGGCACCTGCCGTCATCGCCCAGCCCAAGATCCCCGGCGGTCTCCCGATCCAGCCACGGGATCTCCACATCCTCCAGCCGCTCCGCCACCCGCGACCACCGCTCCTGGCGTTGCGCCCGCGTCGATGCCGGTGGCTGGTTCGCGGCCTGGTTCACAGCCTGCCCCGCGTCCCGGCCTGCCCCCCGCGCCGCCTCATTGGTCTGCACCAGCCGCAGCGGCAGCGAGATGCCGATGTCCTCCCCGACGCGCCCGCGCTCCTGGCGCCCCCGGTACGCGCCGTGCTTCATCGGCGGGTGCTGCTTCTGGAGCTGCTCCTGCGGCGCTCCGCCGTCCTGCGCCCCCGGCTCTGGCTCTCTGAGCTGGAACACCCGTCGCGCCGTCCGCACGATGGCAGGCGCGAGCATCGGCAGGAACCCCGCCTCCTCCCCCATCGCAACCTCCGGCACGAACGTCACGATGAACATGCCGGGTCGCATCTCCACCACCGCCGCACGCTGGCCGGGAACCGCTCGCACGCGCCCGAAGCCACCCAGATCCAGCGCAGGGCCGTAGGAGGGGCGCCCGGCAGGTGTCGCTCCGCGCCGCTCCTCCGCCCCTCGCCGCCCCGGCTTCGGCTTGAAGCGCAGCTTCTCGATCCAGACCGGAA
>JBEIQZ010000308.1:0-7407 GCA_040376255.1 Alphaproteobacteria bacterium
AAGTCATAGTAGAAGCCGTCCGCGATGGGCGGCCCGAAGCCGAGCGTCGAGCCGGGGCGGAGCTCCAGCACGGCCTGCGCCAGCACGTGCGAGAGGCTGTGGCGGATGCGATATAGACGGGCAGCGACCTGATCTTCAGGGAGCGCAGCCTCCTGCTCTGATTCGATATGATCCATAGAAAGAGTCTCCTGAACGAGGGGAGATGCGCCGGATGTATTCCCGGCACCCGTTAATAGCGGCACAGGCCCGCCTCCGCTACCGCCGCGCTGTTGTACACTGCGCCGATGTCGAACGACCCTGCTGTAGACCCCGCTGTAGCTGACGCCCCGCCCATCGACCGCTCCCAGCCCCAGCTCACCGCCCGCGCCGTCGTCGCCGGGATGCTGCTGGGCGGCTTCATGAGCCTGTCCAACCTGTATACCTCGCTGAAGCTCGGCTGGAGCTTCGGGGTGTCGATCACCGCCGGGATCCTGGCCTGGGCGATCTTCCTGATCCTTCACCGGATGCGGGTGACGCGCACCCACTTCGGCATCCTGGAGAACAACGCCATGCAGTCCGTCGCCAGCGCGGCGGGCTACATGACCGGCGGCGGGACGGCGGCGGCGATCCCGGCGCTGATGATGATCTCGGGCGAGCGGATGGACCCGCTGAAGATGTTCGTCTGGATCGGCGCCATCGCGATGCTCGGGGTGGTGATGGCGATCCCGATGAAGCAGCAGATGATCAACATCGAAAAACTCACCTTCCCCTCCGGCGTGGCCGCCGCCGAGACGCTGCGCGCGCTCCACGCCTCCGGGGACGACAGCCGGGCGCAGGCGATCTGGCTGGCGATCTCCGCCGGGTTCGGCGCGGTGATCTCCTTCTTGCGCGACGTCAAGGCCACCTGGAAGCCGTGGGCGCTCCCCGGACAGTTCGAATTCCCCGGCCTGCTCGCGGGGCAGCCCTTCTCGAAGTTCACCCTCGCCATCGAGGGCAGCGGCATCATGATCGGCGCGGGCGCGATCATGGGCTTCCGCTCCGCGTGGTCGATGCTGCTCGGCGCCGGGATCAACTACCTGCTGCTCGCGCCCTGGCTGTACCGGGAGGGCATCATCGACGCGAAGCTCGGCTACAAGAACATCGTCGCCTGGAGCGTCTGGCTCGGCTCCTCGATGCTGCTCACCAGCGGGCTGCTCTCCTTCGCCTTCCAGTGGCGCTCCGTCGCCCGCGCGCTCCGCAGCACCCTCGACGCCTTCCAGGGGCGGGGCAAGGAGGATGAGGAGGTGCCGATGTCCTGGTTCTTCGCCGGGGTCGTCGTGTTCGGGGCGCTCGTCGTCGCGCTGGAGAAGCTCTTTTTTGACATCCCCGTCTGGATGGGCGTCATCTCGGTGCTGCTCGGCTTCTTCACCGCCATCGTCGCCAGCCGCGTGACCGGCGAGACCGACACCACCCCCACCGGCGCGCTCGGCAAGATCACCCAGATCACCTTCGGCGTCCTCTCCCCCGGAAACATCACAACCAACCTCATGACCGCCAACGTCACCGGCGGCGTCGGCCTTCACGCCGCCGACCTGCTGACCGACATGAAGAGCGGCTACCTGCTCGGCGCCGACCCGCGCCAGCAGTTCTGGGCGCAGTTCTTCGGCGTCACCGCTGGATCGTTCGCCGTCGTCGGCGCGTTCAACATCCTTATAAAGAGCCCCGACGACCTCGGCACCGACAAGTGGCCCGCCCCCGGCGCGATCACCTGGAAGAACGTCGCGGAGATGCTCGCCAAGGGTTTTGATACAATGGAGCCGACCGCCCAGATCGCGCTGCTCGTCGGCGGCGGGATCGGGATCGCCCTCGTGCTGCTGGAGCGGTTCCTGCCGAAGCTGAAGCCCTGGATCCCCTCCCCCTCCGGCCTCGGCCTCGCCTTCACCACCCCCGGCTACAACACGCTCTCCATGTTCATCGGCGCGGTCATCGCCCTCGTCCTCCAGAAGACCAACCCGAAGCTCGCCGGGCGCGTGATCGTCCCCGTCAGCTCCGGACTCATCGCCGGGGAGAGCCTGATGGCGGTCGCGGTCGCGGTCGGAGCGTGGATGGGCTGGATCGAGGGGTAACGCCCCTCGACAGTCTATGCCCCGGTATCAGATGATCCGTTGCGGCAGCGCCCGCCCCTTCCACACCCCCCGGCGCAGGTACCCGACCCGGATCGCGTTCAGGTGGATCAGCCCCGCCAGCAGCGACCCGACCGGCTGCAGCAGGTACAGCGCCGGGCTGCGCTCCAGCCCCTCCGGCCTGCACACCTCCCGGTAGATCAAGAACCGCCGCCCCCAGACGCAGGCGATCTGCCCCGCCGCCAGCGCAGCCACCGCGCCGCCATAACCCACCCCGCCCCCGATCCCGATCCCCAGCCCGATCCAGGGCCACAGCTCTGCGTGGAACATGAAGCCGTTGGCGATCAGGAACAGGACGGCGTCCCGCGCCGATCCCGCCCGCACCACCGCCACGTTCTTGGAAAAACCCCGCCACACCTCCCCGAAGCTGCGGTACATGCGCGTCTGCGTGAGCAAAGGCCCCAGCCGCAGCCTGCACCGCGCCCCCGCCGCCTTCGCCCGCTTCGCCAGCGCGACGTCCTCGATCACCACGTCCGCGACCGCCGCATGCCCCCCGGCCCGCAGGTAGGCGCCGCGCCGGAAGGCGGCGAACTGGCCGTTCCCCAGGATGTCCTCCGGCTTAGACGGGTCTTCACAGGCGGCTGGGTTCAGCAATTGGAACACGTAGCCCCAGAACACCGGGTTGATGATCCGCTCCCACAGCGTCCCGACCTGCTGCCCACCCAGCACCACCAGCAGATCGACCGCCCCTGTCCCCCCGCCCGCCCCCTCCATCTCCCGCGCCACCGTCGCCAGCGCGCCAGGGTGGTGGACGGTGTCGGCGTCGACGAACAGCAGGATCTCCCCGGTGGACGCCGCGACCGCCTGATGGAGCGCGTGGCACTTCCCGCCCCATCCCTCCGGCAGCGGCGCGGATCGGATCAGCCGGATCGTCGGGTCGGCGGCGGCGAGGGCGGCGACGATCTCAGCGGTGCCGTCGCTGGAGTGATCGTCGACGACGATGATCTCCCGGTCGGCCCACGACTGCCGCGACAGCGACCCGACGCAGGCCGCGATGCAGGCCGCCTCGTCGCGGGCCGGGACGCACACGCTGATCCGGGGGCCGCCCGCCAGCCCCGCCGGCTCATGCGCCGCCGCGCCGTGCGCCGGATCGAGCCGCCACCGGGGCCGCAGCAGGCCACGCGTCGCCAGCAGCCCGCCGAGCTGTCCCAGGAACCCCGTCAGCGCCACCGCCAGCAGCAGACAGCCCGCGCCGGAGATCACGCCTGCACCAGCCCGCCGCCCCGGCTGATCCAGGTGCCGGGCGCGAGCGCGTCGGGGACGCGGGAGAGGACACCCGCCGGATCGGGGAGCAGCCGGACATCGTTCGGGATGGCCCGCCCGGGGGCGACGGTGACCTGCGCGGCGATCATGCTCCGGTGGCCGACCGCCACACCGAGGAAGGGCGATCCCGAGTCCGCGAGCGCAGCGCCGCTGATCTGTCCGGGGTCGCGCACGCGGACGTTCCCGGTCAGCGACAGATCCTCAAGGACAGCAAAACTGCTGACAAAGGCGTCCTCCCCGATCACGCCGGCCTGACAGCCGATGTGGCCGAGGCTGGATCGGGCGCCGAGGACCGCGAAGTTGCACAGGCACCAGTTGGCGAGGTGCGCGCCCGGCCCGATCACCGAGGCCCGCGCCGAGACGTGATCCTCGATCACCGCCCCGTCCCCCACCACGCAGCCGCGCAGCACCGAGTACGCCCCGATCCGCACGTTGTCCCCGATCACGCAGCCCTCCAGCCGCGCCGTCGGGTGGACGCTGCACCCGCGCCCGATCCGCGCCAGCCGCCCCGCCCCCGCCCGCCACGGCGCCCGGAGCCACGTCCACAGCAGCCCCCGCGCCGAGAACAGCAGCCCGCCGATCAGCTCCGGCAGGATCGCCGCGAGGTTCGCCTGCAGCAGGTGGACCCAGTGCCGCACCGTCACCACCGTCCGCACCGTCAAAAACAGCGAGATCGGCTGCCCCCGGATCGGCGCCGGGTTGATCGCCATCCCCAGCGGCGGCAGCACCACCGGCCGCTCCGATGCGCCGAGCCGCAGCCCCATCAGCCGCGTCGGCTCCCCCTTCCACGGCGGGCCGGGCGGCTCGCAGATCAGGCTCCCCGTCCGCACCGGCCGCTCCACCACGCACAGCCGCCCCCCGCCCGCCCGCGCCGCTTTGACAAATGCCCGCATCGCCGGGAGCGACACGTCGAGATCGCTGTCCCAGGACAGCACCCCCGGATCGTCAGACGGTGCCTCCGCCTCCCCGCCGAACTCCAGCCCGCACCCCTCCGCTGCGCGCACCTGCCGATCCGCGAGGCGCTGGTTGGCGATGCAGAGATCCCCGGCGGGCTGCTGCCAGGGGAGGATCGGGGCGGGTCGTCGGACGCGGAGCCAGCGCATGGGGAGGGATAGCATTGTGGAGGAGGAAAGGCAAAATGCAGTTTGGGAGACGCAGAGACGCGGAGGACACAGAGGGAGGCAGGCAATGGAGCAGTTGATCTGTAGCCAGTAGATCACTGCAATCTGGCAAGGCGGAAGCCGAGGATGGTGAGGCGGCTGCCGGGCGCGAACCTGCCACGATTCGCCACACGGGCGAGCGACGGGTTGAGGAGCCAGCTCCCCCCACGAAACACCCGGCTGCCGACTGACCTGTTATTGACATAGTCACTTGTACTGCCAGGGTACGTTCCGTACCGGTCCTGTACCCACTCGAAGACGTTGCCGCTCATATCGCAGAGTCCGTAGCCGTTGCGCAGCTTCTGACAGCCGGGATGGGTCTGGCGGCCGCTGTTGCTGTCGTACCAACCGACCGCGTCGAGATGGTTGCTGCCCGCGTAGATGTACGCCTCCCCGCCCCGCGCTGCGTACTCCCACTGCGCCTCGGTCGGAAGCTGGTACGTCACGCCATCGCGGGTGCTCACCTTCTGGATGTAGGTCTGGACGCTGTACCAGCTCACCTCCTCTACCGGACAGGTCGCGCCACAATCCTTGAAATACGACGGGTTGCGCCCCATCACTGCCTGCCACTCTCCCTGTGTCACCTCATGCTCCATCAGCCAGAAGCCCCTGGTCAAGGTCACTTGATGCGGTGTCTCGTCGCTGTATCCCTCGCTGCTCCCCATCGTGAACGTCCCCGCAGGAATCCACTTCATCTTCCCCAGCGTCGGGCTCGTCCAGTCGCTCCCGCTCACCACCGCCACCTCCCCGGCCATTACCAGCCCCGCCCCGCCCGCCACCAGCCCTGCCACGACCAGCCACGCCACCAACCGCCGCATGTCGTCTCCTGCTCACCTTCCATTTTACCAATTCTACTGCCTTGCGCCGCTGAAGCAGGTTCGCGCTGCGCTCATCACCGGGTGACACGCCGGCTCCCGCTCTCAATAAAACAACCTCCCCCTTCATCATTCCCAGCGTCCCGACTGCCAGCCGCCCCTCCCAGGCGGCTGGCAGCCCAAAACAAGAAGCATGAAGTCCTCTCCTGCTGCGATAGGGGGAGCCGGACGCTGAAGGCGTCGGCTCCCCCTATCGCAACAGGAGAGGACTTCATGCGCGAGATACGGATATGCCCGGTGGGTGGCGGGACGGTAATTCTGAACGACCGGTGGCCCGACCGGCACCTGCCTGCCCCCGCGCCGCCGGAGCAATGCCCGCTGTGCCGGTTGTCGGCGGCGGGGCCGGTGATCGCGCGATCGGGCGGTCAGGGAGGCGGGGCGGTGGCGGTGCCGCACCCGGAGCCGATCCTTGGCATCGAGGGCGACCCGGCGCCCCGGACGGAGGGCGGGCGGGTGCGGCAGGAGGGGGTGGGGGCGCACGAGCTGATCATCGGGGCGCACGATGAGGGGCGGGGCGGGGATCTGGCGATGCTCAGGCTGTTGCGGGCGCGGGAGCGGGATCTCCGGGGGGACAGGCGGCTGCTGGGGTTCGCGGCGGCGCGGCGGTGGACGCCGGGACACCACACCTGCTGGCAATTGATCGCGCTGCCGCAGGAGCCGGTGCTGACGGCGCCGGTGCGGTGGCGGGAATTGGAGCTGGAGGAGCGGGGCGGGGCGGTGCTGCAGATGGCGTGGGCGCCGCGCGTGCCGTTCGAGGCGTGGGTGCTGCCAGCGGCGGGGCGGGCGCGGTGGGCGGCGGAGGAGGGTCAGGCGCTCGCGGGGGCGACGGCGCTGCTGGCGCGGTGGCTGCCGGTGTTCTCGGCGGCGCTCGGCGGCGCTGCGGGGACGGTGATCGACGTGGTGCGGGTGGACGGGGAGCCGTGGCGGCTGGAATTGCGCCCGCAGGCGGTGGATCGGTGGCTGCCGGAGGCGGCGACAGGGTGGGCGGCGCACGGGGCGTTCCCGGAGGAGGCCGCGCGGTTTTTGAGAGCGCGGGCGCCTTGAGGATGATGGTTAACAAATAAAAAAATACCTCTCATACCGACTTGAAGAATAAAGTGCCGGTAGTCGCGGGGTACGTGCTTTGCGCTTCCCCTGCTTCTACCAACACTCTATTCTTCAAGTCGGTATTCATTTCTCTCTTGATCCGGCAACGCTTTCAGCGTTTCCGTATCACCCCGCCCACTGGCCGAGCGAGGCGACAATGACCCCGGTGACGCGGGCGGTGAAGGGCAGGTGGAGGGTGTCGACGGTGTCGGTGGTCTGGTGGTAGTGGGGGGTGTGCTCGCCGGAGGCGGGGAGGTTGTGGGCCTCGACGCAGTCCATCGGGGAGATGGCGGGGATGCCGACCTCCTGGAAGTTGGTGTGGTCGTCGCCGTAGCAATAGAAGTGGTCGATCCAGACCTTGTTGGCGACCCCGAGGGTATCAGCGACGGCGCCCATGGACTCGGCCATGAGGATGGAGTCGGTGTCGCCGAGGATGTCGAAGGCGTCGCCGTCGCCTAACGGCCAGTAGGCGATCATGTCGGGGGCTACGACCCCGCGCACGGTGAGGCCTTCGTCCAGCATGCGATCGGCGAGGTGCGCGCTGCCAAGGCTGCCTTGCTCCTCTGCGCCCATCGCGACGAACCAGATGCTGCCGTGGAACTCGTGCTGCGACAGGATCCGCGCCGCCGAGAGCATCGCGGCGACGCCGGACGCGTTGTCGTCGGCGCCGGGTGCGAAGGTGTCGGGCATCTCCGAGGTCGAGTCGTAGTGGGCGGAGAACACCCAGATGACCTCGGGATCGTCGGTGCCTTGCAGGCGCGCGATGACGTTGGTTCCTGCCGAAAACGTGTCCTCTTCGGTGGGCATCCCGGTGGCTTCGAGCTGCTCGACGATCCACGCACGCGCGGCCTCGTTCCCGGCGGTGCCGGTGTAGCGCGTGCC